>CANQTR010000005.1 GCA_947626805.1 uncultured Clostridia bacterium
CGCAACGCGTGCTCCCGCATCGCCGCCGCACAGCCGGCAATCTCCTCGACCGTTTCGGCTTTGGTGCTTTTCGTGGAGAGGGCGGCGAGGAACGCCGCGTTTTGCGTCGGCGTGGTCTCGCCGTTCATGATTTCGTTCATCACCCGGTAGGCTTCCTCGTAAGTCAGGTCCTGCCGGTCGACGATTTTGACAATGGCTTCCCGAATCATTTTTGTATACTGCCTTTCCGCGAAAGACGCCGTTCTTTTCGGCGCGACTTTCGCCTTTTTTGGTTTCTATGCTTGCGCGCAGGACGGTTCGACGACGATTTTGGTGGATTTCAGTCTTTTCAGCGTCCTTCGGGCAATTTGCGTGCGGGGATTCTCCACAATCCAAATATTCGCCGCCTCCCAAACGGCAAAGGAACCGACGATGGAAATCAGTTCCACCGGGACCGAACCGAGCACGCCGTCGAGCAGAATGCCCGCCGCAACGAATACGACGCCGACACAAAACAGCCAAAACTGTTTGATGCGGTTGAGCCGTTTCTGATTGGCGTTGTGAAGTTCCTGCTCCCGAATCAACGCCTGAAACGCCCCGCACACGCGGTCGAAATCCACCGGTCCGTCGCATTTGATTTTCAGGACGATGTCGTCGCCGACTTCCTTCCTGCCGTACTGCCCGGCAAGGTAGTCCGACACATCGCTGTTGAGCGTCAGACAGCGCTCGTCGAAAGGGTTGTACAGTTCCATTTCGTCCCGTATCCGCAAACGAATCTCGTACATGCCCGCAACCGCCTTTCCTAAAGATTTTTCAGGGAGAGAAAGTTCTTGAGCATTTGCGCGCCGCACGGCGTCAGAATGGATTCCGGGTGGAACTGCACGCCGAAAATGGGGTATTCGCGGTGCTGTACCGCCATGACTTCCCCGTCGTCGGTGTACGCGGTGACGCGCAGGCAGTCCGGCAGGGTCGACGGGTCGGCGGCGAGCGAATGGTAACGCCCGACCGGCGCCCGTTCCGGGCAGTCCGCGAAAAGCGGGCAGTCGCGGTCGAACCGCACGACAGACTGCTTGCCGTGCATGAGTTTCTTCGCGTAGGTGACCGTCGCGCCGTAGGCGGCGCAAATCGCCTGATGTCCGAGGCAGACGCCGAGAGTCGGAACCTCCCGCGAGAGCGTTCGGGCGACCTCCACCGTCACCCCGGCGTCCTCCGGGCGGCCGGGTCCCGGCGAAAGCAGCAGGAAATCCGGGCGCATTTCGCGTATTTCCGCGACGGAACACGCGTCGTTCCGCAAGACGCGGATATCCGGGCAAATCTCGCCGACCATCTGGTAGAGGTTATAGGAAAAACTGTCGTAGTTGTCAATCAGCAGGACCATGGCTCAATCCTCCAATTCGCTCGCCTGTCTGACGGCGGCGACGACCGCGGCGGCCTTGTTGAGGCATTCCTCGAATTCCTTTTCCGGCACGGAATCCGCCACGATGCCCGCGCCGCTCCGGACAAAAACGGTCCCGTTCTTCTTATAGGCGATACGAATGGCGATACAGGTGTCGAGGTTGCCGGTAAAGTCGATGTACCCGATTGCCCCGCCGTAGATGCCGCGCTTGCTGTTTTCCAGTTCGCCGATGAGTTGGCAAGCCCGTAATTTCGGCGCGCCCGAAAGCGTTCCCGCCGGAAGGACCGCGCTGACCGCGTCGAGCGCGTCGAACGGTTCGCGAAGTTCCCCGCGCACGGTCGAACCGATGTGCATGACGTGCGAGTAGCGCTGAATCGTGTGGTACCGCTCGACGGCGACCGTTCCGAACCGGCTGACCCGTCCGAGGTCGTTCCGTCCGAGGTCGACGAGCATATCGTGTTCGGCGAGTTCCTTTTCGTCCGCGAGCAGTTCCCGTTCGAGCGCCTCGTCCTCCTCCGGGGTCTTTCCGCGCTTGCGCGTCCCGGCGAGCGGGAACGTGTGCAGGACGCCGTTCTCCAGTTTGACGAGCGTTTCGGGCGACGCGCCGGCGACTTCGACGTCCGTCCCGGACAGGTAGAACATATACGGCGACGGGTTGAGTGTCCGCAAGATACGGTAGGTGTTGAGCAGACTGCCCTCAAACGGGGCGGAAAGCCGGTTGGAAAGCACGATTTGGAAGATGTCCCCCTCGTAGATGTGCCTTTTCGCCCGCTCGACCATGCCGCAATAGGTTTCCTTTTCAAACAGCGGGGTGAACGGTCCGGTCGCGTGTCCGCCCGGCTCCTTTTTGCGTTCGCCGTGCAGCAACAGGTCCGCGAGGGCTTGCAGGTCGTCCTCCGCCTTGCGGTAAGCGGTTTCCGGGTCGTCGAGCGGGATATTGACGATGAGGACGATTTTCTGCCGGACGTTGTCGAACGCGATGACCTTGTCGAACAGCATCAGGTCCGCGTCGCGGAACCGTTCGGTGTCAACGGTCTCCCGCCGGACGGTCGGTTCGCTGTAACCGAGGTAATCGTAAGCGAAGTACCCGACGAGCCCGCCCGTGAAGGACGGCAATCCCTCCAGCCGCGGGCTTTTATAGTCCGCGAGGACCGAACGAATGATCGACGACGGGTCGTCCGTGCGAATCTCCCGCTCCCCGACCGTCATGACGCCGTCCCGACAGGTGATTGCCAATTTCGGGTCGAAACCGAGGAACGTGTAGCGCCCCCATGTCTCCTTTTCCGCGACGGATTCCAGCAGATAGCAGTGCGTCGACACGTTCTTGAGGATTTGCAGCGCCTCGATTGGCGTGCAAACGTCCGAAAGCATCTCGCAACTGACCGGAAAAACGCGGTACGCCCCCGTTTCCGCATACGCTTTGACCTGTGCAAGTTCGGGTCTGATGTTCATATACGCGCTCCCTCTCCTTTGTAAAAAAACGAAAAACGCCCCTGACAGAATTTTCCCTTCTGCCAAGGACGAATCGAAATCCGCGGTACCACCTTGTTTCGCCCCGCGCAACGACGCGGAAACGCACCTCAACGGGATACTTCCATATCCCCGACAACTGACGTATGCCGACACGTCACAGAATACTCGGGAAGGAACCCTTCCTTTTGACTGCACCCTCCGCGGTCCATTTGACGACCTGTTTCCGACCCGACTCTCAGCAACGCGGGCTCTCTGTACGGGCATATCCGCCTTTACTTCCGCCTCAACGGTTTAAGATACTATAACACACTTTTTCCGGTTTGTCAAGTCTTTTTTTCGACCGATTTTTGCCACGGCGAAAAATCCAGCGTGGCGAAGTAGTCCTCCGGCGTTTCGGCACGGCGAATCTGCCGCACCGTCCCGTCCTCCCGCAACAGCAGTTCCGCGGAACGAAGTTTGCCGTTGTAGTTGTACCCCATCGAAAAGCCGTGCGCGCCCGCGTCGTGGATAAACAGGTAATCCCCGATGGCAATCTCCGGCAACGGACGGTCGACGGCGAACTTGTCGTTGTTTTCGCAAAGCCCGCCGGTGACGTCATAGACGTGGTCACAGGGGGCGTCCTCCTTGCCGAGGACCGTGATATGGTGGTAAGCGCCGTACATCGCGGGGCGCATCAGGTTTGCGGCGCAAGCGTCCAAACCGATGTATTCCTTCCAGATATGTTTCTGGTGCAGCACTTTCGCGACCAGACCGCCGTAGGGCGCGAGCATGAACCGACCGAGTTCCGTATAAATCGCCACGTCGCCCATGCCTGCCGGCACGAGGATTCGCTCGTATTCCTGCCGGACCCCCTCGCCGATGGCGTAGATGTCGTTGCCCGCCTGCTCCGGGCGGTACGGCACGCCTACCCCGCCGGACAGGTTGATGAACGCGATATGCACCCCGGTCTCGCGCTTGAGCCAGACGGCAAGTTCAAACAGAATGGACGCGAGTTTCGGGTAATACCCGTTGTCCGTCGTATTGCTCGCGAGGAACGCGTGGATACCGAAATGCCGGACCCCTTTTTCCTTCATATAGAGGAACGCCTCCCGCATTTGCGGGCGGGTCATGCCGTACTTCGCGTCCTTCGGGGAATCCATGATACGGTTGCCCATCGTGAAATCCCCGCCGGGATTGTAGCGGCAGGACATCGTTTCCCGGAACGGGGCGATTCTTTCATAGAACTGCAGGTGCGTCAGGTCGTCGAAATTGACGATTGCGCCGAGCGACGAGGCGAGCCGGAAATCCTCCTCCGGCGTGACGTTCGAGGAAAACATGATTTCCTGCCCGGAAAAGCCGACGACGTCCGAAAGCATCAGCTCCGTCAGCGACGAGCAATCCACCCCGGCGCCTTCCTCCCGCAAAATCTGCAGCAGGTACGGATTCGGGGTCGCTTTGACGGCGAAATACTCCCGAAACCCCGGATTCCACGAAAACGCCTCCTTCAGGCGGCGGGCGTTTTGCCGAATGCCTTTCTCGTCATAGATGTGAAACGGCGTGGGGAACCGACGAACGATTTGTTCCACCTGTTCCTTCGTGACAAAGGGGCGCTTGGACATGGAATGGAATCACTGCCTTTCGGAATCGCTTTGCTTGCAGGCGGCTTGGATAAAGCCTTTGAAAATCGGGTGCGCCTTGTTCGGGCGGCTCTGGAACTCGGGGTGGAACTGCACGCCGACAAAGAACGGGTGGTCCGTGATTTCCACCGCCTCGACGATGCGCCGGTCCGGCGAAATCCCGCAAATCTTCATGCCTTTGGATTCAATCGATTCGCGGTAGAGGTTGTTGAATTCGCAACGGTGGCGGTGCCGCTCGGAAATCGGCTGTCCGCCGTAGCAGTCGTAGAACCGCGTCCCTTCGACCGGCGTACACGGGTAGGCGCCGAGCCGCATCGTGCCGCCTTTGTCCATCGTTTCGTTCTGGTCGGGCATATAGCCGATGACCGGGTGGGCGGTGTCCGCGTTGAATTCCAGCGAATCCGCGTCGGCGTATCCGCAAACGTCGCGCGCGAACTCGATGACGGCGACCTGCATACCGAGACAGATGCCGAGATACGGCACGCGGTGCTCCCGCGCGTAACGAACGGCGAGGATTTTGCCCTCTATCCCGCGCGCGCCGAACCCGCCCGGAACGAGAATGCCGTCGTGTCCGGCGAGGATTTCCTCGTAGCTCTTTTCGACGAGCGTTTCGGAATCAATCCAGTCGATGTCGATTTTCGCGCCGTAGACGTAACCGGCGTGCCGCAAGGATTCCGCGACGGAGAGGTAGGCGTCGTGCAGGGAGATGTACTTCCCGACCAGCGCGATACGGACCGTCCGACTGCGGGACTTGATTTTGTCAATCATCGCGCGCCATTCCGTCAGGTCCGGCGGCGGGGCGTCGATACCGAGCTCGCGGCAGACGATGCCGGAGAAATTGCTCTTTTCGAGCATCAGCGGCGCTTCGTACAGCACGGGAATCGTGATGTTTTCAATCACGCAATCCGGCTTGACGTTGCAGAAAAGCGAAATTTTGCGCCGAATATGCTCGTCGACGTGCTCGTCGCAACGCATAACGATAATGTCCGGCGTAATGCCGACGGACTGCAGTTCGTTGACCGAATGTTGGGTCGGTTTGGATTTATGTTCCCCGGCAAAACGGAGATACGGGATATAGGTGACATGAATGAACAGGCAGTTCTGCTTGCCCGCCTCGCGGGAGACCTGCCGAATCGCCTCAAGGAACGGGCGGCTTTCGATGTCGCCGACCGTGCCGCCGATTTCCGTGATGACGACGTCCGCGTCCGACTTCTTGCCGACGTTGTAGATGAAGTCCTTGATTTCGTTGGTGATGTGCGGAATGACCTGGACGGTCTCCCCCAGATATTCCCCCCGGCGCTCCTTGTTGAGCACGTTCCAGTAGACCTTTCCGGTGGTCAGGTTGGAATACTTGTTGAGGTCCTCGTCGATGAACCGCTCGTAATGACCGAGGTCGAGGTCGGTCTCCGCGCCGTCGACCGTCACGTAGACTTCCCCGTGCTGTAACGGGTTCATCGTTCCGGGGTCCACGTTGATATACGGGTCCAACTTTTGCGACGCGACCTTCAGCCCGCGTTGCTTGAGCAGCCGACCGAGCGCCGCCGCCGTAATCCCTTTTCCGAGACCGGAAATCACACCGCCTGTGACAAAAATGTACTTCATGTCCTCTCCTCACTCCGACGAATCCCTGACACTTCTAACAAAAAAAGTGCGTCATCTCTTGAACGGCGCACACCGCACAGCCCTCAATGACACCTTCATCAATGTTCATTATAGTACAGTTTTTCGATTCTGTCAACACTTTTTTTCTTTTTTTGTTAAATTTACGGACAAAAAAGCCGACGCGTCCCGTATCGGGGCGGAAAATGACGAAAATTGTAGGTTTGTCAATGATGTGTTACAAAGTCAGGAAAAGAAAAGAGGACAAATTTAGGAGAGAACCAGTTAAGCGGACGCATGGGAAAATTGTTGTATTGACGTTGGCGGACGGCTAACTGTTTTTTGAAATCGTCGAAGGAATAAAACTTGTGAGAAGCATAAAACTCCTCGTTGTCCTTGCGGTGAGAACGCTCCACTTTACCGTTATGTCGCGGCGTGAAGGGCTTGATCAGCTTGTGCCGAATACCAAACTTGGAAAGCGTGTTTTCAAAAAGCGTCTTTTTGGGGCATTTCTGGGGATTCAGCCTGTTTGTGAACTCCGAGCCGTTGTCGGTCTGGACGCATTCAATGGCATAGGGGAACCTCTCGATAACGTGTTGTAGAAATACGGTAGAGGAATAGGTGCTGTGTTCTTCAAAGGCTTCCAGATAGCGAAAACGGCTGTACTCGTCAAGGAAGGTGTACTGGTAGAACTTGTGCTCTCTTGCCTCGCCGGCGAGGCAAGAGAGCGGGACGAATTTGACGTCGATCTGGCATCGCTGACCGGGATACTGCATTTGCTCGTAGGGTTTGGGGATGTATTTGGGATTCGGAAGCTTCACCGCCATCTGTCCGCTACGCGTCAGGACACGGTACAGGCCGGAGATAGAGCGGGTGTACCCTCGTCGCCGCAGTTTCACCCAAAACACCACGAGCCCGGTGTTGGGATTTCTTCGCCGCATATTTTGAATGAGCGCCAATTCCGCTTCGGTGTGCTGTTTGGGGTGGTGATGTGGTCGGTGGGATCTGTCCGAAAGGGACTGCAAAGTCCCGTCGTAGCGCTTCATCCAGCGGTAAACGTACTGTCGGTTTGTTCGGTACCGTTTCGCCGCCTCGGTGACGCCGTGCTTCTCGGCATACAAAATTAGGGCTTGACGATACCGCATGGTTTGTGTTATCTTATTCATGGCGAATAGGGTTCCTGCCTTTCGGGTGTAGTCTCGTCAACTTAACCTTACCACAGGTTTCTCCTATTCGCCACCCTTTTTTTGCTTTTTGTCACACATCATTGTAACACAGACATATCGGGGCGGAAAATGACGAAAATCCTCTTGACAAACCTTTTTTGCGGGATTACAATATCATGGTAAAGAAAAACCGAAAAAGAGGTATCGCGCACATGACAAACGTCCCGGAGATTTTCGGCAGTCAGGTTTTCAACGACTCGGTCATGAAAAACAAACTGCCGAAGGAAATTTACAAATCCCTGAAAAAAACCATCGAAAAGGGGGAGGACCTTGACATCGGTCTTGCGAACGTCGTCGCGGCGGCGATGAAGGACTGGGCGCTCGAACAGGGCGCGACCCACTACACCCACTGGTTCCAGCCGCTGACCGGCGTGACCGCCGAAAAGCACGACAGTTTCATTTCCCCCACCGACAACGGGACGGTCATCATGGAATTTTCCGGCAAGGAGCTCATCAAGGGCGAGCCGGACGCGTCCTCCTTCCCGTCGGGCGGATTGCGCGCGACGTTCGAAGCGCGGGGCTACACCGCGTGGGACCCGACTTCCCCCGCGTTCGTCAAGGACGGGACGCTCTATATCCCGACGGTGTTCTGCTCCTACGGCGGGCAAACGCTCGACACGAAGACCCCGCTCTTACGTTCCATGGAGGAACTCAACCGGGAAGCCTTGCGGATCCTTCGTCTGTTCGGCGACCGGACGACCAATTCGGTTTCCACGACGGTCGGTCCGGAGCAGGAGTATTTCCTGATTGACAAGGACCTGTATTTCAAGCGGAAGGACCTGCTGTTCACCGGGCGGACGCTGTTCGGCGCGCCCGCACCCAAGGGGCAGGAAATGGACGACCACTACTTCGGCACGATAAAGCCCCGTGTGGCGGCGTTCATGCGGGACCTCGACGAATCGCTCTGGAAACTCGGCGTGCTCGCCAAAACCAAGCACAACGAAGTCGCGCCCGCCCAGCATGAACTTGCTCCGATTTTCTCGACGACCAACGTCGCCGTCGACGGCAACCACCTGACGATGGAAATGATGCGCCGTATCGCCGACGAGCACGGCATGATTTGCCTGCTGCACGAAAAGCCGTTCGCGGGCGTCAACGGTTCGGGCAAGCACAACAACTGGTCGCTTTCGACGGACACCGGGCGCAACCTGCTCGACCCCGGCAAGACGCCGGCGGAAAACGCGCAATTCCTGCTCTTCCTCGCGGCTGTCATCGTCGCGGTCGACGAATACCAGGGGCTGTTGCGGGTATCCGTCGCCTCCGCCGGAAACGACCACCGCCTCGGCGCGAACGAGGCGCCCCCGGCAATCATCTCGATTTTCCTCGGCGACGAACTGACCGCAATCCTGCAGGACGTCGAATCCGGCGCGAGCCACCGCGATACGCCGGTCTCCGCCATGGAACTCGGCGTGCACGTCCTGCCGTCCTTCCCGAAGGACAATACCGACCGCAACCGCACGTCCCCGTTCGCCTTCACCGGCAACAAGTTCGAATTCCGTATGCTCGGTTCCGCCCAGAACATCGCCCAGCCGAACACCGTGCTCAACACGGCGGTCGCGGACGTGCTCGCCGGATTCGCGAACCGTCTGGAAGGCGCGGAGAACGTGCTCGCGGAGGCGCGGGAACTGGTGCGGGAGGCGATGCGGGACCACAAGCGCATTATCTTCAACGGCAACGGATATTCCGAGGAATGGACACAGGAAGCCGCCCGCCGCGGACTGCTCAACCTGTCCTCCACGGTCGCCTGCCTGCCGCAAATGCTCGAACGCAAGAACATCGACCTGTTCGTCCGCCACGGGATATACACCGAACGGGAAATCGAATCCCGCTACGAGATATCGCTCGAAAATTACGTCAAAACCATCAACGTCGAGGCGTTGACGGCGCTGGATATGCTCTCGCGGGACATTCTGCCCGCCGTCAGCGCCTATATCGACGACCTCGGCGACGCTACGAAGTACGAAAAAGCGGTCCGCGCGGAACTGATTGCGCTTTGCGACCGCATTTACGAGAACACGAAAGCGCTCGAATCCGTCGCGGCGGAGGGGCGCACGATTGCCGACCCGCTCGCGCAAGCGACCTTCTACCGCGACCGCGTCACGACGGCACTCCTGTCCGCCCGGCAGGCGGTCGACCTCGCGGAAACCAAAATGCCGACCGATTATTGGCCGATGCCGACCTATACCGACCTGCTCTTTCGCGTCTGAGCGGTAAAAAAGTGACGGCGCAGAGGGAAAACCCTCTGCGTCGTCTTTTTGTCGGCGGACCGATTTTACGGGTGCCGGTAACCGTCCGGCAGTTCGGCGAGCAGGAGCGTTTCGCGTATCTGCTCCTCAAGCGCGGCAAGCCGACGGTTGACGAGGAACCAGAACAGCACCGCGACCACGACCCGAACGGTATTGACGTACCACGCCGAAAGCGGCAGGACGAAAATCGCCGTTTCCAGCAGGGCGTAAACCGTCAAAAGCACATACGGCAGTCCGGCAAAATAGACCGAACCGCACCCGAACTGCCCGGAAACCGTTTCCAGCTTCCCCGCGAAGAACAGCCAAAACACGAACAGCGACGCCATGCAGGGCAAAATCACGGCGGCGGAAACCGCCTCCGTTCCGAGCGACTGTTCCGCGAATACCAGGATATCCGGAACCGTGAAAACGGTTCGGTACAGCTCCGCGAGCAGGAGCAACCCCGCCGCGCAAAGCGCCGCGACCCACGCCGGACGGAACCGACGGTCGTCCGTGAGCCGGTCAAGGAACTTGCACCCGAACGCGAACAGCAACGGAAAGCCGAAAAGCGGAATGGCCCGCACGCCGTTGAACCGCATATCGAGCAGGAACACCATGCCGACCGCAAAGCAGACGCGGGCGAGGTAGAACGCCCGCAAACAGCGCTCCGACCGCGTCACTTCCCTGCCGGACGAAAGGTTTGCGCGCAAGTAGCCGGACAGGTTTTCGTCCGAGCGGAACAGGCGCAAGAACGGCAGAATAGACGAAAGCCACGCGACGGCGGCGGCGATTTCCAGAATCGAAAAGACGAACAGCAGGATTTCCCGCGAGGACGCGAACTGCCGCAACAGGTTCAGCGTCTGTTCGCTCATCTGCCTGCCGAACGAGTCTTCGGGATTTTCGATATACAGTTCCGCAATCGAAGTCAATTCCGGCAGGAACGCGCAAACCGAACGGGCGATTGCGAACAGCGTTCCGAGGAAACGGAGATTCTCGATTTTCAGATACGCCTTGTCGCAATCCGCCGCGCGGGAAAGTTCCTCCGCGCCCGTCAGGAAGGAACGGAAGAACAGCACCAGCAGGGCTGCCTCCGCGCCGCAAAACAGCAGTACGGCGAGCATGCGGTTGGAACTGAGCGTCGAACGGCGCAGCAACAGCCAAAACACCAGTTTCAACACCTCGACGACGACCAGCCAGACCGTCCGTTTCCGCGCCTGATAGAGATTTTCGTTGCATTCGGCGAGCCGCCGCAAAGCGACCCAGACGAGCACCCACGCGACGACGTCCGGCAAAATGTCCGCAAGCCCCCAGAACGGGTTTGCGAGCAGGACGCAGGCGAACGTCAGCAAAAGGACGATGCGGGACAGGGATTCATTTCCGCTTGCGGCGTTGTTTCCTTTCACGGTATTCTCGCTCCTTTTCCATATCGGATTGACGTTTTTTCGCCGCCAAACGGTTCTGTTCCGCGACGTATTGACTGTCCTTTTCGAATTGACCTTCGCTCGTAATCATCACCTGACAGGTGTGGGTGAAAAACAGGTTGAACAGCAGAATAACATAGAACGCGATATACCCAATCAGCAGAATCCGGGCGTCGTCCAGGAGGCTCTGCCCGACGACGAGCGAAATGGCGAACAGGATAAACACGGCGGACAGGTACATCTGCCGCGAGGCGGTCCGCTGCAGCTTTTCATGCCCGCAATCCGTCGCGATACGGCGGACGCCCATGCACTGGTAGAAAATCAGGAAGAACCACGCGATGAAGAACAGCAGGTAGGTGCTCAAATCCAGCCACGGGAAGCGCGCGGACAGGTCGAAATCGACCCCCGCCATAGGCAAAAACACGTCGAGCAGCACGAACACCCCGCGCGGGAGCATGAACAGGGCGGAAATCGAGGCGCCGAGGAAATAGGGGTCCAGACGCGAGGCGAGGAAGAACCCGTAGGCAAGCATCGGCGCGCCGACCGCACCGAACCCCGCCTCGTGCAGGAACAGGAAGCAATAGCCGAGAAATGCGATTCCGAATCCCATGGTTCAATTCGTCCTTTGCGTGTCCGACGGACCCGTCACCGAGCCGCAGCACTTCTTATATTTTTTGCCGGAGCCGCAAGGACAGGGGTCGTTCGGTCCGACCTTCCTATCCCGCCGGACCGTCGTCGGCGCTTGCGGCTTTTTTTGCGATTGCGCCCCGCCGCGACCGAACGCGACCGTCCTGACCTGACGGCGTTGCGCCTGTTCGACCTTAACGATGGTCAGCAGCGCGCGGGAGGTCTCGGCGCGGATATCCGCGGTCATCTGCTCGAACATCTCGCTGCTTGCAATCTTGTATTCCACGATGGGGTTCCGCTGGGCGTATGCGTTCAGACCGACGCTCCCCTTCAGGTCCTCCGCCGCGTCGATATAGTCCATCCAGTTGCGGTCGACCGCCCGCAGGAGGACGTTCCGCTCAATCATGCGGAAAACTTCCGGGGTGAAGGTCTCGACCTGCTTTTCGTATTTCGCCGTAGCAAGTTTTTGCAGGGTGTCGATGAGTTCCTCCCGCGTCACGGTGCCGAGCGCTTCCTGGTCGAAATCGAATTCGTCCTGCAGACCGACAAGCGGCCCGAACGCGTTCTTCAGTCCCGCGATATCCCATTCGTCCGGCAGGTCCGACTGTGTCGCCTGCTCCACGCTTTCCTCGATGAATCGGGAAAGCATTCCCTTGACGGTCTTGCTGACGTCCTCGTTTTCCAATACCTCGCGCCGCTGTCCGTAAATCAGTTCGCGCTGCTGGTTCATGACGTCGTCGTAGGCGATGACGTTCTTGCGGCGCTCGAAGTTGGTGCCCTCGATTTTCTTTTGCGCGCTTTCGATGCTGTTCGAAAGTATCTTCGCGTCGATTGGCTGGTCGTCCGGCATCATCGCCGTCACCGCCGACAGACGGTCCCCGCCGAAAATGCGGAGCAAATCGTCCTGAAGGGACAGGTAGAACCGGCTCTCGCCGGGGTCGCCCTGACGCCCCGCGCGACCGCGAAGCTGGTTGTCGATTCGTCTGCTCTCGTGCCGTTCGGTGCCGAGAATGAACAGTCCGCCCGCCTTGCGGACCTTTTCCGCCTCCGCCTCGATTTCCGGTCGGAAGGAATCCTTCAGTTCGTTAAACCGATTGCGCGCGGCAATCAGGGATTCGTCCTCCGTCACGCCGTAGCTGTCCGCCTCGGCGATCAATTCCTCCGGGAAGTCCTCCTTGCGCATTTGCTGTTTGGCGAGGTATTCGGCGTTGCCGCCGAGTTGAATATCGGTGCCGCGCCCTGCCATGTTCGTCGCAATCGTGACGGCGCCGAACTTGCCCGCCTGCGCGATGATTTCCGCCTCGCGGTCGTGGTACTTCGCGTTGAGCACCTGGTGCGGAATCCCGTTGCGGCGCAAGACCCCGGAAAGCTGTTCGCTCTTTTCGACCGACACCGTACCAATCAAAACCGGCTGTCCCTTTTCGTGGCAGTCCTTGATGCACTGCACGATGGCGTTGTTCTTCGCTTCAAGCGTCTTGAACACCAAATCGTTGTGGTCGGTGCGTATCATCGGCAGATTGGTCGGCACTTCGACGACGTCGAGCGCGTAAATCTCGCGGAACTCGTCCTCTTCGGTCATCGCCGTGCCGGTCATGCCGGAAAGTTTGTCGTAAAGGCGGAAATAGTTCTGGAACGTGATGGTCGCGAGGGTCTTGCTCTCGCTCGCGACTTCGACGCCCTCTTTCGCCTCGATTGCCTGGTGCAGACCGTTGTTGTACCGCCTGCCGTACATGATACGCCCGGTGAACGGGTCGACGATGAGCACCTTGCCGTCCTTGATGACGTAATCGATGTCAAGTTGTTTGCAGCCGTGGGCGTGCAGGGCGTTGTTGATGTAGTGCATCAGTTCGTTGTTCTCCGCGTCGCCGAGGTTTTCAACGTGGAAGTAGGATTCCGCCTTGCGAACGCCGTTCGCGGTCAGCACCGCCGTTTTGGCTTTTTCGTCGACGATATAGTCCTCCTCGTATTCCGCGTCGCTGGTCTTGCGGTCAAATTCCTTGATACGCTTGCATTTCAGCGTGCGGACGAAGCGGTCCGCCTTGCCGTAGAGTTCGCTCGAATCCTCCCCGGCGCCGGAGATAATCAGCGGCGTGCGCGCCTCGTCGATGAGAATACTGTCGACCTCGTCGACGATGGCGAACCGGTGTCCCCGCTGGAGGAGGCGTTCCTTGGAGAACGCCATATTGTCCCGCAAGTAGTCGAACCCGAATTCGTTGTTCGTGCCGTAGGTGACGTCCGCCTGATAGGCGATTTGTTTCTGTTCCGGCGGGATTTCCGGGATGACAAGCCCTACGGTCATGCCGAGGAAACGGAAGATACTCCCGTTCCATTCGCTGTCGCGTCGGGCAAGGTAGTCGTTGACCGTGACGATATGCACGCCCTTCCCTTCGAGCGCGTTGAGGTAGGCGGGCATGGTTTCCATCAGCGTTTTGCCTTCGCCCGTCCGCATCTCCGC
The DNA here is from genome assembly GCA_947626805.1 of uncultured Clostridia bacterium. GTDB lineage: Bacteria > Bacillota > Clostridia > Oscillospirales > CAG-382 > Coliplasma. The sequence goes on from CANQTR010000005.1 coordinate 14,018, forward strand.
GATTCGCCCCTGATGAATCAGGATTCCGCCGAGCACCTGAACATGGTACGGCCGCTTGCCGAGCACCCGCCACGCCGCCTCCCGCACCGCCGCGAACGCGTCCGGCAGCAAATCGTCGAGCGTCTTGCCCGCCTGCAGTTCCGCGCGGAGCCGGACGGTCATCCCGCCGAGTTCCGCGTCGCTCATCGCCTGATAGCGCTCGGAAAGCGCCTCCACTTGCGCCGCGATAGGCTCGATTTTTCGAATCTGCTTTTCGCTGTAAGATTTGAAGAGTTTGGAGAATATTGCCATGGGTTTCGTTCCTTTCTTTTTGCGAACGGGTACACGCCCCGAAAATGGCTCGCACCTGTTTCGGCAGGGCAAAAATGTCCCGAATAAATCCTCTCATTTTCTACTATACCATACTTTCCAAAAAAAGTACAGCGCTTTTTGTAAAAATAATTGCATTTTCCGAAAGAAAGTTATATAATGGAGTCGTTCCATCAGAAAAATCACGGAATCCGGAGCGTTTTTTCATGAATCCTATCAACGTCGTCCTGCTTGAGCCGGAAATCCCGCAAAATACCGGCAACATTTCCCGCACCTGCGCCGCGACCCACGCGTCGCTGCACCTCATTCGTCCGCTCGGCTTCTCGCTCGAGGACCGCTATCTCAAGCGGGCGGGACTGGACTATTGGTCTTATCTCGACCTGCACGTCTATGACGACCTCGCCGACTTCCGCGCGAAGAACCCCGGGGCGGCCTGCTACTACTTCACCACCAAAGCGGGAAGCTGCTACGCCGAACCGGTCTACCCGGAGCAGGTCTACCTCTTTTTCGGCAAGGAAACGAAAGGACTTCCGGAGGACCTCCTGCGGGAGAATCCCGACCGGTGCGTCCGGATTCCGATGTGGCAGGAATTGCGGAGCCTGAACCTGTCGAATTCGGTCGCTATCGCGGTCTACGAGGTCCTGCGGCAACGCGACTTCGCGGGGCTGAACCGCGTCGGACACCTGTCGGAAGGAGGCGGGATATGAACCCGTTCCGCACCGTCGCCGCCATTTCCACGCCCTACGGCAAGGGCGGCGTCGCGCTCGTCCGCGTCACCGGCGAGGACGCGATTTCCGTCGCACAGAAGGTCGCCGAGCGGCAAAACGGCGTGCCGCTGTCCGAAACGCCGTCCGCGAAAGCGGTGCGGGTCACGTTTCGCGACGGGAACCGACCGTTCGACGACGGGTTGCTCACGCTCTTTCGCGCTCCGCATTCCTATACGGGCGAGGATACGGCGGAACTCTGTTGCCACGGCGGGCTGTTCGTAACGCAAACCCTGCTCGGCGCGGTGTTCGCCGCCGGCGCGACCCCCGCCGGTCCGGGGGAATTCACCCGTCGGGCGTTTCGGAACGGCAAACTTTCGCTTTCCCAGGCGGAGGCGATAGGCGGGCTTATCGACGCAAAAAACGACCGTTGCCTGACGGTCTCCCTCCTGCAAAGCAAGGGGGCGCTTTCGGAAAAACTGTCCTCCGTCGCCGAACGGCTTCGGTTCCTGATTGGTTCGGTGTACGCTTTCATCGACTACCCCGACGAGGACATGACGGACGTTTCCGTCCCCGAATTGCGGCAAACCCTGCAAACCCTGCTCGGCGAAGTGCAGTCCCTTTGCGACAGTTACGCCTACGGACGCGCCATCAGCGAGGGCGTGCGAACGGTGCTCGTCGGCAAGCCGAACACCGGAAAGAGCGCCCTGCTCAACCGGCTCGCCGGGGAGGAGCGCGCAATCGTGACGGAAATCCCCGGCACGACGCGGGACGTCCTGCGCGAACAGGTGAAACTCGGCGACCTGTTGCTCAACCTGTCCGACACGGCGGGCTTGCGGGAAAGCGACGACCCAATCGAGCGGCTCGGCGTCGGAAAAAGCCTGTCGGCTTTGCGCGAAGCGGAAACGGTGCTCGCGGTGTTCGACGGCTCGTCCCCGCCGGACGGACAGGACGCGGAAGTCCTGCGGCGTATTCGCGAAAGCGGGAAGGAAAAGCAGACAATTTTCCTGCTCAACAAGGCGGACCTCGGTCCGGCAAACGGCGCGTACGAATCGTTTCTGCCGGTTCCGGGGATTCCCGTTTCGGCGCGGACCGGAGCGGGTATGGACCGGCTGGAGCAGGCGGTCCGAGAGGTGCTCGGCGTTTCGCCGGTCGGCGAGGAATCGCTCGGCGAGGTGGTGCTCGGCGCGCGGCAATACGCGGCGCTGACGAACGCGAAACGGCATTTGTCCGACGCGCTCGGCGCGCTCGACGGCTTTTCACAGGACGTCGCGGGGCTCGACATGGAGCAAGCGCTCTCGTCGCTGGAGGAAATCGACGGCAGGACCGCGACGGAGGAAATCGTAGACGAGATTTTCTCCCGTTTCTGCGTCGGAAAATGAGGGGATTATGACGAACTATCAAGCGGAAACATTGGACGTCGCGGTCGTCGGCGCGGGGCACGCGGGCATCGAAGCCGCCCTCGCCTGCGCGCGAATGGGGTTGCGGACGGCGCTTTTCACGCTGACGCTGGACCTCGTCGGCAATATGCCGTGCAATCCGTCGGTCGGCGGGACCGGCAAAGGGCACCTCGTCTTTGAACTGGACGCGCTCGGCGGGGAGATGGGTAAAGCGGCGAACGCCGTCATGCTGCAAAGCCGTATGCTCAATGCCTCGAAAGGACCTGCCGTGCATTCCCTTCGTATGCAGACCGACCGCGTCGCCTACCGCGCCTACATGAAACGGACGCTGGAGCAAACGGCAAACCTTTCGCTGGTGCAGGCGGAGGTGGTCGGCGTGCGGGTGGAAAACGGCAGGGTTTGCGGGGTGGAAACGGCGTTCGGCGGGTTTTATCCGGCGACCTGCGTCGTGCTTTGCACCGGGACGTCGTTGCAAAGCCGCATTTTCGTCGGCGAAAGCAGTTACGAGGCGGGCGCGGACAACACCGTTCCGGCAAAACGGCTCTCGGAAAGCCTGCGGGCGGCGGGGATACGTCTGGTGCGGTTCAAAACCGGCACGCCGCCCCGCGTACACGCGGACAGCGTGGATTTTTCGGTCATGGAACTGCAGGAGGGCGACCCGGAACCGACCCTGTTCGGAACGGACGCCCCGGCGGTCAACCGCCTGCCCTGCTACGTCACCTACACCAACGCGGAAACGCACCGCATTATCCGCGAAAACCTGCACCGTTCCCCGCTCTACTCCGGCGAAATCGTCGGCACCGGTCCGCGCTACTGCCCGAGTATCGAAACGAAAATCATGCGTTTTCCCGATAAGGAGCGGCACCAAATCTTCGTCGAACCGATGGGGCTGGACACAAAGGAGGTCTACCTGCAGGGGCTGTCCTCCTCCCTGCCGGAGGACGTGCAGAAGCAATTGGTGCGAAGTATCCGCGGGCTGGAGCATTGCGTGTTCATGCGGACCGCCTACGCCATCGAATACGACTGCTGCGACCCGACCCAACTCGACGCGACCCTGCAGTTCCGCGCCATTCGCGGGCTGTTCGGCGCCGGACAGTTCAACGGCACGTCCGGCTACGAGGAGGCGGCGGCGCAAGGGCTGGTCGCCGGCATCAACGCGGCGCTGCTCTGCAAAGGGGAGCCGCCCCTCGTGCTTTCCCGCGCGGAAAGTTATATCGGCACGATGATAGACGACATCACGGTCAAAGGCACCGACGAGCCCTACCGTATCATGACGTCCCGCAGCGAATACCGCCTGCTCCTACGGCAGGACAACGCCAAGGAACGGCTGATTGGCTACGGGAAACGGGTGGGACTGGTGTCGGACGAAGCGTATCAAGCCTTCCTCGTCGAGGACGGACAGAAAAAGCGGGAACTCGACCGACTGCAAAAGGAGCACCTCCCGCCGTCCGCGTCGCTCGACGAGGTGTTGACCGCCCATGGGTACGCCCCCGCCCCGACGGGTATCGGAAAGGCGGAATTCGTCCGCCGTCCGTTCCTGACGCTGGACGACCTGTACGCGCTCGAAGAGGAGCCGCCCGACCTGCCGCCGTCCGTGCGAAAGCGGGTGGAGGTCGAACTGAAGTACGAGGGGTACATCAGGCGGCAGGCGGAGGAGGTCAAACGGTTCGCCCGCATGGAGGAAAAACGCATTCCGCCGGACATGGATTTCCACGCCGTCGGCGGATTGCGGCTGGAGGCACGTCAAAAGCTGACCGAGCGCCGCCCGGAAACCGTCGGAAAGGCGTCCCGCATTCCGGGCGTGTCCCCGGCGGACGTGTCGGTGCTGCTCGTGGCGATAGCGCAATACGGGCATGACCGCGAAAGGAAGGGAGACAACCATGCAGACGATTGAACAACTGGTCGAAACCTATCTGCCGGATCTGACGGACGAGCAGTCCCGCAAACTGCTCTACATCGCCGAACGGCTGACGGAAGTCAACCGGGTCCTGAACCTTACGTCGCTGACAGCCCCGGAGGAAATCGCTCTGCTGCACTTCTACGATTCGCTGTCCCTCTTGCGGACCGGGCTGTTCGAGGGGGCGCGGACCGTACTCGACGTCGGTTGCGGCGGCGGGTTCCCGTCGCTTCCGCTCGCCGCCTGCACGACCTGCCGCGTGACCGCGAACGACGCGACCGCGAAGAAACTCCGTTTCGTCGAAGAAACCGCAAAAGGCGCCGGCGTCGCGAACCTGTCCGTCCTTTGCGGGCGCGCGGAGGAGCTCGGGCGGCAGAGCGCATACCGCGAGCGATACGACGTCGTCGTGTCCCGCGGCGTAGCGCGCATGAACGTCCTGTGCGAATGGTGCCTGCCGTTCGTTTCCGTCGGCGGGTGGTTTATCGCCATGAAGGGGCGCGGCGGTCGGGAGGAATGTGCGGAGGCGGAAAATGCGATTCGCACCCTCGGCGGGGAGGTTTCGGACGTTCTGGACGTACCGATTCCGCTCTTTGACCGGCAGCACACCCTGCTCGTCGTCCGCAAGCGCACGCCGACCGACGAAACCTATCCGAGAAGTAACGGGAGGATTCAAAAGAAACCGCTATGAAAAACGAAAAAACGTATCCCCTGCTGGACAAAAACGGGTTGACCGAGCAGGAATTCCTCGCGTCCTACCGCGCCGACCGATACGAGCGACCGTCCGTGACGGCGGACGTCGTGCTGTTTGCCGGGGAAAGCGTCCTGCTGATTCGCCGGGGCGGACACCCGTTCCTCGGGCGGCTCGCGCTTCCGGGCGGGTTCGTCGAGCCGAACGAAACGGTCTTTCAGGCGGCAAGGCGGGAACTGCAGGAGGAAACCGGCGCCGACGACGTGCTTTTGAAGCAATTGCCGGTCTTTTCCGCCCCCGACCGCGACCCGCGCACCCGCATTATCACCGTGCCGTTTCTCGCGATTCCGTCCGGTCCGCCGGAAACCCTGCTTTCCTCCGTTTCCGCCAAAGACGACGCCGCGGACGCGTCCTTCTGGACCTTTTCCGCCCGTATGGAGGGCGACCTGCTGACCGTGACGCTGGAACGCGGTTCGGAAAAAGAGCGTTTCGCCGTCCGCCGCCTCCCGCCGGAGCGCGGCAGTCTGGACACGCGGTACGTTGCCGTTCCCCCCTGCCCGCTCGCGTGCGACCATGCCGCAATTTTCGCCGTCGCGTGGGAGGAACTGCAGAAGACGCGTTCAAACAAATAGACGCAAAAAATCGTGTTTCGCGACGGCAAACCGGGGCTTACGGCAATCCAGCGCGGAGACACGATTTTTTCACCGACGGTGCGCGAATAAAATCGAAAAAATAACAAAAAAGGTTTTATCAAAACGTGTGCTATCATCGTCCGTAGAGGGGGCAAAGAGCAAAAAAAGCACGCGCGCGGTCAAAACAAAAAATGTGCTATCATACGCTTTGACCCGATAAATTTTTCAGGAGGAACCTGTTATGGACGAACCAATCACCCTTTCGCCGGAATTTTCGCACCTGCTCGACTTGTTGCGCGGCGACCGTTCGGGCGACCCGACGGCGCAATACGACCTCGCGGCGCTGCTTTTGAAGAACGGGGCGCCGGAGAACCGAAAAAAGGCGGTCGCGCGATTCCGGGAACTTGCCCGCGGAACGTATACCACATCGCAAACAAACGCGCAATTTATGCTGGGGTGGTGCTACGAAAACGGCTTTGGCGTTTCCAAAAGTTATCCGAGTGCCATTCGGTGGTACAAAAACGCCGTCAATAACATCGGCAGAAACGATTTGACGCGCAACCCCGACCCCGTCGGCGAGAGAGCGTACAAAAGGCTCACCGAATTGACCGAAGGCAGGGATTTTGACGAGGCGCTGGACGAAATCCTTTTCGACAAGACCACGGACGAGAGCATGGATTGCGTCACGGACGCCGCCGAAGCGGGCGACGTGGAATCGCAAGAGTATCTGATGGACCTGTATTCCCTCGGCACAAAGGACGTCCCGGAGGACAAAGAAAAAGCCCTGTACTGGGCGCAAAAGGCCGCCGAAAACGGAAGTGTAAAGGCCATGGAATTTTTGGCGAATGCCTGCTATACCGGCAGCAACGTACCGAAAAACGTCCCTTTGGGACTGTATTGGTTCGAAAAGGCGTCACAGAACGGTTCAAAGGACGCCCCCGGTGCGATTGCCGGGTATTTAAACGCGCAAAAACGCTATAAAGAGGCTGTCGCATGGTATCGGGTTTACGCCGAGCGGAAAATCGAGTATCGCAATTGGCGGCTCGGCTGGAAAAACGGAAAAACGCGCAAGGAAACGGATTGAGGCGGGTCGGGCGGACAAAAAAGATTCCGTAAACGGTATCCGAAAATCCGAAAGAACCGTCGGAAAGAAAGGAGCGATTCCCATGGATTTGAAAAACGTATCGACCAAGGAATTGGTGGAAGAACTGGCAAAGCGGGAGGGCGTAGAACGGCTTTCGGTCGGACCGTACGAACCGTACAGCATCACCGCGAACGGGCAAACCGTAAACGACGGCGGTCCGGTGGTAATTTTGCGGATTTGGGATTGAACGGTGCAAACAAATATTGAATTGGGGAGATTGAAAATGAAAAGAGTTTTTAAAAAGGATGTTATGGAAGATTGCCAAGCATTCGAACAACCAGCGGAAATTTTAGCGCCGTGGCTTCTCGGAAAGATTCTCTGCCGTCGTCTTGATGAGGGAAGAATCTTGCGCTTCAGGATTTTGGAAACCGAGGCTTACAGCGAAAATGACAGCGCTACGCATGCCAAAAAATACAAATCGGGAAACGCCGCGACAACACAGCGTATGATTGGCGGAACAATTTATGTGCATTATAGAAACAACGGATATTCGGGAAGCAGTTTTGATATAGTTGCCGGCGAAAAAGGGCAAGCGGAAAGCGTACTGATTCGCGGCGCCGTGGATTTGGACACCGGGGAAAAATACGACCAAATAAGATTGCTCGGAGAAGCATTACATATGGATTACGAACTGCTCAATCGCGCATATCTTCTTGACTCGGACGAAATATGGCTTGAGGATGACGGATATATAACGGAAGGGAAAATCCGGCAAAAAGAGAGAAAAGGATTGAATGCCGAAGATATTGACGAAAAAGACAGAATCGCGTTAAAAAGGTATCTACTCGAATGATTTATTTTTCCTCCCTGCTTTATACTACCCCCGCATACGCCCCGGAAGCAAGGCGGTTGTTCGATGCGCTGGACACGCAAGGCGTCGAATATCGCCTGCTCGACGGCACGAAGGACATCTGGCTACGGGATTTCATGCCGGTACGCGTCAAATCGGGCAAGTATATTTCCTTTCGCTATGAGCCGGGGTATCTTGCGGACGCGCCGGCACTTCGCACGGATTTTCGGCGCGACCTCGCCCCGCGCTTAGCGCCGGAAAATCTCGTGTATTCCGATATCAATCTGGACGGCGGGAACGTCGTGTTTTCCCCCTCGCGGGAAGTCGCCGTTATCAGCGACCGCGTCTTTTCGGAAAACCCGGCATTTCCCGAAAAAGCGCTTGTGCGGGAACTGGAACGCCTCCTGGGCGCGCAAGTCGTCATTATTCCGTCGATTGCGTCCGATATGACGGGTCACGCCGACGGCATGGTGCGGTTTCTCGACGAAAAAACGGCGCTCGGCAACGGAACGCCGTACCAAAACGGGCTGGAACAACGAATCGCAAGGGTTTTAAAAGAGCACGGCATCGACACGCTTGAATTCCCCTATTTTGCACCCCCCAAAAACAGCGCCGTCGGCTGTTATCTGAACTATCTGGAAACGGAAAGAGCGGTCTTTCTGCCGGTTTTCGGCGCGACCGCGGACGAAAGCACCGTCGCAAAAGCAACCGCGCTGTTTGCAAAGCCGGTCGTACCGATACGATTGAACGAAGTTGCAAAAAAAGGAGGCTGTTTGAATTGCATCAGCTGGGAGAGCAAAACCATTCGCCGTCAATCTGTGCGGAAATCATTACCGACAGACTGATTCTTCGACCGTCGGACGACGCGCGCGACCTCGCGGACTATCTGTCCCACCTGGAAACGGCAAACGAGTATTTTATCCAATACGGGGAGGAACGTTCGGATTGGCTGATTGCGGCAATCAATTTCCACAGCGCGCCCGTATGCTATTATACGGTTTTTCGAAAAGATACCGGCGCGATGGTGGGGTATGTGGGCGTTACGCCCCTGCAGGAGGAAGAAACGGGGAATCTGGAATTCTACATCTTTCGGGAATACCGAAGGAACCGTTACGCTTACGAAGCGCTGACGGCTTTGCTCGAACGGTTTTTCGACGGAACGCTGACCGGGAAAAAGAACCATACCGTGATTGCCGAAACGCTTGCGGAAAACGAGCCGTCGATTCGTCTGCTGGAGTCGCTCGGATTTAAAAAAATCGGGGTCGGCTGGCGAACGCACCTGCTTGACAACGGAGAACTTGCTATGGGCTTCGATATGGAACGGTATGCGATGAAAAACGCGGGAACGTGCAAGTGAAGGGGGTTCAAAATGGAGATACGGGAAACAAAAGAGTATCAGGAGCTGGGCTACGCGGTCGTCACCTGTCCGGTTTGCGGGCGCGAAACATTGGATTCCTACTGGATTTGCGAGCATTGCGGCTGGGAATACGACGGCACCACGGAGGAAACGCTTTTTTCCGCCGCAAACGGCACAACGATTCGGGAATACCGGCTCCGTCGGCAGTAAAGGGTTTTCTACATTTACCGCCAACATATCCGTTCACGAAAACAAGCTCCGGACAGTATGCCGGAGCTTGTTTTATAAAACCTTTATTTTTCTTGAATAAAATCGCTGACGGAAAGCAATCCTTTGGAAATCGCAAAGAACTTATCGTTATACTCGTCAACAACTACGTTGGAACAGACGACTAAGTATTCAAACAAACCATCTCCGATTTTGCTTTCCCTAAACGACGCGGTCAATCTGAACACGATTTCCCCCGTCGAAATGTCATAGTCGAAACTGCCGTCCGTGAGCCGATACGTAGCGACACAGGTTGCAATGGCAAGGTCCATTCGTTTATCTTCCGGAACGGCGAAAGGAAGTTTGGAAAACATGCGGAGCAACTGACGGTCTGCGTCGACGACAAGGACAAAATCCATGGGAATATCCTCGCCCGCGAATCCGAATGTTACAACCAAATCGTCCTCATTCTTCTTATACTTCCACTGCCTTCTATCCAATGCGGCACACAAATCCTCAAATACGGTTTTTGCAAGAGCCATTTCGTTTGCTTCAGCCATGATACTTCCTCCTCAGTCATTTGAAAGAAAATCTTCAATGCCCATTTTGCCCTTACCGAGCATCAAAAACTTATCATTGTACTCGTCAATCGTGTAGCAAGAACACATCAACATATAGTCGAACAAATCGTTACCGATTTCGCTCTCGATAAAACTGCTGGTCATTCGAAAAAACATATGCCCGTCGGTAATGTCATAATCAAAACTACCGTCTACCAATTTGTTATTTACAACGCTGGTAGCGATTGCAACGTCAAGCCTTTTATCTTCGGGGATGATAAACGGGAGGTGCGACAGAAGAATAATCAGTTGCTTATTGGAATCGACGGCTATGTTAATCTCCATCGGGAGGTCGTCCCCCCGCGCGCTGCAGAGAATGCGAAGATTTTCCTCGTCCCGCTTGTACTTCCAGTTGCGCGCGTCAAGTGCGGCGCACAATGTTTGATAAACCTTTTGCGCCCGTGCCAATTTTTCGTCTGCCATGTTTTCTGCTCCTTCGATTTTATTTTTTGTTTTTTCTTTACAGGATGTTTTGACGTTTGCGTACGTAACGATTACGCACCGTTTCGGCGCGGAATCTGTCCGGCAATTGCACGAAAATCATCAAATTGGACTGTATTCTCTATCATTTTAGGATATTGTAGCACATTTTGTAGAAGAAGTCAAGACGGATACGAAAAATTTCCCCTTTTTTGTCACAATAGATAGGCGAATCGGCGCGGCGACCGTCGTGCCGAACGAGGAAACCGCCAAATACCGCAACAGAAAGCCCGGCGCCTGCGCTTGCCGGACGGAAACCAGGTCGTGCGGTCGGAGCATTTGCACCGCTTTCCGCAAGCGCTTTCGCGGGAACGAAAAAGCGAAATCGGACGCGCTGCGGGTCGGCACTTCCCCGCCCGGCTTGCAGAGGTAATACCGTCCGTTCTTTTCGTCCGGCCGGGAACGGTTGTACAGGTCGTCGTTCGGTTCGTCGAGGCAGGGCGTGCAAGCAGAAGTCCGCCGCGTGACGGTAGGCGTCCTGATGTATTCTATCACATTTCGCGCCGTTTGTCGGGCAAAAGCGCAATCAAAAGACTCCCGTGACGAAAATTTCGATCCCGATGGCGACCAGAATGACGCCGCCGAGGACTTGCGCTTTGCCGGACAACCTCGTCCCGAACTTTTTTCCGATGGCAAGACCCGCCATGCAGATGAGAAAGGTGACGACCGCAATCAGCAAGCAGGCGACAAGCGCCATGACCCACCCGTATTCGGCAATCGTGAACCCGACGGACAGCGCGTCGATGGAGGTCGCGACGCCCTGAACCAGCAGCGCGCCGACGCCAAGACCCGTTTTTTCCGCTCCCGCGTCCCCGCCGCGCAACCCCTCGAACAGCATTTTCCCGCCAATCCCGGCAAGCAGAAGGAGCGCGACCCAAGGGACGACCTTTTCAAACGCCCGAAAGTACGCCACAACCGTATGCACGCAAATCCAGCCGACCAGCGGCATGGCGAACTGAAATCCGGCGAACACGCCGGCTATCCCGCCCATTTTGCCCTTCCGCATTTTCGGGTCGTTCAGCCCGTTCGCAAGGGACACGGAAAAGGCGTCCATGGCAAGCCCGACGCCGAGCAGGATGCTGTTGAGAAAAAACGATAAACTCCATTCCATTTCGGTTTCCTCCGGTCGCCCTCCGCGCGTTTGGCGCGACGGCGAAAACGGCGCGGAAAGCCTTTTTGCCCTCCGCGCCGTTCTTTACGTTCGCGTGTCTTACGGAATCAATACATTCCGCCGCCCATACCCTGGGCGTTCATCGCGGCATTCGCCGCCGCTTCCGCGGCCGGGTCCTTCTTATCCGCGACAAGGGATTCCGTCGTCAGCACCATCGCCGCGACGGACGCCGCGTTTTGCAGCGCGCTACGGGTCACCTTAGTCGGGTCGACGATACCCGCCTCAATCATATCGACGTACTTTTCGTTGTACGCGTCGAAACCGACGCCGCTCTTGCGGTTCTTCACGCCGTCGACAACCACGCTGCCCTCGAAACCGGCGTTTTCCGCGATTTGACGGACCGGCTCCTCCAGCGCGCGCAGGACGATTTTCACGCCCGTCTGCTCGTCGCCGGAAGTCGACGCGACCAACTTCTTGACCGCCGGAATGCAATCGACCAGCGCCGTGCCGCCGCCGGCAACGATGCCTTCCTCGACCGCCGCCTTCGTCGCGTTCAGCGCGTCCTCGATACGCAATTTCTTCTCCTTCATCTCGGTCTCCGTCGCGGCGCCGACCTTGATGACCGCCACGCCGCCGGAGAGTTTCGCAAGCCGCTCATGCAGTTTTTCCTTGTCGAAATCGGAGGTCGTGGTTTCGATAGCGGAGCGAATCTGCCCGATACGGGCCTTGATTTCCTCGGAATCGCCGCTGCCGCCGACGATAATCGTGTTTTCCTTCGTCACCTTGACCTGACGGGCGGAACCCAGCAAATCGAGGGTCGCTTCCTTCAGTTCCAGACCGAGTTCGCTCGAAATCACCTGACCGCCGGTCAGAATGGCGATGTCCTGCAGCATTTCCTTGCGACGGTCGCCGAATCCCGGCGCTTTGACCGCGACGCAAGTGAACGTCCCGCGCAATTTGTTGACGATAAGCGTCGAAAGCGCCTCGCCTTCGACATCCTCGGCGATGATGACCAGTTTCTTGCCGCTCTGGACCACCTGTTCGAGCAACGGGAGCAGTTCCTGAATGTTGGAAATCTTCTTATCCGTAATCAGAATCGACGCGTCGTCGATGACGGCTTCCATCTTATCGGTGTCCGTCACCATGTACGGCGTGATATAACCGCGGTCGAACTGCATGCCTTCGACGACTTCACAGTAGGTTTCCGCCGTCTTGGATTCCTCGACGGTGATGACGCCGTCCGACGTGACCTTTTCCATCGCGTCCGCAATCAGTTTGCCGACCGTTTCGTCCGACGAGGATACCGTACCGACGCGGGCGATGTCCGCCGAGCCGCTGACCGGCTTGGAGGAAGCGACGAGCGATTCGACCGCCGCGTCGACCGCCTTGGAAATGCCCTTCTTGAGAATCATCGGGTTCGCGCCCGCCGCGACGTTCTTCATGCCTTCGCGGATAAACGCTTGCGCGAGCAGGGTCGCCGTCGTCGTGCCGTCGCCGGCCGCGTCGTTGGTCTTGCTTGCGACTTCGCGCACCAGCGAAGCGCCCATGTTCTCGAACGGGTCGTCCAGTTCGATTTCCTTGGCGATGGTGACGCCGTCGTTGGTAATCAGCGGAGAGCCGTATTTCTTATCCAGAACCACGTTTCTGCCCTTCGGGCCGAGCGTGATTTTCACGGTGTCGGCGAGTTGATTGACGCCGCGCAACAGCGCCTCGCGGGCCGCGTTGCCGGTTTTGATTTCTTTTGCCATGATGAATTACCTCCCTGTTTCCTGATTTCCGCAATCATTCCACGATTGCGAGAATGTCGCTCTGACGAACCACGGTGTATTCTTCGCCGTCGACCTTGATTTCGGTGCCGGAATACTTACTGCAAATGACCTTGTCGCCCTTCTTGACGAGCATTTGGACTTCCTTGCCGTCCACGTTGCCGCCCGGACCGACTTCGACGACCTCGGCGACTTGCGGTTTTTCCTTCGCGGCGCCGGTCAGAATGATTCCGCCCTTGGTGGTCTCCTCCGCCTCAAGCAGTTTGATGACCACGCGGTCAGCCAATGGTTTCAATTTCATAAACAAGAACCTCCTCTTTTTAGGAAACGGCACGGCGCCTTCCGGTCGCGCCTTCTTTTTCCTTTGTACAGTTCCTATTTTATCCAACTTTCTTGAACAAAAAAAGCAATGATTGTGAACAGATTGTAAAATGCTGGCACTCTGAAGAAAGAAGTGCTAAAATTGCAGAAAAAGTGGGGCATAAGCGCAACTTTTTTGGAGGGATTCGGCAAAGCGAATTTGGCACTTCCTTTTTTATTCTGCCAAATTCCCGCTCCGGCGGAAGAACTGGTAGAACCCGCAACGAATCATGCCGTTGTACAGCCTACGCACCTTGTCCGCCCGGCGACCGAAGAACCGCTCGAAACTTTCGTCGGAACTGATGATATAGAGTTGCCACGCCGGGACGTTCGCGCGGAACGCCTTCCCCATCGCCGCGGCAAGTTCCCGCGCCTGTTCGAGGTCGCCCAGCCGTTCGCCGTAGGGCGGGTTGGTCACAATCGTGCCGCGCGCGCCGGGGACCGGGGACGCGAAATTCCGAACGTCCGCGACGCGGAAATCGATACGGTCCGCCACGCCGGCGCGCCTCGCGTTCTCCCGCGCGAGCGCAACACAGGACGGGTCGAGGTCGGACGCGTAAATTTTGGTCGGATACGGGCGAATCTCCGCGCGTGCGCGCTCCCGTTCCTCCCGCCAAATCGACGGCGAAAACTGCCCGAACGACTCGGCGGCAAACGACCGCCCCAATCCCGGCGCGATATGCCCGGTGAGCAGAGCCGCCTCGATGGCAATCGTGCCGGAGCCGCACATCGGGTCGACCAGCAACACGTCCTCCCGCGGACGGGACATCGCCGCCATCGCCGCCGCAAGCGTTTCCCGCAACGGGGCAACCCCCGCCTGCGTCCGGTAGCCGCGCTTGTGCAACGTGACGCCGGTCGTGTCTATCATCAAATACGCCGCGTCCTTCAAAAGAAAGAACGAAATCGCGTAAAGCGCCCCGCTTTCCGGCAGGCGGGGCAGGCGGTACACCGACGAAAGCCGGTCGGCGATTGCCTTCTTGACGATGCGCTGACAGTCCGGAACGGAAAACAGCGCGGATTTGACGCTATGCCCTTTGACCGGGAACGCCCCTTCCCTGCCAATCCAATCCTCCCACGGGAGCGCTTTCGTCCCCTCGAACAGCTCGTCGAACGTCCTGGCGGGGAATTTTCCGAGCAGCACCAGCACCCGTTCCGCATACCGCAACCGCAAATTGCAGACGGCGACGGAACGCTCCGGCGCCTCAAAAATCACCCGACCGTCGATGGTATCCAGGCGCCGATACCCCAGCGCGTCGATTTCCTCGCCCAGCAGTTTTTCCAGCCCGAACAGGCAGGTCGCGACCAATTGCAACATCGTTTCCGTCCTTTCAGAGCGCCGCCGACGCGTGCCGCGTGACGTGGCAGGAGATGTTAACGGCGACCGGAAGTCCCGCGATGTGCGTCGCGTAGGTTTCCACCGCCGCCCACAGCGCCGTCACGCCCTTGCCGAGCCCCTGCACTCCGACGCCGGACCGATTGACCGCTTGCAGGATTTGCTCCTCCAAATCCCCGTACACCGGGTGGTGCACGCCTGCGTCCCGCAAAAGCGCCTTCTTGGAAAGCACCGCCGAATAGTCGAACGTCCCGCCGATACCGACGCCGATGACCAGCGGCGGGCAGGGATTTCCGCCCGCGAGCCGCACGGTTTCCGCGACGAACCCGACGATATCCTCCAAACTCGCTGTCGGACGGAACATTCGCTGACGGCTCATGTTCTCGCTCCCGAATCCCTTCGGCAGGGCGTACAGCCGGACCCCGTCCCCTTCGACCAGTTCCGTGTACAGCACCGCGGGGGTGTTGTCCCCCGTATTGACTCGTCCGAGCGGGTCGCCGACGACCGACTTGCGCAAATATCCGTCCCGATACGCCTGCCGGACCCCTTCGTCGACCGCGTCCCGCAAAAGACCGCCCTCGAAGTGGACCTCCTGCCCGACTTCGGCGAACACCACCGCCATGCCGGTATCCTGGCAAATCGGGATTCGCTCCCGCTTCGCCGTTTCCGCGTTTTCACAAATCACGCCGAGCATCGACTTCGCCGGCTCCTCCCGCTCCGCGCGGAAGCAGTCCGAAAGGCGTTCGCAAATGCACGGCGGCAATTCGTAATTCGCGCGGATAAACAGGTCGCGGACCGTCCGCACGACGTCGGAGGTATGTACGGTTCTCATGGTACTGAAACGTCCTTTCTGCAAAAAAACGGGCAGAACGCACCCGTTTTTTGGTCCCTCTTATTTCTTATGTTTGTGAACGGTTTTCCCGCCGTTCTGGAATTTGCGAAGGTCGCTGATTTTTTCTTCGCTCGTGGATTTGTAGCGGCTGAGCATATCCTCGAAGTTGGTCGGCGTCGGCGCGGTCTCGAAAACCGCCGGCTGTGCGCCCGGTACCGTCGCGTAGTCGGTCGGGTCGGACGCCCGCCCGCCGGACGAACCGAAGCGGCGGGGACTCCGTTTCCCGGTTTTCAGCGTCAGGGAAATGCGCCCCTTTTCATCGACGGAAAGCACGGTCGGCTCCACGTCCTGCCCGACGGACAATACGTCCTGAATGTTCGCGACGTAGCTGTCCGACACCTGTGAAATATGAATCATTCCGGTCTGCCCGTTTTCCAGCTTCACGAAGGCGCCGAAATCGGTGATACGGGTGACTTTTCCCTTGACCTTCTGCCCTGCTTCCGCCTGCATCTCTTACGACCAAACCTTTCCGGGAACTCCCTTTACTTGCACAGTCTTAACGTTGCACATCGTAATAAAACAGTATTTCGTTCGGGTATTGGTACCCTTTTTCACGCATATAGCGCTCGATATAGGCGGCGTCGACGTCCTTTGAAAGACGGTAACTGACTTTTTCCACCTCATTGGCGAGTTCGTCGACCTGTACCTCCAAATCGGCCCGCTCTTCGCGGAGGGATTTGAGGTTCAATTGCATATTGACGACGGATATGAAAAGCACCACAAGAATGACGAACAAAGCGAGTTTGACGGCAAGATTGGCGCTATGGCTCCGTTGCATTTTCCTTTTTCCTCCGAATTTGTTTGCGCCAGAAACGACGCACGCCGAATCCCGCTTTTGCCCTGCGGCGGAAACGAAACGCCTCCCGTTTCGTATACAGCCGCGCCTTCCACCGTCGGCACGGGGAAAGGAACGCACGATACAGTTTGGACATCGCCCTACGGAACAGGGCGCCCGCCGTGCAGTACCACAAAAGGAACCCCAGCACAGCCCCCGCGAACGCGTACAGCCGCATTTGCCCATAGGACAGATTGAAGAACAGCAACGCCATCGCCGCCGTACAGCAAAGGCAGAACAGCAGGTCCTCCAGAAAAATCAGCCACGCGGCGCGGCGGTGCAACCGGTGCAGGAGCCGAAAAAACTCGTAGAGGACCCCCAAAGCGGCCCCGGTCAGGACCGACCACCCGGCGAGCAGGAAATGCAGCGCGTAGGAAACGCTCATGCGCCGAAAAAGCGCCCGACGCCCTTCTTCCTTTTGGCGCCGCCGTCGAGATAAACGATTGCGTCGATTCGGCCGCAAATCGTCACTTCCCCGTTCTCCAGCGAAAGGCTGCTGACGGAAAGCGAATCCCCGCTCACCGTCAGAACAGCCTCGCCGACGGACATGCTGACCGTCGATTCATCAAAATTCAGGACCTCGCTGACCGCCGTGACCTTCAACACCGAACGGTCGTGCAAGGAAAGTTCGTGCGCGCGCGGAGCGGTATTCATCGATTGGACCATTCCTTTCCCGTTTTGGGGCAGTTTGCCCTTCCGATGATACCTTATGACGCGCGCGGGCGCTTTATGACAGGATTTCGTACAGTTCCGACGCGTCCGCCTTGCCGACGTGCTCCGCCGTGGACAGGACGCGAAGGCGGGTGGTCCGGTTGCCGAACGTGATTTCCAGCACGTCCCCGACCTTAACGTCGTACGACGCCTTGGCCGGCCGCCCGTTGGCAAGCACCAGCGAACTGTCGCACGCCTCGTTCGCGACCGTCCGGCGCTTTATCACGCGGGACACCTTGAGGAATTTGTCCAGACGCATAGGCGACGAAAACGATGCTTACGCCTTGTTGACGGCGTCCTTGAGCCCTTTTCCGGCGACAAAGGACGGCAATTTGCAAGCGTCAATCTTGATGGTTTCGTTGGTTCTCGGGTTACGACCGGTCCGCGCCGCGCGCTCGCGTACCTTGAACGTGCCGAATCCGGCAATCTGCACCTTTCCGCCGGTCGCAAGCTCGTTTTCAATCGCACTGAAAACAGCGCTTACCGCGGCGTCGGCCTCCTTCTTCTTGATGCCCGCGCTCTCGGCGACGATTTCAACGAGTGTAGCTTTTGTCATGACAGATTCTCCTTTGTTTGTTTTTCTTCGTAGGGTTACTGACCATAGTATACCATAGTTTTGTCTATTTTGCAATAGGATATTTCGCTTTTTTTCAAAAAATCCCTATTCTTTTTCCATTTTTCGCGTTTCTTTTGGGAAAGAACCGGCAAAATCGCCCTTCGCGTTCCGCCAATACCCGTCGAGTGTCTCCCGCGGCGTTTCGGCGACCGAGCGCCCCGCCTCCGCGCACTGCCGTTCGACGAGGGCAAAACGGCCGAGGTATTTTTCGCACGCGCGCTCCAGCGCAAGTTCCGCGTTCACGCCGGACAGGCGCGCCGCGTTCACCAGCGCGAGGAACAGGTCGCCGAATTCCTCCTCGACGTCCGCCGGATTCCCCGCTTCCAGCGCCTGCTTTACTTCGACCAGTTCTTCGTCCGCTTTCCGCATTGCCTCCGGCACGTCCGCGCAATCGAAACCGAGCTTGCGGGATTTCGCGCCGAGCTTGTCCGCCCGCATGAGCGCCGGCAGGGTGCGCGGAATGGCCCGCAGGGCGTCCGTCGCGCTTTCGCGCTCGTGCGTGCGGTCCTTGATAGCCTCCCAGTCCCGCAAAGCGCGCCCGTCCGGTGCCGTCACCTGTTCGCCGAAAACGTGCGGGTGGCGCAGGACCATCTTGCGGCTGACCTCGTCGCAGACGTCCGCGAAATCGAACAGCCCGTCCTCCTCGGCGATACGGGCGTGGAAAACCACCTGAAACAGCACGTCCCCGAGCTCCTCCCGCAATCCCGCGCTGTCGGCGCGGTCGATGGCGTCGGCGGTCTCGTAGACCTCTTCGATGAAGTTCTGCCGGATACTTTCGTGGGTCTGTACCCGGTCCCACGGACAGCCGTCCGGCGAACGCAGCAGTTCGACGATTTTCCGCAAGTCGTCGAGCGTGTAGCGCGATTTGCCGCGCATTTCCTCAAACGGATTCATGCAGCCACCCCTTTCGAATCAGAAATGCGGCGATTTTCCCGCCGAACGGGAGCAAACGGACCTCGTCGGCGGTGATTCCGCGAAACAGCAGCATGGTCACGACGTACACCCCGACCGTCACGACCCCGCAGACGAGCAGGACCGCGAACGCCGTTCCGCGTCCGTCGCCGGGGAGCAGATAGGTCATACCGCTGTAAACCCCGAAAGCCGCAAGCCCGGTCAGCAGCGCGCAAAGCGCCGGGCGGAAGAACAGCCCGACCGGGGAAAGCGGCGCGGTCGTATGCCGCCGCAGGAAGAACAGGTTGAGCGACGACGCAATCAGGTAACAGCAGACCGAACTGAACGGCGCGCCGTAAATTCCAAGCGGACCGGACACGCCGAAGCATTCGAGGAACGCCATGACGACCACCCCGACCCCGACGGAAATCATCGGCAGCCAAATCTTTCCGACCGCCTGCAGCAGCGCGTTGGTCGTCGAAACCACCGCCATGAAGATGATTCCGACCGCGAGGATACGCAAGGAGCCAGAGGACACCTGCATTGCGTCGATACGCTCGTATCCCGCGAGCGGCGCGCGATAGAGCAACGACAGGCAGGCGGGCGCCGTCGCGAGCAGGAACGCCGCGCTCGGCAGACCGATGATCGCGCTGATACGGACGGACTGCACGATGTGCCGGTTCGCCCCGGCGGTATCCCGCACCGAAAGCGCCGCGGAAACCGCCGGCAGGATACTGACGGCAATCGGGTAAATCAGCGTCGACGGCAACAGGTCCGCGATGGCGGTGGAATAGGAGGTATAGGCGGTGTAGAGGTCCTCGGCGACTTCCGACGCGCTCCCGCCGAACATCAGACAGCGCTTGATGAGCACGGTGTCGATGAAATTGGAGAGATAGAGCGCCGACGACGTAATCGTCGCGGGCAGGGCGATGAGCAGGATCCGTTTCGTCAGCGCGGGAATCGGGTCGGCGCCGGAGTCCGTCCCGACCGGGCGGCGCTTATGCGTGACGGCGCGGTAGAGGAACAGCATACCCATTTCGACGAGCATCCCGACCGTAATGCCGCTGACCGCGCAGGCAGCCTGCACCGCGCTCGAATAGCCCATGTGCCGCGCCCAGAAAGTCGCGCCGAGTCCGAGCCCCATTTTAAAGACCGCTTCAATCAACTGCCCGACGGCGGTCGGATACATATTGTGCAAGCCCTGATAGTACCCGCGGAACGCCGAACAGACGCAAACGAACAGCAGTGTCGGCGCGATGATATAGGCGGCAAGCACGCTGTCCTGGTGCTCCGTGACGCGGAAGAACCACGGCGCGGCGAGCATCATGACAACGGTCGCAAGGACGCCGACGACGGTGAACGCGGTCAAAGCGACCCGAAACGTGCGCTGCACTTCCCGTTGCCGTCCCCGCCGGTCCGAGGCGGCGATAAGGCGGCTGATGGCGACCGGAAGTCCGCTGGTCGAAACCATGTACAGCATCGCGTACAGCGAATAGGCGGCGCTGAAGATACCCATGCCGCCGCCGAGGATATGCGCGAGCGGGATTTTGAACAGCACCCCGATGATTTTGACGACGAAACTGGAAATCGAGATGACGCCCGCTTCGACCAGGAAACTCTTATTCTGTTGTTTCTGCTGTGTGTTTCCCATGGTTCAGATGAATTCCCGCAAAAGCGAGTCCTCCGGCACGACCTCGTCCGGCAAAAGCGGGACGTCCGAAAGCAGGGAAATGAGCGTTTTCGCTTGCGGCGTGTGCGGGTCCTCCGGCGGAAGTTCTTGCAGCAAAGCGACGGCGTCGTCCGCCAAAATGCTGCGCTCGTATTCAAAATAGGTATTGATAGAGCGGTCCGCGAGGGGCGCAAACGGCTCGATGTTGCGTTTTTCCGCCGCGCGGACAGTCTCCCAGTTCGCGAACGTTTCCGCCGCGTCCGACGCGCGGTGACGGGAATCCCGCACGAGCCGCCGCAGGAACCGGCAGTCCTGCCCGTCGTCGGATTCGGCGTAAAGATAGATACGGTAGAGGCATTCCCGGGGGATTTCCGGCGGAACGATACGCGGATTGAGCGCATGCAGACCTTCGACGAGCGTCACCCCGTCCGGCGACGGGCGCAGGACACGATAGGAATCCGTCCGACGGCGGACCTTGAAATCGAAAAACGGTATCGGCGCGTCCTCCCCCGCCGCGATGCGTTGCATAGTGTCCTGCAGGAGGTCCAGACGCAAGCTGTCAAGCCCCTCGGTGTCCTGCATGCCGTTCGGCAGGTATATCGCGTTTTCCGGGTTGCGGTAGTAGTCGTCGAGGGAAACGGTATCCACCGGGCGACCGAGCGCGCGAATTCGTTTCGCGAGTTTGACGGTCGTCGTGGTCTTACCGGAGCAGGAACCGCCCGCGACCAGCACCAGTTTCAGCCGCCGGTCCGCGCTTATCGCCGCCGCGCAATCGCCCAGCAATGACTCGTAAAGTTCCTCGTTCAAGCAGTTCACCCTTTCTTTTCTTGCAGGGACGCGAAGAACCGGCGAATCTCCGGCTCGCGGATACCGTCGGACGCGTCCAAATACTCATACGGATATTTCGGGAAGGCGATACGGCAAATCTCGTTCCGTTCGGGGGAAACCAACTTCGTGATTGCCCCCGCGCCGCACGCAAAGACCGTCGAATACTCCTCCATCATCAGCACGTTATACAGATTTTCGGTGCCTTTTTTGGCGTATCCGACGTTTTCGGCATTCCCGACGATGTTCTTCTGGCGGTACAGGTAATACGGGAACCACCCGCCCGCGCCGAGCGTCCGCCGCGCATACGCAACGCAGGAACGCGCAAGTTCGCCGGCGGGGTCGTATACGCCGTCCGCCGAAAACCGCAGCGGCGCCGCCTTTTTGACGCTCAGCGTATGCACCGTGATGTTCTCGAACCCGATACGCATGACGTCCGAAAGGCTCTTTTCAAAGGTTTCCCGCGTGTCGCCCGGCAATCCGGCAATCAGGTCGGCGTTGACGACGTCGAACCCCTCCCGCATGGCGCATTCGGCCGCGGAAAAGAACGCGTCCACGCTGTGCTGTCGCCCGATACGGCGGAGCACCTCCGGGTCGGTGGTCTGTGGGTTGACGCTGACGCGGCGCACGCCGCTTGCTTTCAGGATATGCAGTTTTTCCGCCGTAATCGTGTCCGGTCGACCTGCCTCAAAGGAAAATTCGCGAATGTCCCCGCCCGGCAGTTCCCGTTCGAGCAGGGAAAGCAATTCCCGCAACTGCATTTCGGACAGAATCGACGGCGTCCCGCCGCCGATATACACGGACGTCAGCCGCATCCCCAGTTCGCGAATGACCCGGCAGGTGTCCCGCACGTCGGCGTGCAGCCGTTCGAGGTAGGCGGGCAGCAGGCTGAGCAGGCGGGGCGTCGCGCAAGAAACGAAGGAGCAGTAGGCGCACCGGGTCGGGCAGAACGGAATCGAGAGGTAGAGCGCGCAATCGTCGGGGCGGGTATCCCGCAGCATGTCGATTTCGATTCGCGCCGTTTCAACGGCGAGCGAGGCTTTCTCCGGCAGGACGCCGTAGTCCTCGGTAAACAGTTTCCCCACCGTTTCGGGGGAATAACCGCGGTCCAGATAATATTTTGCCCGTTTGACCGGCCGTAGACCGAGCAAATACCCCCACGGCAGGGAAAACCCGAACAGTTTCCGCCCCGCCTCCAAGTACGCCTTTCCGAGCGCGAGGGAAGCGAAGTCCGAGGCGGTCATTTCGACGAACGGACGGTACCCCGCCGTCGAGAAACAGCCAACCTCCGTCCGCCCGCCGGCGGACAGTTCCGTCCGGCAGAAAAAGCCGTCCGCCCGCTCCTCAAGCAGGAAACGAGCGGCGGGCGCGCCGTCCGTTTCCGCGCCGTCCTCCCGGAACTTTTCGCCGGGGAAATACAGCATACAGAGCGTGCGGAAATAGAAATCGTTGAGATATGGGGTCCGGTTGTCAATGACGACTTTCATGCGTTTCGCTCCTGGTTTCGCAATTCGACGGTATCGATGACCAGATTGACCGGTCCGTCCAGCACCGCGTCGATACGCATATCCGCGCCGAAAACCCCGCGCTTGACCGGCAGGACCTCGCCGACCGCGTCACAAAACGCGTCGTACATCGGTTTCGCCTTTTCCGGGCGGGCGGCGTGCGTGCAATCCGGACGGAACCCCCGCCGGACCCGTCCGAGCAGGGTGAAATTGGAAATAATCATCACTTCCCCGCCCACGTCGGACGCGGAAAGCGCCATCTTTCCGTCCTCGTTTTCAAAAATGCGAAGTCCCGCGAGTTTCGCGCTCCCCCGACGCAAATCGTCGTCCGTATCCGCCGCGTCGACGCCGACGAACGCGAGCAGACCCGGACCGATTTGCGAAATCAGGCGCCCCGCCACGGTACAGGAGGCGCTTTTTACGCGTTGGACAACAAGTTTCACTTTATACGTTCCCCCGTGTGACGTCCCGCACCGCGTCGTTCTTGCGAAGTGCGGAGATGATGGACGCGAGATGTCCGGTGTCGCCGCACCGCACGCCGAAGGTCATGGTAATCGTGTCGCCGCTTTCTTTGGTCGACAGCGAGGTGATTTCCACCTTCATATCCCGCAAAGCGACGGTCAGTTCGGCGATGATGTTCGGCGTGTAGGTTGCGAACACGTTCAGGAAGGCTTCGAAACCACCCAGCGCGTGCTTTTCCGCCCGGTCGGTCCACGAAGCGGTCACCCAGCGGTCCCGCTCTTCGGGGCGTTTGAGTCCGTTCTGCACGTTGACGCAATCGTACTTATGAATCGAAATCCCGTATCCTTTGGTGATAAACCCGATGATTCGGTCGCCCGGAAGCGGCGAACAGCACTTCGCGAACTTGACCGCGCACCCCTCGACGTTATCGACGATGACGCTTTCGGAGGACTTCCGCGCCTTGCGCTCCTCGCGCTCGCTCTGCTCCGAAATCAGCGCCGGCTGTTTCGGTTTCTGCTCCGGCAGTTCGGGGGAAACCACCCGGTTGAACTCTTCCTTGAGTTTGGTGCCGAGTTTGACGGTGTCCATGCCTCCGAAACCGATGCTGTTGTACAGGTCGTCCGCCTCGGCAAAGCCCATGCGCGGCGCGAGCGACGCCATGATTTGGTCCCGTTGCGCGTCGGTGAAGCGGCGACCGTACCGGCGGAGTTCCCGTTCCACCGCCTGCTTGCCGAGTTCGATATTCTCCGCGCGCATTTCCCGCTTGAAGAACATACGGATTTTGTTGCGCGCCTCGCTCGAACGGACGCAAGACAACCAGTCGCGGCTCGGTCCCTTGGAATTCGGGTTGGTCAGCACTTCGACGATTTGCCCGGTCTGCAGGACCGTGTCTATCGGAACGATGTTGCCGTTGACCTTCGCGCCGACCATCTTATTGCCGACCGCCGAATGAATCGCGTAGGCGAAATCAATCGGCGTACTGCCCGCCGGCAGGTTGACGACGTCGCCCTTCGGCGTGAAAACGAAAATCTCGTCGTCGAACAGGTCGATTTTCAGCGCCTGCAGGAACTCGTCGGGGTCGTTGCCGTCCGCGTCCGTTTCAAGGAGCGAACGAATCCAGTGCAGTTTTTCGTCGAGCGCCTGATTCGCCTGCTCGCCGGACTTGTACTTCCAATGGGCGGCAAGACCGTACTCCGCCACCTCGTGCATTTCCCAGGTGCGAATCTGCACCTCGAACGGGATACCGCCCGTGCCGATGACCGTCGTGTGCAGGGAACGGTACAGGTTCTGTTTCGGGGTGGAGATATAATCCTTGAATCGCCCCGGCACGGAATTGAACATCTCGTGTATGATTCCGAGCACCGTATAGCAGTCGAGTTCCGTGTCGACGATGATACGGAGCGCGTAGAAATCGTAAATTTCGTCGAAGGATTTGTTCTGGTTATACATCTTTTTATAGATGCTGTAAATGCTCTTGACCCGTCCTTCGAGTTTGTAGTGGATTTTGTAGGCGTCGAGCCCTTTTGCGACCTTTTGCGTCGCGTCGGCGAGGAAATCCTTGCTTTCGCCGTAGCGTTTCTCGGTGTCCTTTTTGATTTCCTGAAACCCAATCGGGTCGAGGTAGGAGAGCGCGAGCGTTTCAAGTTCCTGCTTGATACGCTGGATGCCCAGACGGTGCGCTATCGGCGCGTAGACGTGCATGGTCTCCAGCGCGATGGAGCGCTGTTTTTCCGGCGTGCGGACGGAAAGGGTCCGCATATTGTGCAGGCGGTCAGCCAATTTGACGAAGATGACCCGCAAATCCTTCGACATCGCGAGGAACATCTTCCGCAAGTTGCGGATACTCGCCTCCTGCTTGGTTTCAAACGGGATATTCAGTTTCGTGACCCCGTCGACGATGTCGGCGACGTCCTTTCCGAACTGTTCGCGGATATCCGCGAGCGTGACGCGGTCGGAGCAGTCCTCAATCGTATCGTGCAGGAACGCCGCGCAAATGGAATTCGTATCGAGCTGGCATTCGTAGACGATGCGGGCGACCGCGACCGGGTGAATGATATAGTCCTCCCCGGAAATGCGTTTCTGCCCCCGGTGCAATTCCTCCGCGAGGTAGTAGGAGCGCTTGATTTTGTCGATATCGTAACTTCCGCTGGCGTCAATGCGGGCAAAAAGTTCGTTTACATCATAGGATTCCATGCATCAACCCTTATTTCGTTCCGTTCAGCGGGTGGTTCTTCCGCAAGCGGATAAGAACCGGCGATTGGTCGAGATTGACCTTCTTGCCGACCGGGAGAATCGTCAGTTCGACGACCCTGCCGTCCTCGCTGTATGTACGCGAAATCAGCCCCTCGTCGCAAAGCACGTCGAGAATGATTTTCAGTTTGCAGTAGGAGACACGCACCCCCTCCTGTTCGAGCCGACTGCAAACGGCGGCGACCGTCGTGCGCTTACTGCTTTCGAGCACGTCCCGCTTGAGGAACTTATAGACCTCGCGAAAATCCGCCAGTATCGGCAAATCGGAGGCGGAAATCGGGGACCTGTCCTCCGGGTCGGTCAGGCGGCGGTAGATTTGCTCGCCCTCGGTACTGCTTTCCTCGTCGATATCGCTCAGGCGCATGGCTTTGACCGTGACCTGCGGGGAACGGTGTCCCATATACTCGTTGATATCCGCCGTGAACACCACGTCGTACAGGCACCCTTCGCTCAGGCTGATTTCGCTCGGAATTGAAAACCAAATCGCACTGATTTCCTTTTCACTGCTGTACCGGCGATTGCCCGGACGCAAGCGGAACTTGCAATGTTTCCCGCCGGAAAGCGGGACGATGTCCACCGCGGCGACGCGGCGCATCATCAGCACCGGCTGCGGGTTCTGCAGGCCGAACGGTTCGAGCAGCTGCATTTCTTCGATGCCTTTCATCGTAATATCCGAAAAATCGACTTCGCACTCCACTTCGAGCGGAAGCGACGCGTCCGTCCGCGTCAGGTATTGCGACGCATACGCGTTGATTCGGCGGCGGAACTCGTCGATTTTATCGATGTCCAGCGAAAGACCCGCCGCAAGTTCGTGCCCGCCGTATTCGCTCAACAAATCCCCGCAGGACGCGAGCGCGTCCATCAGCGAAAAGCCCTTGATACTTCGCCCGGACCCTTTTGCGACCCCGCCGTCGTAGGAGAACAGGATACAGGGCAGCGAATACCGCTCGGCGATTTTCGAGGCGACCACCCCGATGACCCCCTGATGCCACCCCGCCGAACCGAGGACGAAGAAACAGTCGTCGGCGCAGGAGGCGCGTATCTGCCCAATCGCCTGCTCGTAAATCTCCTGCTCCATCTGCTGACGGAGCTTATTCGTTTCGCAAAGTTCCGCCGCAATGCGGTCGGCCTCCTCCGGGTCCTCCGTCATCAGCAGTTCCACGGCGCGGGAGGCGGAAGCGATGCGTCCCGCCGCGTTGATACGCGGGGCGAGGACGTAGCCGACCGTCGAGGAGGTGACTTTTTTCGTCAGCAGTCCGTTCTTGATGATACCGGCGTGCCGCATGAGCGCGAGGATACCGGGCGAGCGGACGGTTTCGAGTTTTTTGAGCCCCATGGCGGCAATCCGGCGGTTCTCGTCGACGATTGGCATGACGTCGGCGATGGTGCCGAGCGCGACGACGTCCGCGTACCGGTCGCAAATGCGCTGGGTATCCCCGTCCACCGCGCACAGCAGTTTGAACACCACGCCGACCCCGGCGAGGTCCTTGAACGGGTAATCGCAATCCTCCCGGTGCGGATTGACGACCGCGACCGCGTCGGGCAGGATTTCACGACAACTGTGGTGGTCGGTGATGACCATGTCGATCCCCTGCTCTTTGGCGTATTTTGCCTCCTCAATCGCCGTAATGCCGGTATCGACCGTGACAATCAAATCGAAGCACCCGACCATTCGCTTGATGACCGGCAGGCTCAGCCCATACCCCTCGGAGATGCGGTCGGGAATGAAATACTCGCAATGCACCCCGTGTTCGGACAGGTAGGTGTGCAGAATCATCGTCGAGGTCACGCCGTCGACGTCGTAATCGCCGTAAATACAGACGCGCTCCTTCCGCTCGATTGCCCGGCGAATGCGGGCGACGGCACAGTCCATATCCTTGAGCAGATACGGGTCGTGCAGAGGAATCTCGTCCTTGTGCAGGAACGCGTGCACTTTTTCCGCGGAATCAAGCCCCCTGTTTGCGAGCAATCTCGCCGTCAGGGGCAGCAGTTCAAGTTCTTCCTGCAGTCGTTTCCAAACGGTTTCGTTCCCTTCCTGCAGAATCCATTTCCGTTCTGTCATTGTTTTTTCGCCTCCTGTTTCTGCATTTGCAGACCGCGCTTTATGCGGCGGTCACACGGACCGCCACGGTATACGTCGAACCGTCCACACAGACCGCGCTGCTTCCCGTGCTGATTTCGGCGGTGCCGAGAAACTCGTTCTCCGTCGCTTGCGGTTCGAGCGTATTGTAATCGACAAGAATCGTCATATCGGTCGCGTCATACGCCCGCACGGCGTCCGCCGGTCCGAAAACCGTGACCTCCACCGCGCGGAGTACGTTGACTTTCACCGCGCCGCCGGTCGGAAGGTTATACACCGAAATCCGGCTGACCGGGACCGTCACTTTCCGGTAACGGACCTCCGGCAGGACGACCGAATACGAAATTTCCGCGTCCGGGTCGACCGCGGAAAGCCCGCTCTCCGGCAGATTCTGCTCGAGCAGTTCCCCCGCCGTAACGGACCCGTTCAGGCGGTTGTCCGTGAAGAGCGTTTCGTCGCACCGGACGGACAGAGACTGCACCTGTTCGAGCGCGGACAGCGGTCCGCGCAATTCCACGCCGGGGACCGAACTGAGGAACTGTGCGTCCTCCGCACGCCAGACCCCGCCGGTCAGCGCAAGGCGGACCGGGACGGTTTTCCGCCCGTACAGCACGAACGTCACGTCCACCGTACCGGTTTCCACCGTGACGTACGGATTGGAAATCTCCGCTTTCGTTTCCGCGTTGCGAAGGCGTATTTCCCCGCTGACGCGGACGCTTTCCCCGGAAATATCCCCGAGCGCAAAACTGCAGTACGCCTCCGCCGAGCCGATGACGCTCTCCGGTCCGTTTACCCGCACGGTATACAGGCTCTGGACGGTTTCGCCAATCTCATAGGCGGAGGAATAGGTCTTTTCAATCTGCACGTTGATATTGCGGGAGGTGAACACGTCGACGTAGAGCGTGATATTCGCCACCGACGAGCTTGCCGCCGTCACGCCGCCGGGCGCGACGACCATGACCGGCAACGTCACCAGTCCGGGCTTGTCGACCGTCGAAATATCCACGTAGGCGCTGAAATCCCCCGCGTCGACGGCGTTGAGCGCGGCACGGGTGCCGGACGCGCGCACGTCGATACTTTGCGAGAAACTTTCGGCTTCCGCGACGGTGTAGCCGTTGCTGTGCATGCCGATGATTTCGACGGGGATACCCGCAAAGGTCTGCTCGTCGATTTCCGTATCGTATCCAATCGCGTAAAGCCATAAAAGCAGAGCGCCGAACAGCGCCGCGACGAAAATCAGTATCTTCCCCTTGCGCCCGGATTCCTCTTTTTTCACGGCGTTCACCCGTCCTTTCTACGCGCGCGTCCCAAACGTCACGCTTTCTTGCCGCCCTGCCCTTTGTGGGAAAGTTTTCCGCGAACGCGGCTGACCACCTTTTCGGTCAGCGCCTCGTCCGCAAGCAAAAGCGTGTTGAGCGCCGACTCAAGGGATTTGCGGTCAAATCCGCGTTGCAGTTCCCCCTCGACCGCGAGGGAGATGATGCCGTTCTCCTCCGAAACGATAAGCACCACCGCGTCGCTGTTTTCGCTCATGCCGATACCCGCGCGGTGACGCGTGCCGAGTTCCTTGATGATGTCGGCGTTGGTGGAAAGCGGCAGGACACAGCCCGCCGCGTGCAGGCGACCTTCGCTGATGATGGCGGCGCCGTCGTGCATGGGCGCCTTGTTGAAAAAAACGTTTTCCAGCAGGAACGCCGAAATCGTCGCGTCCAAAACGGTCCCGGAACGGACGTAATCCTCCAGTTTCGTATTGCGCTCAAACACGATGAGCGCGCCGGTCTTATGCTGGGAAAAATACTCCGCCGCGATACAGACCTCGCGAATGACCGGCGCGAGCGCGGCTTTTTGCGACGCGTCGAGCTTTCCGCGGATATTGCGGAACGTCGTCCCGCCGACCTTTTCCAAAAAACTTCGCAATTCCGGCTGGAAAACGACGATAAGCGAAAGGATCCCGACGGAAAAGACGTTCGAAAGGAGGAAATTCAAGGCTTTCATTTGCGCGACGTTGCTGACAAGCAGAATTCCAATCAGCAGAACGATGCCCGCAAGCAGTTTCGCCGCGCGGCGCTTGCGCATGAACTGGAAAATGTAATAAAAGACGAACGCGACGATGAGGATATCCACGACGTCCACCACGCGAATGGAGCGAAGTTGATTCCATACATATTGGAAATAGTCCAAAACCGCTGACACGTCCGTTCCCTCCTCTTTTCGAAAAACCGTCACATTTCACTATAACATATCCGTTTTTACTTGTCAAGCGAAAGGGGAAAATTTCATTCCCCGTTCAGAAAGAAATTCCGTTCTTCCGCCTCCGCAAGCAGGTTTTCCAGCGCCCGCCCGCGGTGGCTGACGGCGTTCTTCGTCGTCCCGTCGAGTTCCGCGAAGGTCTTGCCGAGCGGTTCGTAGAAAAATACCGGGTCGTAGCCGAACCTCCCGTCCCCGCGTTTCCCGCGTAGGATTTTCCCTTCGACGGTCCCGCGGACGAGGAGCGTCGATTCGACCTCGTTCGGGTCGAATTTCACCGCGCAGATCGCGCAAACGAACCGCGCCGTGCGCCTGTCGTCCGGCACGTCCCGCAATTCTTCCAGCAGTTTCCGAATGTTCGCCTCGTCGTCCCCGTGTCCGCCGGCATAGCGCGCGGAAAACACCCCCGGCGCGCCGCCGAGCGCGTCCACTTCCAGTCCGCTGTCGTCGGCGACGCAGAGCATTCCCGTCGCGCGCGCGACCGTCAGCGCCTTGCAGTGCGCGTTGCCCTCGAAGGTGTCCGCGTCCTCGACGAGTTCGCCGGAAAAGCCCGCCTCCCGCATGGAAAGCAGGACGACCGGGAAATTCCGTTCGGCGAAGAACCGGTTGAATTCCTCGACTTTGTGGGGATTCCCCGTTGCGAGAACGATTTTCTTCATGTTTCCGACCCCTCGAAGAACGCGTCCACAAATTCCTTGCCGTCAAACGGCTGCAAATCGTCAATCCCCTCTCCGACCCCGATGAACTTGACCGGAATGCCGAGTTCCCGCCGGATTGCGAGCACGATACCGCCCTTTGCGGTCCCGTCGAGTTTGGTCAGCACCAGACCCGTGATTTTCGCCGCGCGTCCGAATTCCTTTGCCTGCACGAGGGCGTTCTGCCCGGTGGAAGCGTCCAGCACCAAAAGCGTTTCCCGCGCCGCGCCCGGCAGTTCCCGGTCGATGACGCGGTTGATTTTCGCGAGTTCGTCAATCAGGTTCTTCTTGTTGTGCAACCGACCGGCGGTATCGACAATCAGCACGTCCGCGTTCTGTTTCCGCGCGGCGCCCGCGGCGTCAAAGACGACGGCGGCGGGGTCCGCCCCTTCCTTCTGCCGAATCAGCGGAAGGTCGCTCCGCTGCGCCCAGACTTCCAACTGTTCGATGGCGGCGGCGCGGAAGGTATCGGCGGCGCAAAGCAGGACTTTCTTCCCCTGCTCTTTCAGCGTATGCGCGATTTTCCCAATCGAAGTGGTCTTTCCCACCCCGTTGACGCCGATGACCAGCAGAACCGTCATGCCGTCCCCGAACGCGAGCGGTTCCCCTTCGCCGACAAGTTCCCGCAAAATCTCCCGGAACTCCTCCCGCGCTTCCGCCGTTTCCTTGATTTTCTTCTCCTTCAGCCGCTGCCGAAGGGTTTCGGTGATATATTCCGAGGTCTCCCCGCCGACGTCCGCCATAATCAACAGGTCGAACAGTTCCTCGAAAAAGTCGTCGTCCACCCGGTCCGACGAGGAAAACAGCAGGTCGACCGGCTTGAGCAGCGCGTCCTTGGTCTTTTTCAGACCGCTCTTGAGTTTTTCAAAAAATCCCATCAGTTGGTATACTCCTTAATCGATTCGTCCAGTTTTGCGAGGTCGAGGCGAATGTATTCGGAAATGCCCTTTTGGCGCATGGTCACGCCGTAAAGGGTATCCGCCCGCTCCATGGTCCCGCGACGGTGCGTGATGACGATGTACTGGGTCCTTTCGCTGTGCGCGCGGATATACTCCGCAAACTTCGTCAGGTTGACGTCGTCGAGCGCACTTTCGATTTCGTCGAAGATACAGAACGGCGCCGGATTGACGTTCTGCAACGCGAGATACAGCGCGATAGCGGCGAACGACTGCTCCCCGCCGGACAGCAAAGAGATACTTCGAACGCTCTTTCCCGGCAGTTTCAGCACGATGTCGATACCGCATTCCAGCGGCGCCTCCGGGTCCTGCAGTTCAATGCGTGCGGTCCCGCCACCGAACAGCTCGGCGAAAACCTGTGCGAAGCTCTCGTTGATTTTCTGGAACGTGGAAACGAAACTGTCCTTCATCTCGTTTTCCAGTTTCGCGATGGTGCTGTCAAGACTTCGACGGGTCTTCTGCAGGTCGTCCACCTGTGCCGTCAGGAAATCGTACCGTTCCTTGACCTCCCGGTACTCCTCCACCGCGTTGACGTTGATGCTCCCCATCGCCCGAATCTTCGCCTTCAGCGACGCGAGGCGGGACGGGGCTTTCTCCATCTTCTCCGGCGGGAGCCGTTTCGCCTCCGCGTCCGAATAGGTCAGTTCGTATTCGTCCCAGAGTTTGGCGGTGACCTGGTCGAACTCCTCGCTGATACGGTTGAAGTTCGCTTCCTCGTTCGTCAGGCGCACGAACGCCTCCTCCCGTTTCTGCTGAGCCTCCTTATGCCGGGCGCGAATCTCGTTCTGACGGCTTTCCTGCGCCTCTCGCCCGCCGAAGAGTTCCCGAAGCCGCTCCTCCGCCGCGGTCACGCCCTTTCCGGCGGCGAGGATTTTTTCCTCAATCAGCGCAAGGCGACTGCTTCGCTCGGCAATGCTGTTGCGGGCGGACGCGAGCGTGACGCGCAAATTGTTGAGCCGCTCCATCGTGCCGGACAGCAACGCCGCCTGCTGAGCCTGCTGTGCCGAAATCCCGTCCGCCTGCGAACGCTTGGAGACCAGCACGATACGGGATTGGCTCAGCGATTCGTAACACGCCGCCTCCGCGCCCCGCGCCTGTTCCGCCCGTTCGCGCGCCGCGCGGGAACGCTCCTCCGCCTGCGCGGTCAAACGGTCGCAGGACGCCTTTTCGGCGCGGACGGATTCGAGCTTTTCTTCGAGCGCCCGACGCCCGTCCGAACCGGCGTCGCGGCTTTGAACGACCGCGTCGATGTGGCTCTTTTCCTCCTCCATACGCACGTTCAGCCCGTTGACGGCGCTTTCCAGCGCGTCGAGGGCGCTTTTCTGCGTTTCCGCCGCCGCCTGCAGTTCCGCGCAAAGCGTTTCCGCGTCGGCGATGTCCCGGCGGGTATGGGCGAGTTTGCGGTCCAGTTCCAGCAATTTCGCGTTCCATTCGCGAATCTCCGCACCGAGGCGTTCCAAATCCATGGCGCGGGTGAACACGCCGACCTTCTTCGCGGACGCGCCCCCCGTATAACTGCCGCCGGGGTGAATGACCTGCCCGTCGAGCGTGACGATTTTCAGCCGGTGCCCGACCGCCGACGCGATTTTCGACGCGTTGTCCAGCGTGTCGGCGACCACGGTCCGTCCGAGCAAATCCTCCACGATTCCGCGAAATTTTTCGTCGAACCGCGTCAGTTCGGACGCGATACCGAGATACCCCTCCATCTGCCGAATCTGCCGCACGTCGCACAGCGAGCCTTTCACGGTTTCCAGCGGCAGGAAGGTCGCGCGACCGATACGGTGCTCCTTCAGGTACCGAATGCACGCCTTCGCGTCCTCCGCCTGCCCGACAACGACGAACTGCACCGACGACGCGAGCGCCGTTTCCAAAGCGACCACATACGCGTTATCGCTCGAAAGGATATTGGAAACCGGACCGTACAGCGTCGCCGGTTTCCCGTCCGCCCGCCGTATCTTCCCGGCGTTCCCGTCCCGCAAGACGGCGCGGACGCTGTCGGAATACCCCTCCAGCAGTTGCTCCATGCGGCTGAGGTTCTCCCGCCGCTGTTCGGCGGCCGTCAATTTGAGCCGCAACGCGACGGTTTCCTCCCGCGTCGCCGCCTCGGTTTCCCCGTTCCGGCGAATGTCCTCGCGGACTTCCCGCTCCTTTGCAAGGGTCTCCCGATAGACTTTTTCTGCCTCGTCCCGTTCGGCTTGCTTTTCGGCTTTCTCGGTCTCCAGCTGGGAAAGGCGCTCCATGCCGGACGAAATGCGCTCCTCGCTTTCGGAGTCCGACCGTTTCGCCGCCTCCAGTTCCGCGTTCAGCGCCGCCTCCGTGCGCCCCCATTCCGCGCCGTCCGCACGGATTTGCGCGAGCGCTTCGTCCGCCCGTTCGGATTCCGCCGCCGCCAGCGCGACCGTTTCGTGCGCTTTCTGCCAGAGTTCTTCCCGCTCCGAGCAGGTTTTTTCCGCCTCCTCCGTTTCCCGGCGGGCGTCCGCGAGCATCCGTTCCAGACCGGCGATGAGTTGCGCCGTCGCGGCGCTTTGCGTTTCCGCTTCCGCGATTGCGTCCGCGCTTTCGGTGCAAATCTGCTCGAAATGTTCCAAATCGTTTTGGCAGACCGCCTTTTCCCCTTCCGCCGCCGCCTGCGCGCGCTCGGAGGCGGATTTTTCCTGCTCGGTCAGGGAAATCAGGCGGGAAATCTCATAGCTTTCGTTGAGCTGTTCGTCCAGTTCCCGTTCCCTTTCGCTCTCCAGCGCCTGCGCGCGTTCCAGCGCCGCGCGTGCCTCGTTCAGCCCGTCCTCGCCCAGCGCGCGTTTCTGCCGCAACTCGTCGAGCCGGTTGAGCCAGAGCGTTATCTCCAGCCCGGTCTTTTCCTCGTTCAGCACGAGGTACTGCCGCGCGTTCTCCGCCTCCCTTTCCAGCGGGCGCACGCGGGACGCGACCTCGGAAAGGATATCGTTGACGCGCAAAAGGTTGCTTTCGGTATCCGCGAGTTTGCGCTCCGCCTCGGTTTTGCGGTAGCGGAACCGGGAGATACCGGCGGCTTCCTCGAAGATACTTCGCCGTTCGTCGCCCTTTTGCGAAAGCACTTCGGCAATCTTGCCCTGACTGATGACCGAGTACCCCTCCCGACCGATGCCGGTGTCGTAAAAGAGTTCATAAATATCCCGCAAACGGGTCAGTTTGCGGTTGATATAGTATTCGCTTTCGCCGCTCCGATAATACTTGCGGGTGACGACCGTTTCCGGCGCGTCGGACAGGCGGGGCTTGTCCTCGGCGGGGGCGGGTTCCTCCTCCATGGTCATCTGGTGGGACGCGTTGTATTCCTCTTGCGAGTCGATGTAGAGCGAAACGCTCGCGAAGTTCGACGCGGGACGGGACGGGGCGCCGTTGAAGATGACGTCCTCCATTTTCGAGCCGCGCAAGCTCTTCATGCTCATTTCGCCGAGCACCCACCGCACCGCGTCGGAAATGTTGGATTTCCCGCTTCCGTTCGGTCCGATGACGGCGGTCACGCCGTTTTCAAAGGTCATTTTGGTTTTGTCGGGGAACGATTTGAACCCCTGCATTTCCACTGCTTTCAGTCGCATTTGTGTTTCCTTTTCTGCAAAAACATTCAGTCGACCCTGCACACGGGCAGGAACGGTCGGACAGACGCGTCCGTTCGAATGAAAAGTTCCGCCGGACGGAGCGATTCGCGAATTTTTTCCCGCGCAACCCCGCCGTGACCGGTCAGTTTGGAAAGGTCCTTCGGCGGTACGAAAACCGTCAGCCGCCTGCCGGCAAGGCATACATTTCCGACCGCTTCCACCGCCCGCTTCGCGTACAGCATCCCGGCCGCCAGTTCCCCGACCGACCCGTCGCGCGGACCGAACGGCGCGCCCGCAAGCCCCTCGGACGCCTGCAAGCCGACCTTGAGCACCTTCACGCCGTGCGCGAGGAAACGCTCCATGCAGTCCGCCGCGCGCATAGCCGCCGTCAGGTCGTCGAGCGGCGCATACCGCCCCGCGAGCGTTTCGCGGTAAAGCGCCGTGCCGGCAAAGACCACGGTCGGGTAAATCCGCGCTTCCGAGGCGCCCAGCGCGCAAATCTCCTCCGCCGTCGCGATTTCCGCCGCCGGCGTAGACGACGGCAGACCGAGCATCATCTGTCCTGCGAACCGGAACCCTTCCTCCCGTAGGAGCGCCGCGGCTTTCCGCGTGTCGTTCGCCGTATGCCCCCGCCCGGAAGCGGAAAGGACCCGGTCGTCCATGCTCTGCACGCCGAGCTCCACGTCCGTCACGCGGTAGTTCCGCAACAGCGCAAGCACGTCGCGGTCGATACAGTCGGGGCGCGTCGAAACGCGGACGCTCCCGGCGACGCCGCGGTCAATCCAATCGTTTGCGCGGCGCAAAAGGCGTTCCATTCGTTCGCGGGGAAGGTTGGTAAAACTGCCCCCGAAGAAAGCGATTTGGTTTTCGGTGTCCGAAACATCGCCGCAAGTCGTCAGCATACGGTCGAGCGACGAAAGTTCCTCTTCCGGCGACGGGTCGTTCCTCCCGGTGATGCGCTCCTGGTCGCAAAACGCGCACCGGAACGGACAGCCCGCGAAAGGGACGAAAAACGGGAGATTACGGTGCGTTTTCATCCAGTTCTCCGAGCGCGATGAGCGCGCGGCGTGCGGCTTCCTGCTCCGCCTCCCGCTTGGTGCGTCCGCTTCCGGAGCCGAGCAGGTTGGAATTCAGGTAGACGGCGAAATGAAAGACCCGGTCGTGCGGCGGACCTTCCTCCCCGCGTTCCTCGTACCGCAACTGCTCCTCCGGCGTCTGCTGGACGATGCGCTGGAGCATGGATTTGTAATCCTCCGTCCCCCGGCGGGAGACCGTTTCCAGCATCCGTTTCAGCCGGGGGAGCAAAAATGCCCGCACGGTGTCCATGCCGCTGTCGAGATACATCGCCGCGAGCAACGCCTCGAACGCGTCGGCGATGATGCTCTTGCGCATCTTTCCGCCCCCGGCGTGCTGTTCGCCGTGTCCGAAACGCATGAAATCCCCCAGCGA
>CANQTR010000006.1 GCA_947626805.1 uncultured Clostridia bacterium
TCCGAAAAGGCGTTG
This sequence comes from uncultured Clostridia bacterium, assembly GCA_947626805.1. Lineage (GTDB taxonomy): Bacteria > Bacillota > Clostridia > Oscillospirales > CAG-382 > Coliplasma. The sequence goes on from CANQTR010000006.1 coordinate 16, forward strand.
CCGAACTCCGTCGCGTTGATGAAGTACTCGAACCGCTCCGTGAACGCGGGGTTTTCCGGCTTGCGCTTCGCGAGCGGGCTGTTTTCGACCGGATAATCGTAGATGATGGTCGGCTGAATCAGGTGTTCCTCGACGTACGCGTCAAAGAACGCGGCGAGCACCGTCCCCTTGGTCGCGTTCGCGGGGACCTCGACCTGCTTTTCCTTCGCGCACGCGCGGGCGTCCTCGTCCGTTTGCCATGCGTCGTAATCCACGCCGGCGTACTTCCGCACGGACTCGACCATGGTCAGCTTTTCCCAATGTCCCATGTCGATTTGCGTCCCCTGATAGGTGATGACCTTGCTCCCGCAAACCTTCTCCGCGAGCATCGTATTCATCTCGACGACGAGGTCCATCATGCCCTTGTAATCGGTATACGCCTGATAAAGCTCAATTGTCGTGAATTCCGGGTTGTGCTTGGGGTCCATGCCCTCATTGCGGAAGATACGGCCGACCTCGTACACCTTGTCGAATCCGCCGACGATGAGCCGCTTGAGGTAAAGCTCGGTCTCGATACGAAGGAACATATCCATGTCGAGCGTGTTGTGGTGGGTCTTGAACGGGCGGGCGGCGGCGCCAATCTCGAACGGGGTCAGCACCGGGGTGTCCACCTCCAAAAAGCCCTTTCCGTCCAGATAAGCCCGGATTTCCCGCAAAATCGCGCTACGCTTGACGAACGTTTCCTTGACCTCCGGGTTGACAATCAAATCGACGTACCGTTGGCGGTAGCGCAAATCGGTATCCCGAAGTCCGTGGAACTTCTCCGGGAGCGGCAGAAGGGACTTCGCGAGCAGGCAGACCGACTGGGCGTGAATACTGATTTCCCCGGTGCGGGTCTTGAAAACGAACCCGCTCAAGCCGATGATGTCGCCGATGTCGAACTTCTTGAATTCCTTATAGGCGTCCTCGCCGACGTCGTTGATGCGAACATACGCCTGAATGTTTCCGGTCGCGTCGAGCAGGTGCAGGAATGCGGCCTTGCCCATGTCCCGGCGGCTCATGATACGCCCCGCGACGGAAACGGTTTGGTTCTCCCAGGTTTCGTAATCGCCGAAAATCTCCGCCGCGTGCGCGGTCACGTCGAACTTCGTGACAGTAAACGGGTCTTTCCCTGCGTCCTTCAACTCGGCGAGTTTCTGACGACGGACCCGGCGAATATCCGAAAGGCTCTCCTCGCCCGCGTTCTCGGCGGGGGAGGGAATGTTGTTTTTCTCTTCCATTTGCGTTTCCTTTTACTTTGAAATACTGGTAATCGTGTATTTGCGCGTTCCGTTCGGCGTTTCGACGGTGATGGAATCCCCCTGCCGCTGTCCGAGCAGAGCGCGTCCGAGCGGGCAGTCGTCGCTGATACGACCTTCGAGCGGGTCGGCTTCGGCGGTCGAAACGATTTTGTAGGTGGATTCGGTGTCGTCGTCGATACAGTGAATGCCGACAGTGTTGCCGACGTTGACCTTGCCCGTACCGATGTCGGCGTCGTCCATGACGACGGCGTTTTCGAGGGTCTCTTCGAGCATAGCGATACGGGTCTCGATTTCCGCCTGCTCGTTTTTCGCCTCGTCGTATTCGCTGTTTTCCGAAAGGTCGCCGTAGGCGCGCGCCTTTTGGATGGCTTGCGCGACCTCCTTGCGTTTGACGGTCTTGAGATGTTCAAGGTCGTTTTGCAGTTTGAGGAACCCGTCGCGGGAAACGATGATTTGCTTTGCCATGATGAATGAACTCCCTTTGCTCAAAATTTGTCGTAGATGGGTGAAAAAACTTGAAAAGACGTCTATGCAACACGCAAAGCAAGGGCGAAGTTCCGAAAAACTTTCCCTTGCCGCACGGTTTCTTCGGTTTTCAGTCCGCCGTGTTTCCGAGCGCTTTGAGCGCCGCCTGCAATTGCGGGTCCTCCTCGTGGGAGAGCAGGTAAAAGCGCGCGGACTGCTCCTCGGTCAGCTTCACTTCGACGTCCGGGTGGACGCCGATTCCGTCGTAACTGACGTTGGACGCGGGGTTGTAGAAATTCGACGTCAGTTTCACGGCACTGCCGTCGGGAAGGGAAGTGATGGTCTGCATGGTCCCTTTTCCATATGTGGTTTCGCCGACGACGGTCGCAAGCCCGTAATCCTGCAGGTCCGCCGTGAAAAGTTCCGCCGCGCTCGCCGTGTTCCCGTTGCAGAGCACCGCCATCGGCGCGTCTAAGAAGGTATCGTTTTCCGTTTCCCGGGTTTTATCGTTTCCTTGCGCGTCAATCATGTGCAGAATCGTCTGATTCGCCGGCAGTAATTCGTCGAGCGCGGCGCACACCACGTCGAGGTTCCCGCCCGGATTGTTGCGCAAATCGAACAGGTAGGACGTGCAGCCGTCCTGCTTTGCCGCCGTCAGCGCCGTTTGGAACTGCTCCGTCACGTTGCTTTCGGAGAAGGAAAGAATCGTAAGGTAGGCGGTGTCGCCGATTTTCTCGTAAAGAACATTGCCGGATTCCACCCGGGAACGGGTGACGGACACGGCAAGCATTTCCTCGCCGCGGCGAACGGTCAGCGACACGTCCGTGCCCTCCTCGCCCGCAACGAGCCCGACGGCCTCGTTGTAGGTCGCCGCGCTGACCGTGACGTCCTCAACGGCGACAATCAAATCGCCCTTCTGCAGACCGGCGCGTTCGGCAGGGGAATCGGGCGCGATACGGTATATCGCGATGGCGTTTTGCGACTGGTCAAACGTCACATGAACGCCGATACCGACGTAATTTCCGCTCCGCTCGGCGGTATAGGCGGCGAACTCCTCCGCCGTCATGTATTCGCTGTACGGGTCGCCGACGGCGTCGAGCAGACCGGCGTAAATGCCGTCCCACAGGGTTTCCTCGTCCGCGCCGCGCACATATTTTTCCCGCACATAGGACAGCAGTTGGTCGAGTTTTCCGAGTTTGCTGTATTCGTCACCCGAAAAAGCATTTTTTTCCGCGTTGACGGCGGCGTCTAAACGGACCGACATGGCCGTGAACGTCGCGAGAAACACCCCGACCGCGAGGAGCAGCGCGAAGAACACCGCGCCCGCAAGCGATACGCGTTTTATCGGTTTCACCGTTTTTTCCGGGTTTACCGGCGACTCCGGCATTGCCGTTTCCCGCCCGTTTGTATCCCGCTCCGCCGTTTCCGGTCCGTCCGTCCCGCGTGCGGCGCCGTTTTCAGCGGTTCCGTCCGGGTCCGAACGCACCCGTTTTCTGTTCAGCATGGGAAACTTCCTTTTTCAAATCTCGGCTCAATAGCCGGCATTTTCCATCTTGATGTAGTAGCCGTTCGGCAGGTAATCGTCCGGGTCGACGTATTCGCCGTCGAGCAGGACCGAGAAGTGCAGGTGGTTTCCGGTCGAACGCCCGGTACTGCCCACCAGCGAAATGCACTGTCCCTGTTCGACCTGCTGTCCTTCGACGCATTTCAGTTCGCTTGCGTGTCCGTACAGCGTCGTGACCGCTCGTCCCTGGCTGTCCTTGCCGTGGTAAATGATGACGCAATTTCCGTAGCCGCCGTATTTCGCCGATTTCGTCACAACGCCCGCCTTGGCGGCGAGGATTTGCGTTCCTTTGGCGCAAGCGATGTCAAGCCCCTCGTGGAACTCCGTCCCGTAGCCGGTGATGGGGTTGGTTCGGGTGGAGAAATAGCTGGTAATGCGGTAACTCACGCCCGACTGAAGCGGCCAGGAGAAACCGAGGTCGGAAACCGCGCCGGGTTTGTGCTTTTGCGCCTCCTCTTGACGGCGCTGCTCCTCCTCAAGGGCAATCAGCGTCGCGCGCTCCTTCTTGAGGGAGGCGATTTTCGCTTGCGTTTCCTGAATGGTTTTGTTGAGGGAGGCGTATTCGCCGCTCAGTTCGCTCTGTTGCTGTCCCGCTTTAGCGGCAAGGCGCTCGAATTCGACCTTGGATTTTTCCAGTTCCGCCTTTTCCTCGTCGAGTTGAACAAGGTACTTCTCGTACTTTTCCTGTGCTTGCGTGTACTCGGCTTCCAATTCATCCAGCCGCATGAGCGACTGTTGCATGGACTGCCGCAAGTCGTCGACGCACTCCATGATGGAATTGAAATCGTCCCGCCGGTTCAAATAATCCGAAAGGCTCGCGGAAGTGAACAGCAGTTCAAAATCGCTGACCGGCGCATGCTCGTCGACGTAACGAATGACTTCCGCAAGCACGTCCTGATAGTATTCGTAATCGCTCTCCACCAGAACGCGTTCCGCCTGTGCCGTGCCGATTTTCATTTCGCAGGACTGCAGGAGGGACTCATTGAGCTCTATCTGGGCGGAAAGCACCGTGACCTGCCCCGCCGCGAGTTGCGCCTGCTGAAGCGCGGCGTCCGATTCCCCGTGCAATTCGTCGATTTGCCCGTTGAGGGCAGCCAAATCGCTTTGCAGACGGGAGAGCAGCGCCTCGCATTCCACGATGTCCTCGTCGACATTTTTGGACGTCCGCGCCGCCTCGACCGGAAGCGGTTCGGACTGTTGCAATGCGAAAAGGGAAACCCCGCACGCGAGCAACAGGCAGAGCGCGAGACAGACCGTTCGGCGCAAGACCGACCGCGGGGAAATATGTATGGGATTCGTTCGGCGGTTCATAGAAAATCCTCTCTTTTCGACGTCTTGAAAATCGGTGGATACATCCTTATACTTTGAGATACTTCTTAATGGAAATCAAACTGGAAAGCAATCCGACGACCAGCCCGAGAACGGCGAACAGCGCCGCAAGCAACGGCAGGTGCGCCTCGAACGACGAAAGCGCGATTCCGTCGGCGGTGACGCTCGTCACCCGTTGCAGGAACGGCGCGAGCACGCCGGCGTACAGCACATACTCCAGCCCCAGCGCAAGCCCTGCCGAAAACAAACCGATGATGACGCCCTCGACGATGAACGGCGTGCGAATGAACGCTTTGGTCGCCCCGCAAAGCCGCATGAACATCACTTCGTTCTTGCGGGATTCCACGCCGAGCCGAATCGTGTTGGCGATGACGAAGAGCGAAAGCGCGCCCAGCAACACCAAAAGCCACCCGCCGACGGCGGCGACCGCCTGCCGGACATTCCGAACGTTGCGGTACAGTTCGATGGTCGAGGAAATATCGTTGTTCGGGTCGATTGGCGCCGTGCCGTCCGAAAGGCGCAATTCGCCCATGCGGGCTTCCAGCTCGCTCAATTCCGAAATGGACGCGTCTTTCGAAAAGGTCAATTCATAACTCGGACGAAGGGAATATCGCTCCGGGTCCTCAAGCAGGGCGCCGGTGTAGGTTTCGCCCTTGTGCAGTTCCAAAAACTGACTGAGGTGCTCTTCGGACGAAACGTAGACCACCTCGTCGTCGAGCAGGTCGCTTTCCGCGCACAACGCGGTCAGCATTTCCTCGATTTCTTCGTACTGTTCGTCGGTGTAGGACGCGGAAACGTGGATAGAGATGGCGTTGAGGTTGCCGATGTTTTCGATGTTTTCGCGAATGCTCATATAAACAAGGAAGAACGTGCCGAGAATAATCATGCAGGAGACCAGCACCAGCACGGACGCCGTGGACATGACGCTGTTGCGGAACACGCCGCGGAATCCCTGCTGAAGGTTGTAGCCAAAGGAACGGAGCGTTCTCATGCCGTTTCACCCGTCCTTCCGGAGGCGGCGGTATCCGAAACGAGGCGCCCTTTCTCCAACTGAATGACCCGCTTGCGGTAGCGTTTCAGCAGTTCCTCGTCGTGCGTGACGACCAGGACGGTTTTTCCGAGTTTATTGATTCGAAGGAGCAGTTCGAGCAGTTCGTCGCGCAAGATATGGTCGATATTGCCGGTCGGTTCGTCCGCGATGACCAGGGACGGGTTGTTGACCAGCGCGCGTGCGAACGCCACCCGTTGCTGTTCGCCGCCGGAAAGTTTTTCGGGGAAGGACTTCGCCTTATCCCCCAGACCCACGACGTCGAGGAAGAACGGCACCCGCTTGCGTATGACCGCGCGCTGTTCGCCGATGACCCGCATGGCGAAAGCGACGTTTTCGTAAACGGTCATTTTGTTGAACAGTTTGAAATCCTGAAAGACGACTCCCATCGTCCGCCGCAAATGCGGGATTTGCCGGGCGCGGATACGGTCGAGCCGGAACCCGTTGACCTCCAACTGCCCGGAGGACACCCGTTCCTCGGCGAGCAACAGGCGGGTCAGCGTGGTTTTTCCGGCGCCGGAAGGTCCGGCGAGAAAGACGAATTCCCCGTCCCCAATCGCGAGGTTGATTTCCCTGAGCGCGACGGTCCCGTCCGGATACGCCATGGAAACATTTTGGAATTGTATCATAATTGGGTTTGAAACAACCTGTTCTTTCGTAGAATCAATACATATTCGGCTTGCTGACGAGGTATTTCTTGACCATCAGCGCCACCTTGAACGTGATGGCATGGTCGAATTCCCGCAAGTCCAGCCCGGTCAGTTTCTTGATTTTTTCGAGCCGATAGACCAGCGTGTTGCGGTGGACAAACAGTTTGCGGGAAGTCTCCGACACGTTGAGGTTGTTGTCGAAGAACGCGTGAATGGTCAAAAGCGTTTCCCGGTCGAGGCTTTCGAGCGACCCGCGTTTGAAGACCTCCTGCAGGAACATTTCGCACAGTGTCGTCGGAAGTTGATAAATCAGACGGCCGATGCCGAGGTTTTCGTAGTTGATGCAGGTCTGCTCCGTGTCGAACACACGCCCGACTTCCAGCGCGACTTGCGCGTCCTTATACGAGCGCGCCAGTTCCTTGACGGACGTGACGACCGTGCCGATACCGACGATGCACTTGAGATAGAATTCGCTCTGGACGCTGTCGACGATGGAATGGGCGATGGCATCGATGGTCTTGCTGTCCGTGCCGTTCTTCAGTTCCTTGACGAGTACGATGTCCGTTTCGCCCACGCTGATGATGTAGTCACGGGTCTTATCCGGGAACATATTCTGAATGATGTCGTAGGGTACGACGTCGGACTTGTTCTGGAAACGGATAAGCAACACGACCCGGTTGGTTTCGTTGTCGAACCGCAATTCCTTCGATTTGATATAGATGTCTCCCGGCAGGATATTGTCGAGAATGATGTTCTTGATGAAATTGGTCTTGTCGTACTTTTCGTCGTACAGTTGCTTGATGTTGGTGAACGCGATGGAAAGCAACATCGCCGTGCTCGCCGCGGAATCGTCCTCGCCCTGCACAAAGACGATGTATTCGATACGGGCGTGCGAACCGATGGGACGGTAGGTGTAGCCGTCCGCCTTGAGGGTATCGAAGTTGTAGGAGATTTCCTCTACGATTTCCTTGTGCGTTTCGCCGATTCGGGAGAGCTGACTACAAGCGATAATGGTCCCTTTTTCGTCGATGATGCCGATGTCCCGGTCAACGGCCTCCCGCATCTGGTAAACCAGCGTTTGAAACAGTTTGTTGCTCATGATTGCATTCCTACTCCTTCGTTCGCCCCGATTCGGGCCGCTTTTTAGTCCGGCGCGTCGAATACCGGCGGGACGAACCTCCCGCGCAAGACGGCCCCGATTTGCCATTTTTATGATTTCGCTTTCTATTCTACAATAAATTTGTGAAAATTGCAATACCCTGACAAAAAAATTTACAAAAAAATTGAACGCCCTTTGGTGATTTTGCGGTGACGCCCCGCCGAGACTTCCAAAATGCGGGACTTTATGGGATTATTCCCCGTTTTTCGAGCGGACTGTGTTTTTATCCCGATATTTCGAAATTTTGTGTATCTGTAAAAAATTAGGTGCAGAAAATGTGAACTCTGTCCGGAAACTCTTGACAAGTCGGCGGAATCGTCTATAATTTGTAAGGAAGTATACGGAAAAAGGCCGCCCGAAACCGTCTGTTTCAATCGGAAAAGGCGGGAAGTTCCGGGGGGAAAACGACAGGGGAGTTTGTAAATGATGCAGGACGATTTTGAACGGGAACAAGTGCGGCAGGCCGCGGTGCGTTTCCGCGTGACTATGCGGCTACATCAGCGGCTGCAGGAGCAGTTAATCGAGCAAATGGGCATGAGTCAGTCCCAGCACCGGTTGCTGATGTACCTGTACCGGACCGACTGCGTCCCGTCGCAGACGGAACTTGCGCACGCCTTTGAAGTCAGCACGGCGGCCATTGCCGTCGCGCTCAAACGGCTCGAAAAGAGCGGATATATCCGGCAGGGAGCCGCCATCAACGATGCGCGGTACAACGAAATCGCCTTGACCGACAAGGGGCTCGAACTGGTGCAACGCACCAATCGGCTGTTCGCGGCGGCGGACCTCGCGCTGTTCGGGGAACTGACGGACGAGGAACTTCGCTGGGAGGCCGCTTGCGAGGAAAAGATGCAGAAAACGCTTCGCGCCCTGCTCGACGGCACGGCGGAACTTCCGCGCGTCAAGGGCATTCACGTCCGCGAACTGATAGCCGGGGCGGAAAAGGAAGAAAAACCGTAAGTCATCGAATCCGGTAATCCGAAAAACGGAGGAACATACGATGCAGTCAAAACGAAAAGGGAAGTGGATGCGCTATGTGCGCCCCTACTTGCCGTATTTCATCATCGGCCCGATTTGCATGATTGCGGAAGTGGTCGGGGAAGTGCTGATGCCGAAGTGCCTTTCGCTGGTCATCAACCGGGCGAAGGAACTTGAAGAACTCAAAGCCGTAGGACAAATTGCGGACGCCGAATCTTCCGGCGTTCTGTTTTCGCTCGGCATCGCCGGCGTCATGGTGCTCATCGCGCTGGGCATGATGGCGGGCGGCGTAGGCGGCGCGTACTTCGGCGCGAAAGCGTCGGTCAATTTCGCCGCGGACTTGCGCTCGGACGTGTACGCAAGGGTGCAGCAGTTCTCTTTTTCCAATATCGACCGCTTTTCGACCGGCTCGCTGGTGACCCGTTTGACCAACGACGTGACGCAAATGCAGAACATGGTCAATATGCTCTTGCGTATGGCGTTGCGCGCGCCGGGCATGCTCATCGGCGCGCTCGTCATGGCGATTCTGCTCCGTCCTTCCCTCGCGACGGTGCTCGCCGTGACCATTCCGCTGATGGTGCTGTGTATCGCCCTGCTGATTTTCCGAAGTTACCCGCTTTTTTCGCGGGTGCAGGGGAAAATCGACCGCCTGAACTCTACGGTGCAGGAGAACGTCACAAACGTTCGTGTTGTAAAATCCTTCGTCCGCGAGGACTTCGAACGCAAAAAGTTTTTTAATGCGAACCGCGACCTGAAAAGCACCGGCATGCGCGCGATGAAACTGATGATTTTCATGTCCCCGGTCATGACGCTGTTCATGAACGTTACGACGCTCGCCGTGCTGTGGTTCGGCGGGGAACAGGTCTACAGCGGTTCGATGCCCATCGGCGACCTGTCGGCGTTCATCACCTACGTCACGCAAATCCTTTCCTCGCTGATGATGGTGACCATGCTCCTGATGATGCTCTCCCGCGCCATGGCGTCCGCGAAACGTATCTCGGAAGTGCTCGAAGAGCCTATCAGCCTGACCGACGAGAACGCCTCCCGCAAGGATTTGACCGTGCAGGAAGGGCGAATCGAATTTCGCGACGTTTCCTTCCGTTATTATAAGAACAGCGAGGACGCCGTGCTCGACCATATCGACCTGACCATTCAGCCGCGTACGGTCGTCGGGATAATCGGCTCGACCGGTTGCGGCAAGAGCACGCTGGTGTCCATGATTCCCCGCCTGTACGACGTGGACGAGGGGCAGGTGCTCGTCGACGGCGTGGACGTGCGGGAGTACAGCCTGTACAACTTGCGCGAAGGTGTGGGCATGGTGCTGCAAAAGAACGTGCTGTTCTCCGGTTCCATCGCGGATAACCTTCGCTGGGGCGACGAGAACGCGACGGACGAGGAACTGCAGGCCGCCGCGGAAAGCGCGCAAGCGAACGGGTTCGTGCAGTCCTTCACCGGCGGATACGACTACGACCTCGGACAGGGCGGCAAAAACGTTTCCGGCGGGCAGAAACAACGCCTGTGTATCGCCCGCGCCCTGCTGAAAAAACCGAAGATCCTCATTCTCGACGACTCGACTTCCGCGGTCGACACGGCGACGGAAGCCCGCATTCGCGAGGCGTTCCGCAACGAACTCGCGGATTCGACCAAAATCGTCATCGCCCAGCGCATCACGTCCGTCATGGACGCCGACCAAATCATCGTGCTGAACGAGGGGCGCGTCACCGGCGTCGGCACCCACGCCGAACTGCTGAAAACCAATCGCGAATACCGGGAGATTTACGAATCGCAAACCGACCGGAAAGCGGACGAGGGGGTGTGACGGGCATGGCAAAACGTACTTTGGAATCCCTGCAAAAGCAGTATGCGCGGCAGGTCGCCGACCGGCGAAGAGGTCCGGGCGGACCCGGCGGACGCCGGGGCGGACCGCACGCGACCGGCAAGCCGAAAAACACGAAGAAAACGGTCCGCCGCCTGCTTTCCTACGTCGGGAAGTATAAGGGACGGCTGCTTCTCGTGCTGGTCTGTATGCTCGTCAGCACGCTGACGTCCCTGCTCGGCTCGTATATGCTCTCCCCAATCATCAACCGCCTGCAGATTTTCGCCGAAAACGCGGCCGGCAAGGAGAGCGCCGTAAACTGGACGGCAATCGGCAGAGTCGTCAACGGCTTTGTCGAAAAGGTCAGCGAACTGCCGCTGTTGCGGGGCATTCTGCCGGACGGTCCGTACCTTTCCATCGCGACGTATGTGCTCGCGGCGGTGTTTATCCTCGCGTGCGTCTACCTTATCGGAGTGGCGAGCAATTATTTACAGGCGCGGCTGATGCTGACGGTCTCCCAGAACGCGACGGAGGCCATTCGCAACGACCTGTTCGCCAAACTGCAAAGCCTGCCGGTTCGGTACTTCGATTCGAACACGACCGGGGAAATCATGTCCCGGTTCACCAACGACGTCGACAACATCGACATGATGCTCAACAACTCGCTCACGTCGCTGGTGTCCGGCTCGATTTCGCTGGTCGGCACGTTCCTGTTCATGATTTCGACCAACCTGATTCTTTCGTTCATCACGGTCTGCTTCTTGCCAATCTTCGCGCTCGGCGGGCGTGCGCTCGCGAGGGCGTCCTCCCGGTACTATTCCGGTCAGCAGGCGGCGCTCGGCGCGGTCAACGGCTACATCGAGGAGACCGTGACGGGCGCGAAGGTCGTCAAGGTGTTTAATCACGAGGCGGTGTGCGACGAGGAGTTCGACCTGCTCAACGAGGACTTGCGGGATAAGCAGTTCCGCGCGCAATTCTACGGCGGTATCATGGGTCCGGTCATGGGCAACACGAGCCAAATCGCGTATGCGCTGACCGTCGGGATTGGCGGCGTGCTTGCGTTCACGCGCGGATTCGGCGCGGGCGACCTGACGGTGTTCGCGAACTATTCGCGGCAGTTCTCCATGCCAATCAACATGATTTCCCAGCAGATGAGTACGATTTTCGCGGCGCTCGCCGGCGCGGAGCGGGTGTTCAACGTGATGGATATGCCCCCGGAGGAACCAGACGCCCCGAACGCGGAAAAAATGCCGCTCATGCGCGGATACGTCGAATTGAAGGACGTTTCGTTCGGCTATGTGCCGGAAAAGACCATTCTCAAGCATATCTCGCTCTACGCGAAACCCGGACAGAAAATCGCCTTCGTCGGCTCGACCGGGGCGGGGAAGACGACGGTCACGAACCTGCTCAATCGGTTCTACGACATCGACGAAGGGGAAATCACGATTGACGGCGTGCCGATTCGGCGTATCAAACGCGACGTTTTGCGAAAGAATATCGCGATGGTCCTGCAGGATACCCACCTGTTCACCGGTACGGTCATGGAGAATATCCGCTACGGGCGGCTGGACGCGACGGACGACGAGGTCGTCGCCGCGGCAAAGACCGCGTCGGCGCACAGTTTCATCACCCGCCTGTCCGAAGGGTATAACACGCTCATCGAGGGCGACGGGGCGAACCTGTCGCAAGGACAGCGGCAGTTGCTGAATATCGCCCGCGCGGCACTCTCCAAAGCCCCGATTCTGGTGCTGGACGAGGCGACGAGTTCGGTCGATACCCGTACCGAGCGGCATATCGAGGAAGGCATGGACCGTTTGATGGCGGACCGCACGACGTTCGTCATCGCGCACCGGCTTTCTACGGTCCGCAACGCGAACGCAATCATGGTGCTGGAAAAAGGCGAAATCATCGAGCGCGGCAGTCACGAGGACCTGCTCGCCCTCGGCGGCCGCTATTACGAACTGTATACCGGCAAGAAGGAACTTGACTAAAAAGCCGAGAAGTTTTTGGGGATTTGCAAGGGACCTTTTTCAAAAAGTCCCTTGCATGGGGAACGGGGCAAAGCCCCGGCGAACCCTTTTTCCCGACAAACCGAAACGACGTTTCCCCGTTTTTTGCAGGGAAACGTCGCTTTTTTCAAAGTAGGATATTACACGCGGAAAGCACGAACAGCGGGGCGGTTTCGGTACGAAGGATACGCGGTCCGAGACCGACGAGGGAAAGCCCGGCGCGCCTTGCCGTTTCCGCTTCCGCCGGGGAGATGCCGCCCTCCGGGCCGACGAGAAACGCGACCCGTTCCGCGCCCGCGGACGATTCAAGCACCTGCCGCAACGGGACGGTCCCGCCGCCCTCGTAACAGAGGAACCCGCAATCCGCTTTCGCGACTTCCGCGCACGCGTCGGCGAAGGAAAGCAGTCCCCGCACCGGCGGGACGACGCTCCGACCGCTCTGGGCGGCGGCGGATTCGGCGATTTTCTGCATTCGCTGTTTTTTCTTTTCCATCGCCTGCCCGTCCGGCCGCGCCACACAGCGCTCGCTCAGGACGAATACGATTTCGGCGCACCCCAGTTCGACCGATTTCTGCACGACGAAGTCCGCCTTTTCCCCTTTCGGCCAGCACTGGTAGACGGCGACGCGTGCGGGCAGTTCGCCGGTGTCCGCGACCCCTTCGCCGAGCCGCGCAAGGAAGTATCCCGGCTCGTAGGACAGGATTTCGGCGGGGTAGACGACGTTCCGACCGTCACAGACCGTGAGTTTCCCGCCGACGGGGATACGAAGGACGTTGCGAATGTGGTTCGCGTCCGAACCGCCGACGCGGACGAGCCCGTCCCGTATCTCGCTTGCCGGAACGAATACGCGGGGAATGAATGCCATAAGGACCCCTTCTTTCCGTTTTTGCGGGGACAGTATAGCAGAAAAACGGCGTTTTGTCAAGGCACGTCAAACTTTGCCGGAAACGGTCGAACGCTTTCGGCGGGGAAAAAATCGAAAAGGGCTTGACAGACCGGGTCAAAATGCGTATAATAAGAAAGTACCCGAGAAAACCGCTTGCATGAAAGGATGGGCGCAAATGGATAAGGATAAGAATCTGGAGTCCGACGAATCGATGGAGGACGACGAGGAACTGTACACGCTGACCGACGAGGAAGGCAACGAGAGCCAGTTCGCTTTGATTGGAGAATTGGAGTTGGACGGGCAATCGTATTTAGCGCTGATTCCCGCGGACGCGGAGCAGGACAGCGAGGAGGACGAGGAGTACGTCATTCTGAAGGTCACGGAGGACGAGAACGGGGAAGAAATCCTTGTGACGATTGACGATGACGACGAGTTCGACCGCGTTGCGGACGCCTTCGAGGATCGGTTTATGAACGAATACGACCTCGACGAAGGCGGTTCGGACGAACCGGAAGACGGCGAGAACTGAGTCCGCATTCCATAGGGGCAGGAACGCCCCGCGCATTTCTTCGGCGCATTCAAAACCATTTTCCTGCGGGGTGCGTGCGGTCCTTTTGACCCTTGCCTCGTGAAAAAACCCACAAGAAAGAAAGGGAGTCCACATTCCGGCGTGGTGTGCAGGCCTCCCGCTGTGCATTCTGCGCGGCGGACGTTGGAAGTACTAAAGCGACGGAGAGGACACCCACCTGCACAGAGCAGGGTTTCTTTTCCATGGGGGCACGCCCATCGCGGGAAATCGAAATTTTTTCGCGAACATGCCGACAATGTCGGCACGTCAAAAAACGGCTCGGCTTGCGCCAATCCTGACGCCGCCTTCGCCGTTTTTCTCTTGAGGTGCCCCTCCGGCGGCACATGTCCGCCTACGGGGCAATATTTTATTGTATTTTGATTCTGCTGAGGTTTCTCGGCCGCCGAAACGGTCGGAGATGTACCATGTCCGAATGGACGGCATACGTCCTTTTCTTTTTTTCAAAAACAAACGGCGAACCGCGCGAGGCGGTCCGCCGTTTTTTCGTCGATTGCCAATCATTTCGCCTTTTCTACGAGGAAAAAGTAGGGCGACGTCGGGGAATTGACCAATTGCAGTTTCGAACAGCAGAACTTCCGCCGGTCGAGCGCGGAAAGGGATTCGCAAACCGCCTCCCCCTCCAAACGCCCTTCCTCGTGTCCGGGGTAAATCGCCATGAGAAGGGCGCCGTCCGGCGCGAGCAGGTCGATTGCCGTTTGCAGGGCGGGCAGGGTGGTTTCGCGTCTGGTCGTGACGGTGCGGTCGCTGCCCGGCAGCCAGCCGAGGTTGAACATGCCGACGCAAAGCGGCTCGCGGATATATGCCGCCGCGCGGTGGTGGGAGTCGCAAATGAGCCGGACGTTTTCCGGCGCGCCTTCCCGCTGCAGCAGGGCGGCGGTGCTTTCGAGCGCCGCGGACTGCACGTCAAAGGCGTACACCCGCCCGCTTTCCCCGACCGCGCGGGAGAGAAAGAGCGTGTCGTGTCCGTTTCCCATCGTGAAGTCCGCGCACGCCCCGCCCGGTCGTATGTGCCGGAGGAGCAATTCTTTTTGCAGGGCAAGCAGGTCAAGCATACGGGGTTCCTCTTTCAGCGAAAGATACGCCGGAGCGTCATTCCGTTCGAAGCGCAAGCACCGGGTCCTTCTTTGCGGCGATATGGGACGGCACGAGCCCGGCGACGACGGTCAGCAGGATGCTGATAAGCATCAAAACCACCGCGCCGACGAGCGGCAACGCTGCGTTGATTGCCGTAATACCGGAGGCGGCATGAATGATGAGGTTGATCGGAACACACAGCAGGACCGTCGCGAGCAATCCAATCGCGCCGGCACAGAACCCGACGATGAGCGTTTCGGCGTTGAACACGCGGGAAATATCCCGACGCGACGCGCCAATCGCACGCAAAATGCCAATCTCCTTCGTCCGTTCAAGCACGGAGATATAGGTAATGATACCAATCATGATGGAGGACACGATGAGCGAAATGGAAACGAAGGCAATCAGCACATAGGAGATGCCGTCGATGATACGCGTGACCGACGAGAGCATCAGCCCGACGAGGTCGGTATAGGTGATTTCGTTTTCCTCGCCGACGTTTTCGTTGTAGGCGGCGATGAAGTCCTCAAGCTGTTCCTTCGACGCAAAATCCTTCGCGTAGAGCGAAATGGAGGCGGGGGAATCCGGGTCGACGAATCCGAGGTCCACCAGTCGCCGCTCGTAAACGGTGTCGGAAACCATTTGCTTGCGGTAGACGTCGAAGAGCGCGCATTTCTCCTCCTCCGTCATTCCCGCGTAGGCGGCGTCGAACAGTTCGGCGAGCTGAGCGGTCGTGTATTGCGCGAGCACTTCCTCGGCGGCGGACGCCGAAACGGAAGCGGTCAAAAGCGTCCGCACCACATCCTCCAATTGCGTTTCCGGCATGGCGGCGAGCAGTTGCGCGACAAGGGCGGTCGTTTCGGGCGTGACCGTCGACGGGTCAAGCTGTCCGGACGCACGGAGCGCCTCGACCATTTCCTCGCCGGTCATGTTTTCGAGTTGCGCGAGGTAAGCGGCGTATTCGTCGTTGACCGGCGTATTCGACGCGATGGCGAGCAGAAGTTGCTTGAACACCTCCGGGTCCGCGTCGGCGAGGTCGTAGAAATGCTCGGACGCGTAGGCGGCGCGTTCCTCGGCGCTCATCGCGGCAAGTTGCGTTTCGACGAGTTCGCCGACGTTCGCGGAGAGCAAGTCGGTCATGACGTCCGCCTTGCGGCGCTGACTGCCGTTGACCCAGTCGCCGAACAGTTGCGCTTTTTCGTCGTCCGGGCGGGAGGAGAAACTCCCGTCGTCGTAGGGCAGACCGGAAAGCACGTCGACGCCCGGCGTCTGTTCGGTTTGCTGTTTGGCGATATCGGACGCCCGCACGTCCGCCATCAGTTCCTCGGCGAGCGAACGGTTATACGCAATCGTGCCGGTCCGAAGGGAAGTCGATACGGCGTCCGGGTTCGGGCGAAGGATGGCGCTGACGGTCACGGTCACGCCGTGCTCCTTTGCGAAAGCGGCTTGGTCGAACCCCGGCATTTCGCGGATATCCCGCCAAACCGGATATTCCGTCCCGTCGACCTCGTACGTTTCGCCGGTCGGCTCGTAGAACAGGTGGTTCGGCACGATACGGAAGGTCATGCCGAGGAAATCCTCGTAGGTATAATCCGGGTATTCGACGTCCGGCTTTTCCCCGGCGAACACCGATTGCATCATCTCCGGCAGTTCCGATTGGTCCTGCATACCGAGCACATAGAGCGCCATATTCGCGACGGTGTTATTCTCGTTGACGACCAACATCACCTCGTGCGCGTCGTCCGCCCAGTCCCCGGCGATGACGTCGTATTGCGATTGGAGCAGTTCGGTGTTGTCGAGCATTTCGCGGAAGATGTTCATATTTGCGGCGTAGGTGTCCGCGTAGAGCGAGCTGGAATCGGACATCATGCCAACCATTCCCGCGAAGGATTCGCCCATGTTCTCGATGAGCGTCGTCGGGTTGACGCGCGTTTCTCCGTCGTCGGAATAAATCTGCATTTGGTAGTTATAGGTATACCGCACCTCGGTCAGAGCGCCGTCGAGTTCCTCGCGGTGCGCTTCGAGATAGCTTTTGAAGGATTCCAGGTCGTTTTTGGTCGTCGACATCATGGCGGAGAGCATATTGACCATCGTGTCGTCGACGTAAATCTTGCCGTCCTCGACCGGTCGGGACGCGTCCTCCTGCGCTTCGACCATGGCGGAAAACATACTGCCGTAATCCTGCGTTTCCGCCTCCAGCGTGAGCGGATAGGACGAAAGGGCATCCTCCTGCACCTGTGCGATATAGGCGTTGATACCGGCGGAAAGCGAAAGAATCAGGGCGATACCGATGATACCGATACTCCCGGCGAAGGACGTCAGGAAGGTCCGCGCCTTCTTGGTCATGAGGTTGTTGAGCGAAAGGGAAAGGGCGGTTTTGAGGGAGAGCGCCTTTTTCTTTTTGGTCGGGCGTTCGACCGGAACGGACGCGGCGGAAAGGTCGTACGGGTCGCTGTCGTCCTCGATAACGCCGTCGTGCAGTTTGATGATACGGGTGGAGTACGCCTCGGCAAGTTCCGGGTTGTGGGTCACCATGACGACCAGCCGGTCGGACGCGATTTCCCGCAAAATTTCCATGATTTGCAGGGAGGTCGCGCTGTCGAGCGCGCCGGTCGGTTCGTCCGCGAGCAGAATCTCCGGGTCGTTGACGATGGCGCGGGCAATGGCGACGCGTTGCATTTGTCCGCCGGACATCTGGTTCGGTTTCTTGCGAAGCTGGTCACCGAGTCCGACCTTTTCGAGCGCGGCGATTGCGCGGCGGCGGCGCTCCTGCTTGGAAACGCCGGAAATGGTCAGCGCCAGTTCGACGTTCGTCAGGACCGTCTGGTGCGGAATGAGGTTGTACGTTTGAAAGACGAATCCGATGGAATGGTTGCGGTAGGCGTCCCAATCCGCGTCACGGAAGGACTTCGTCGACCGCCCGTTGATGAGCAGGTCGCCGGTCGTGTAACGGTCCAGCCCGCCGATGATGTTCAAAAGCGTCGTTTTTCCGCAACCGGACGGACCGAGAATGGAAACAAACTCGTTCGCCCGGAACGCGACGCTGATGCCCCGAAGCGCGGGGACCTTCAGGTCGCCGACGCAGTATTCTTTCCTGATATCCTTCAGAACCAGCATAAAACTCTCTCCTTAAATATCCGTTTCACCAATCAGACAATCAGTATACCGGATAAAAATGGCATTCGTAAAAAGTTTTATACGATGATTTATGAATTTTTCGGCGGAAGCGGGGTCGGGAGCGTGTACGTGCCGAGCATATACCGTTTCAACAGCAGATAATCGGCGGATTCGACCGTTTCCCCGTTCGTCAGGCACATCGCCCGCGCGTAGACGGGCGCGGGGCGGAACGTCCCCAGTACGACCCGCTTTATCAGCAGGTAGTCGGCGGAATCCACCCGTCCGTCGCCGTTCCCGTCGCCCTGCACGACCAGCCGCATCGCGGCTCCGTCGGCGAGCAGATAGACGCCGGTGCCGGGCGCGTCGGCATACAGCCGCAAGTCCTCGGCGCCATAGCGCGTGCGAAGTTCCTCGGCGGTGCAGGAAGCCTGCAGTCCGAGCAACCAGTATTCGCCGTCGACTTCCTCCACCCAAAGCCCGCCTTCCGGGTCCGGGGCGGGAACGCCGGCGGGAACCTCTTGCGGCGCGAACAGCACCGTTCCGTTTTCGTCGTACAGAATCCCCTCGCGCAAGGTGAACGACGGGTGCGTGGGCGAAACCGTCACCGCTTCGAGCGACGGCGTGTCCGCGAACGCCCCGTCGCCCACCCGCACGACCGTGTCCGGCAGGGAAATCGACCGCAAAACCGGACCTTTTCCGGCGAACGCGCCCGTTTCGACGGCGACGACCGGATAGGACTTCGCGCCGGGGAAGAGCAGGTACGGCGGCAGGACCACGTCCGACGCGGGGGAGAACGCCTGCGACCCCGCGAGCAAGCGGGTGTAGTAGTCGTGGATTCGCTCGGTCAGCAACAGCCACAGGTCCCCGTCATGGCGGAAATCCCGGTTTTCGGCGGAGTAGCGCATCCATTGCGGGCAGTTCTTGCCGGAGCAGTCGTTGTGCTGTAACACGGCGCTTTCCGGCAGTCCGTAGCGGACGAGCAGTTCGGCGACCAGCACGGCGGTGTTTTCAATCGTCTTGCGAAACCGTTTGTCGACCCATTCGTCGAACGCGTCCCCGGTGAAGATGAAGTCCGTCCCGCCGTTCGTCGGCGCGCCGTTGACGCAAAGTTCGATGCCGATGCTCGCGTAGTTCTCGTCGCTTCCTGCATGCCATGCGGCGTATTCGTCCGGGCAGGAGTGGCATACGGTCCCGGTGTCGTCGACCGTGTAGTGCCAGGAGGAGTCGCCCGCTCCGCGAAGTTGCTTGCTGTGGTAAAGTTCCGCCGTGGTGCTGTCCTCGACCGTAGCGGTGTTATGGATCACGATGGCGCGTATATCGTTCGACAGGCGGGAGAAATTGAGGTTATCCTCCGGGAGAAATTCCGCATGGACGGTCACGGGGTTCTCGCTCCCCGCGCCGAGCACATACCGACCTTCCGCGTTGAAATCCGCGTCCGACGGACGAAGTTGACCGGACGGCAGGTTCAGCGCCGTGTCGCGGTAATCGGTCACGACCGCCTCGCCGTTTCGGAGCGTGTAGACCACGCCTTGCGCGTCGGTATATTGCCTGCCATCCGCCGCCTCCTCGCTCATGCGGGTATACGACGACCGCCCCTCCGCGAGCAGTTCGCACAGGAAAACGCTCTGCTCCGCGCCGCCGCCGACGGTGATGCGGATATACCGCCCCGCCGTTTCCTGCGGCAGGGTCAGGTGGAACAGCCCGCAATAGGGGTCCGCCGCAAGGTCGCAATCGCAAACGCCGTCGCCGAGCGGACGGTACGTTCGCCCGTCGACGGAACATTCATATCGCACATACGCCGGAAAATACACGCCGTATCCCGTGCTCTGGAGCGTTGAAACGGAGAATTGCTTCAGGCAGTCATACACCCGTCCGAGGTCGAGCGTATATGTGACCGTAAAATCCCCGCCGTCCGAGGTGTAGCCAATCCAGTTGCCGTTGTCGTCCGCGGACAAGCGGCTCGAACCGAACTTCCGGTCGGTCATTCGACCGCCTCCGTCCGCCCGCCCTTCCGTCGGCGAACAGCCGGAAAGGGAGACCGTATACGACTTTCCGGCGCTCAACGGCAACGGCGAACCCTCGCCGCCCCCCGCCGAACGGGAGGATATGCGGAACACCGGCGCGAAAAGACAAGCGCAAAGCAGGATAGCGAACAAACGCTTCCACATGGGGAATCCCTTCTTTCCGAAACAGAATATGCGGCAAAAAACGACAAGATTCCTTTTCATTATAGCACAAATTTTCGCAAATGCAACCTTTTTTTCGTTGGATACGCAAAAAGAGACTTTACAAAACCGTTTTCGTGTGTTATAATTTTCGAGAGGGAACCTGATTTTCAAGGAGGTCCGTTATGCAGGAAAATCCGCAACCGTCCAACGAGCGGTACCGCGATACCCCGGAGGGCAAGCGTTACCGTTACATCGCCAAACTGTGCGTCGGCGTGAGCGCGGCGGTGCTCGTGCTCGTCTTTCTGCTGTTCCGGACGGAATCGTTCGGGGGCATCATCTCGTGGTTCATCGGCTCCATGCGGGCTATCCTGCTCGGCATGGCGTTCGGTTATCTGCTTAACCCGCTCGACAATTCCATTCGCCGCACGGTCAGCCGACGCCTGACCGCCCGCGGGAAGTGTCCGCCGGCGAAAATCCCGAAACGGGCGAGGGTGTTCGGCGTGCTGTTCGCGTCGCTGTTCGGTATCGGAGTGGTCTTTGCTCTGCTGATGCTGATTGTCCCGTCCTTCATCGAAAGTATCGCGAACCTCACCGACATCATTCCGGGGAGCCTTCAGCAGGTGACGGACTGGGTGGAATCCCACGCCGGTTCGGAGGATACCTTCTCCCTCGTCGTTAACCGTTGTGTCGAGGCGGCGCAAAAATGGTTCAGCGAGGACCTCAGCGACTTCGCGGCGTCCGCAACGGCGCTTATCCTTTCGACCGGCATGCAGGTGGTGTCCTATGTCATGGACTTCTTCATCGCCTTCATCGTCGCCATCTATACGCTTCTTGAAAAGGAAACGTTCGCCCGCCGTTCGAAGAAACTGCTCTTCGCCTGCCTGCGCCCGGAACACGCCAACCGCGTGCTGGATGTCTGCCGTCACGGCAACCGCATTTTCGGCGGATTCCTGTCCGGGAAACTGCTGGATTCGCTGATTATCGGGCTCATCTGTTTCCTTGCCATGACCATCCTTCGCATTCCGTATGCGGTGCTTGTCAGCGTCGTCATCGGCTGCACGAATATCATTCCGTTTCTCGGTCCGTTCATCGGCGGGATTCCGAGCGCGGCAATCATCTTCCTGCTCGCCTCCCCGCAAAAGGGGCTGGTGTTCATCATCATGTTCCTGATTCTTCAGCAACTCGACGGCAACGTCATCGGTCCGATGATTCTCGGCGACCGCACGGGCGCGAGCGCGTTCTGGATTATTTGCTCGCTGTTGCTGTTCAAGGCGCTGTTCGGTCTGCTCGGCACGGGCGTGAGCATTTTCGGCATGATTATCGGCGTGCCGCTGTTCTGCGTCATCGATTACGTCATTTCTGACAACGTCGGACGCCGGCTGAAAAAGAAGGGGATCCGCACGGAAGGCGTCGACTTCCTGACCGTCGAGCGGTACGACGCGGAAACGGGGCAGTTCATCCCGTTGCCGCCGCAAGAGGAGGAACTGCCGCTGCGCGTCCGCCTTCGCAACCGCCGAACCCGTATCGCCGCCTTCTTCCGCGGGAAGAAAAAGAAAAAGGACGCCGAAAACAAGGACAAGGACCCGAAATGACAAAAACGCCCCCTCGCCCGAAAAACCGGGTGAGGGGGCATATTTTTTGGCGCTTCAGCGGAACAGCGAAAGGAAATCCGGTTCCTTCGCGCGAATCTCGACGCCGCGAAGATACGCGAGCAACGGGAAATCCGCTTTTTCCGGGCAGAAACGCAAGGAATACGCGCACAGCGCCTGGTGCGAAAACCCGCTTTGCCGGTCCGCCTTATTGACGGCGTATTTTCCGTCGCCGAGCAACGGGTGTCCCGCGTCGGCGAACTGCACGCGTATCTGGTGCGTCCGCCCGGTCAGCAGGGTGACCTCCAGCAGGGAAAGCCGCTTTTCCCGGTCGGTCCGCAATACGCGGTAGCGGGTGACCGCCTCCTTGCCGGAACGGGAACTGACGCGGACGGTATTGGTCCGTGCGTCCTTTTCCAGCCGGCTCCGCAATTCGCCCGACGGGTGCGCGAACAGCCCGTGTACGGCGGCAAGATAGGTCTTTTCGACCTGCCGACGCTTGATGATTTCATTCATCTCCGCGAGCGCGCGGGCGTTCTTCGCGGCAATGACCAACCCCTCCGTGTTGCGGTCGATACGGTTGCAGAGGGCGGGCGCGAAAGCGTTTTCCGTTTCCGGGCGGTAGACGCCTTTTTGGTAAAGATAGGCTTGTATCAGATGTATGAGCGTGTAGACCTGTTCTTCTTCGTCCGAATGCACCAGCAATCCGGCGGGCTTGTCCGCGACGAGCAGGTTTTCGTCCTCGTAGGCGACGCGCAGGGAAGCCGTTTCCCCCAGAAGTTGCCGGAACGCCTCCTTTTCGGGCGGCTGTTCGAAAAATTCGTCCCGAATATACAGCGAAAGCACGTCCCCTTCCTGCAGGACGGTGGATTCCGTCGCTTTTTTTCGGTTGACGGTCACGCATTTCTTGCGAATGTACTTGTACAGCAGGGAAGTCGGCATGGTCCGAAACGTTTTCGCGAGGAACTTGTCCAGCCGCTGCCCGCTGTCGTTAGGGCCGACGACCAGTTCTCTCATGCGTCCTCCCGCAACCGGAACACCCCGAAACATTCCGGGCGGTGGAAGTCCGGCGTTTCGCTGTCCACCGGCGCCCACATCCCGTAATGCGGGACCGGCGTTTCGTCCCCGCACTTGTAAAAGTTGCCGCGAAGTTCGTCGCCGGGCGCGAACGTATCCTTGCCGAACAGCGTTCCGACCTGTCCGAGCGTGAAGAACGCGTCGACGGTCCAGCGGTCGTCGAACCGTTTCGCGCGCACGGCGGGCAGGTCCGAAAGCAGTTCGTGGAGCGGGGTTTTCGGCTTGCGTCCGGGCCGTAGGGCGGAAAGGAACGCGCCGTTGGCATTCATTTCAAAGTTGATGTAGTTCGGTTGCGCCGGATTGAAGTTGACGAAACATTCAAGGCAGCTGTCCTTGTAGACCGGCTGGTTGTAAACGGTGCTGTCCGCCTTCGGGTCCGTTTCAAACGCTTCCATGTGCAGCGCAAAGCCCGCGTCCCGCACATACACCATTTGCGCGAAGGCTTTCGGGGCGTACCCCTCGGTCCAGCGGTAGGTCGAGATGTCCGCTTTCGGGACGTTTGCAAAGTCCGCGCACGGGCGGATAAGGACGGGGTAGAGCGGGGTGTTGCCGGTTTGCATACGCGTTTCCTCCCATAGGACGTTTTTTCTGTCTCCCATCATACACTTTTTTTGCATTTCTGTCAACCGAATCGCGAAAAAAATCTTGCAAATTCGTTCGGAACGCGTTATACTGTAAAGGACGAGTACGAACGAAAGGACATCACTATGAACGCGAAACCGGCGGAAAAAATCCCCGTTATCCTGCAATCCTTCCTTTCCTATAAGGAAACCATTCAAGGGCGCTCCCGCCTGACGGTACAGCAGTACTATACCGACCTACGAATGTTTTTCCGTTTTTTACTGGTCTCCCGCGGGGAGGTCGAACTCGACCGGAGCGACCCGGAGGCGTTTTCGAAGGTGTCCATCGACCGCGTCGACCGTGATTTCGCCGCGAGCGTGACGACCGACGAGGTCTACGCGTTCCTGCTGTGGCTCGCACACGACCAGGGGAACCGCCCCGCCGCCCGCGCGCGCAAACTGTCCGCCATGCGTTCGTTCTACAAGTACCACACGACCAAATCCCACCAAATCGAAAACGACCCGACCCGCGACATCGATACCCCCAACGTCAAGCAAGCCCTGCCGAAGTACCTCTCGCTCGACGAGAGCCGCGCCCTGCTCGAAAGCGTCGACCCGTCCTCGGAGACCTACCGGCGGGACTACTGCATGATTACCTTCTTTCTCAATTGCGGCATGCGGCTTTCCGAACTCGTCGGTATCAATTTGCAGGACATCGACAGCGATATGCGCAGGCTGACCGTGACCGGCAAGGGGAGCAAACAGCGAACGGTCTACCTCAACAACGCCTGTCGGCTCGCCCTGACCGAATACCTGAAGGTCCGCGAGCAAATCGGCCGCACCGAGGGGCACCCGATTCGGGACAAGCAGGCGCTGTTCCTCAGCGAGCGGGGGAACCGCATTTCCAACAAGACCGTTCAGTGGGTCATCAAAAAACACCTCGCGCTTGCCGGGCTCGAGGGAAAAGGGTATTCAACCCACAAATTACGCCACACGGCGGCGACGCTGATGTATAATAACGGCGGGGTGGATATCCGCGTCCTGAAGGATATTCTCGGCCACGAGCAACTCACGACCACTCAAATCTACACCCATGTCTCCGACCGCAAATTGGCTGAGGCGATGGACGCCAACCCCCTGTCCGACGAAAAGCCGGAATAAAGAAAGGACCCGAAATGAAAGAGCAAACCATATCCATTTGCAGTTACGACGTTCTGCCGGACGGGACGGTCAAGCCGTCCGCCCTGCAACGGTATTTCCAGCAAATCGCCCTCGACGACGTTTCCGCCTCCGGCGCGACCTATCCCGCCATGCGGGAGCATTCGATGGTGTTCGTGCTGACCAAACTCCGCATGGAAATCCTCCGCCCAATCCGTTCCGGCGACACGGTCACTTTGAGCACCTATCCGTATAAAATCGAAGGCGTCAACTTCTTCCGTGCCTTCGAGGTTTGGCGCGGGGAGGAACTGGTCTGCTGTGCGGACAGCCGGTGGGTGCTGATTAACTACGCCCGTCGGACCATTTTGCGCCCGTCGGAACTGCCGTTCCTCCTGACGCCGGCTATGCCGACCGTGCCGTTGCCGGTCCTGCCGCGTAGAATTACCCCGGTGCGCGCCCCGGAAAGCACGACGGCGCGGAAGGTACTGCTGACCGAGGTCGACGAGAACCGCCACCTGAACAATTGCGTCTATTCCGACTATCTGCTCGACCACCTTCCGGCGGACATCTTACGGAATCCGTTGCGCTCGCTGTGTATCCTGTTCGACCACGAGGCGTACCTCGGCGACACGGTCGAATTGCGCTACGAACGGGTCGAGGAGGGCTATATCGTCGACGCGCTGGACCGCACGAACGAAAAATCCTGCTTTCAGGCGTTATTGGGTCTTGATTTTTCGGAGAAACT
Organism: uncultured Clostridia bacterium; assembly: GCA_947626805.1. Taxonomy (GTDB): domain Bacteria; phylum Bacillota; class Clostridia; order Oscillospirales; family CAG-382; genus Coliplasma. Next base: position 25,274 of record CANQTR010000006.1, read on the forward strand.
ATAGTATAATGGGGGAAAGGAAGGAGGGAATGACCCGGTGGACAAAATCGTCAAGACCGTCGCGCAAAACAAAAAAGCCTACCACGAATACTTCGTCGACGACCGTTTCGAGGCAGGGCTGTTGCTTTCCGGCACCGAGGTCAAGTCCGTCCGCAAGGGTTCGCTGAACCTGAAGGACTCCTTCTGCCGGGTGGACGGCGGTGAACTCGTCGTCTACGGGATGCACATCAGCCCGTATGAGAACGGCAACATTTTCAACCGCGACCCGTACCGTCCGCGCAAACTGCTCATGCACAAGCGGGAAATCATGCGTCTGTTCGGTCTGGTTGGGCAAAAGGGCTATGCGCTCGTGCCGCTGTCGGTCTATTTTCGCGGCAAATGGGCGAAAATGGAGATTGGGCTGTGCCGGGGCAAGAAACTCTATGACAAGCGGGACGCGGACGCGGAAAAGACCGCGAAACGGGAAATGGACCGGGCCTTCAAGGAAGGAAACCGGTAACGAAATGGGGGCGTAAAGGTTTCGACTGGGATTTTGAACGTGGGTAAGCGAGCGGAAGCGCACACCTTCCTTAAAAGGTGCAAAACAAACAAACGCTAACAATAACAGCGAACTCGTAGCTGCCTAAGCGCAGCTTCCGTCATCTCCGGGAGGACCGCGGCCCGGATGTATGGCGTGACTGAGCGGTGAACGTGTCCGGAGGGGCGTCCCGACCTCCGGCATGAAGAATCGGGACTACTTTTCCGGGGCGGCCGTGCATACCTGCCCCGGACGGGGAATGTAAGTATGTACTGCGCTCGGAGAAAACCTGCCGGAAGGGTCTTAGGACAGGGGTTCGATTCCCCTCGCCTCCACCAGAAAACCCGACAAGTTTCGATTTGTCGGGTTTTTAATTATTTATTTAAGTGTACATTACGGGTACGGATGTAAATAAGGCTTTTGTTGCAATTTCTCTTTTACAATGTTACAATGTCTATAATAAACAGTAATTTGTATGTGTTGTATCACTATCCCATTCGGAGGTTATAGGATGGATATTACAATTAAGCCGCTCACACCAGAGTTAATTAATGATTATTTCGACTTTTTTGATAACCGAGCTTTTACTGATGATTCTCCGTATCGGTGCTACTGTCAACTTTACCAAATGACAAAGGAAATGTACCAATCTGAATATAATAACGCTGCCGGAATTGACTATGGTGTTGTATCTCGAAAAATTGCCGAACAGCAAATTGTTTCAGGAACTCTGCAAGGTTATCTTGCCTTCGTTGACGATGTTGCTATTGGTTGGTGTAATGCAAACGACAAATCCAACTTTCCTGTTGAATCGTGTACCGGTGCGCATTTCTATGCACCGGTAGAAAGATGCGAAAAAGCAGTAGTCTGTTTTGAAATCGCTCCGGATTTTCGCGGCAAAGGAGTGGCTACTGCACTGTTGCAAAAAGTTATATCTGATGCGAAAGCCAACGGCTATATCGCTATAGAAAGTTTTCCTGTAATTCGCAGTGAACGATACGAATGGGATTGTGCCGGACCTATTCGCTTATATGAAAAAGCAGGATTTGTTAAGGTGGCAGAAGAAAAAGATTTTATAGTTATGAGAAAAGAATTACGATAGTATTTTACTGTAATACGCATCCATATAGTTTTACATTTGTGCAAGGGTTCAAACCCCTATTAAAAACTGGCGTAAATATCTTTTTTATAGTCCATAGACACGTCGCGGCAAGTCCTTGTGGCTTGCCGCGATTTTTTCAATCGCGGCTTTCGGGCATGACGCTCCTTCTCCGCACAAAGGGCTTACTGTATGCTTGGTGATGTCCGGTTTTTACGAACCTATTGACAAATTTCTCGTTTGTGCGTATACTGTACGTATTTAAAATGACTTTCCGCCGGTAAGGGTGGTGTGCTATGAAAACCGGCATTATTGATGTAGGCGGCGGGTTCCGGGGGATTTATGCCTGCGGTGTGCTGGACTACTGTCTGGACCGGAAGATTTCATTTGACCTCGGGGTCGGCGTATCGGCGGGAAGCGCGAATCTCGCCTCCTTTATCGCCGGTCAAAGAGGGCGCAATTTCACTTTTTATACGAAATACGGCCTCAGGAAGCAGTATGCGAGCGTGGGAAATTTCCTTCGAAAGCGGTCCTTTATTGATATGGACTACGTCTATAGTACGCTCAGCAATCACGACGGGGAAAATCCCCTTGATTACGACGCTTTGCGGCAGAATCCGATGGAATTCATCGTGGTCGCGACCAATGCCGAAACCGGCGAGGCGACGTATTTCGAGAAAAAGGATATTCGGCAGGACGAATACGATGTATTCAAGGCGTCCTCGTCCATTCCCTTCGTCTGCAAACCCTATTTTGTTCGGGGAACACCCTATTACGACGGAGCGCTCGGCGACCCCGTGCCGGTGGAGAAGGCGTTCGCTTGCGGGTGCGACCGCGTCGTTGTACTGCTGACCAAACCGGAAAATGTCGTCCGAACCTCCGGGCAGGACGAAAAATTGGCCGCCCGCATTCGCAAAAAATATCCCCGTGCGGCGGAAAGCATGCGGCAGAGGGCGAACCGATACAACGCGGGCGTCGCGTTGGCGCGGGAATACGCAAGACAGGGAAAAGCGCTCATCGTTTCGCCGGACGACACCTGCGGCGTCCGTACGCTGTCCCGCGACCCGACCGATATGAAACGGCTTTACGAAAAAGGCTATGCCGACGGGGAAAGAATCAAATCCTTCCTGTGTTAGCCGCTATTTTGTAAATTTGAACCCCCTAACGGGAAAAAGAAAAATTTGTATCAAACTTACAGGTTTTCGTCACGTCGGAGCAAAGTTCGCTTTGCTCCGACTTTTTTTGCATGAAAAAGTCTGCCGCATTCGTAGTTTTCACGCGTATGCGGTAGACTTGTTTTCTTAATATATTTTCTTTTTCACAGAGTTTACAACTATACGGATGTCATTATAGCACGACGAAACGCGTTTTTCAAGGGGTTTCACAGAAAAAACCGCAAAAATTTCGGAGAAAAATGCCTTCTTTCTTCGTCCTTTTGCGGCGATTGGCGCCCTTTTTTCGTTCCCGCCGTTCCCCGAAAATGACATTCGCCGTCAATGCCGCCGTCACAACCTTGTTACATCTTCGGATTAAAATGAAGTCGGCAAACGTAAAGGAGGAACGTTTTATGTCTAAAAAAGGTGAAAATATCTACAAACGCAAGGACGGGCGCTGGGAGGCGCGGTATATCCGGGGCTACGACTTTTCCGGGCGCGCACGGTACGTTTCCTGCTACGGCAGGACCTACCGGGAGGCGCGGGAAAAGCTGAACGCGGCGAAAGCGGCGCTTTTGCAGGGCAATCTTCCCGCTCCCGGCAGTCGCAAGCGATTCGGGACCTATTGCGACGAATGGCTCTGCCTGAACAAAACCCGGTTCAAAGAATCCACCTACGAAAAATACGAAACGGCGCTGGAAAAGCACATCAAACCGGGTTTGGGCGGGTGCGCGGTGTCGGCGCTGTCTACCGCGCTGGTCGGGCGGTTCGGGCAGGAGCTGCTGGACGACGGGCTTTCCCCAAAAACGGTGCGGGACATTCTGACCGTCGTCCATGCCGTTTTGGCGTACACGCAAACGCAAGAGCCGGGTCTGCACCCGGTCAAGGTCGTTTACCCGAAGGAAAATCGACGGGAGATGCGCGTCCTGTCGCGGGACGAACAGCGAAGATTGACCGCATACCTGCTCACGGACATGGACGAATGCAAGTTCGGCGTCCTGCTGGCGTTGCTGACGGGATTGCGGGTCGGGGAGGTTTGCGCGCTAAAATGGGGCGATATCTCCCTTGCCGAACGCACCCTGACGGTGTCCTCGACCATGCTCCGCCTGAAGGATTACGACGCGTCCGCGCCGCAAAAAACCAAAATCGTGCTGACCGACCCGAAAACGAGCACTTCCGTGCGGGTGATACCGCTGACCGACTACGCGACGAAACTCTGCCGGCGGTTCCGCGTCAGCGACCCCGACGCGTTCCTTTTGACCGGCGAAAGCGGGCGGTACGTCGAGCCGCGCACCTTGCAGTACCGACTGGGGAAATATGCGGCGGATTGCGGGCTTGCCGGGGTGCATTTTCACGTCTTGCGCCACACGTTCGCGACCCGGTGCGTGGAGGTGGGGTTTGAAATCAAGTCGCTGTCCGAAATCCTCGGGCATACCAGCCCGAAGTTCACGCTGGAACGGTATGTTCATTCCTCGATGGAGTTGAAACGTACAAACATGGACAAGTTATCGGCGGTCGGGTGCTGATTTCCGCCGTCAAAAACCACCGTCAAAAATCGAGAAAAGTCCGCTCCCCGCGGGCTTTTTTCTTTTTTCTGGAGAGTTGTAAACTCTGTGAAAGCGGACGGGCGTCATAAAAGAAAATGGTAAAAACCCGCAAAGAAAACCCAAAAAGGACCGTCGAACCGCGGGACGCGCTGATGGACGCGGTCGTGCGGCTGACCGCAAGAAGCGGCATCGAAAATGTTTCCGTCCGGACGGTCATCGCCGAGGCGGAAGGCGTGGGCACGGACGTGTACCTCTACCGCCTGTTCGGCGGGAAGGAAAATCTGCTGTCCGAGGCGTTCCTTCGCGCGGACCGAAGGCTTGCGCACGAAACGGAACGTCGTTCGGCGGTGCTTTGGGAGAACAGCCTGCCGTTTGAAAGCCGCGTGCGCTGCCTGTGGAACACGGTCTGGCACTGGCTCACCGACGGGCACGCCGCGGAATGCGCGTTCCTGACCCGGTACTATTATTGCTCGTTCTGCAGAAACGATACGCTGGAAACGCACCGGGACATATGGGAACCGACGGCGGAGAAATGGCAGGACATCTTCCCGCATTCCGACACGGCGCGGCTGGCGGAGGGATTCTTTTCGACCGCGCTGACGGCGGCATTCCCGGTCTGTCTGGGGCGAATCCCGAACGACGGCACGGCGGAGGAAAACGGATTCCGAATGCTTTGCGGACTGTTCGCTTCTTGGACGAAAAATACCGTTCCCGCATTTGTATAAACGGGTTTCGATAGAGCGCTACTTCTGAGGAGGAAACGAAAAAATGTGCGATACAAGGAAAACCGGAAACGCGAAACGCGAGGGGAAGTCGGGCAGCCGCAAGGTCCGTAGACTGACCTGCCTTTTGCTCTGCCTGTGCATGGTCATGCCCATGTTCCCCGTCTTTCGCGGCTTGTTGTCGGACGCGCACGCCGTCGGGGCGACGGAACATATCGTTGAAAATTCCCGCGTCGCCGACCCCGACACCATGGATGATTATGTAAACCAACTTCTCAACATGGCGAACGGCAGCCGCTACGCCGGGCGCGTCTGGACGGATAAGAGCGTGTTCGCGTACGGGAATGATGATGAACAGGACTGGATAGGCAACGCGCTGTCCTTGCATATGGAAACCGACGGGTATGACGGAAGCGTGGATTTCGACGCCGACTTCGGTCATGTATTTTCCGCGCTCGCAAGTTCACAGGTGGTCAACGAATTTCCGCCGTCCCCGATTGACCTTGTCATCGTGTTCGATATGTCCGCCTCTATGGGACAAGACACGCGGTTCGGCATTGACGGCGGCAGCAACGCTTTTCAGAAGCATAGCGGCGACGGCTGGCCCGCGGAAGGCGTTTTGATGGCGGACAGAATTGAAAACTCCCGTATTCAGCAGACGCTTGACGCGATAAACAAAACCATAGATAAACTGATGGAGCAGAACCCCGAAAACCGCGTCGCGGTGTGCTGCTACGGCGCGAACGCGACCGTTATCCTGCCGCTGGCGCACTATATGCACGCGAAAGGGGCGGACGGGACGCCCGACAAGGAGATTCCGTTCCTGAAAGTCGGCGGAATGGAGACACTCTATTACCCCGGCGACCTCGTATGGAGAGATACGGGGGATTCTGTAAACGGGAAAACAATCGAAAACGAAGGCTGGTACTGGGTAAACAACCGCGACACCTGCTATACGGTCGAGGCAAATGCCCTGATGAACGAAAATGTTGACGATTGCTCGATGAAAGAGCTTTCGAATGTAGATGACTACGAACCTTACACGACGGTTATCAGCAATAACGTCAACAGCGATAACGTCAAGGCGTTCCCCGGCGCCGCGAACCCGGCGGAAATAAACCGCGTTTCCGATACCATAAAGGCAAACAGCAAAACCATAAACAACAATGGCAACGGCACAACTGATTACGGACCGCGTACCGATAACCTGATTAAAGCCGTGGCGGAGACAGAAGAACTTCATGCGGACGACTATGTGGGCTACTTTACAAACACGCAAGGCGGCATCTATCTTGCCTACAAGCAACTTGCGGATTCCAAAGCGACGACCTACACCGATATGCTTTCGAACGGAACGAAAAACACCGTCGCCCGAATCCCCGCCGCGATCATCATGTCGGACGGCGGCGCGAACTTCGCGTTCAACAATATGGGCGGAACTGTGGATGATTGGAACAAGCGTTACGGTGCTAAAAAAGACGATTCTGTCGATAATCCAACGGACTTAAGTTCGTATTATTTGAGTGATGATACTTACGGACCGAACGGCGTCCACTACACTATTCGTGAGGAGGATTATAAACATCGCCTTGGCGGACACGATACTGGCGAAAATCCCGGTAACACCGGTGACGAATGGTATAATGTTTATCTTCCCGGTGATGACACCCTCTTGCCGGGAACGCCCGGAACAACCACCGAAACCGGCCGCTGGGACGGACTTCACACCCTCTATAACCTCGGTGCGGATTACTATCAGGACGGCACGCTGCAAACCCCGCCGGTTTGGGATCGCCCGGGTGTGTTATACGCCAATGATGATGATTGGCAGGGTACGCCGGCTACTGTTCTTGAGGTGCTGCTTACCGCTTCCTATATGAATCAAGTGGTAAAAAAACACTATGAATCGGGATGGGATGACAAGAACGTCTTGCCGGACAGCAAAGCCCCGATGTCGACCTATACGATGAACGTCGACACCAAGAACGTCCCCCAGTGGGGACGCTGGAGATTGTTCCCCACGCTTGACCCGAAAGACTATCCGCCTGATGATTTGGCAAATCAGGTAAACAACGACCCCCGTGATTTTGCAGACCAGTATGGAGCGACATATTGGACCGGAAGCGGCTGGGATAATTACCAAAGTATCGTATTCGGTGCAGTCGTGCGAGAATGGGGGGCACTGAAAGCAAATAAGAAAACCAACCCGTATGTTTCCATGGCGGGCGGTGCACAGGCTGCCGCAGGCGGCATCGCCGCAAAGCTGGATATGACCGCCCAATCCGCCTATACCTACCGTTCGGGGGAAACCGTCATAAGCGTAACGCCGGACGAAATTCTCGACAATGTCGCCTACAACAAGGACTTCTTCGACGTCACATCGGACCAAGTTGACGTGTCCTTTGAGCGAATCCTTTCGGAAATCACGGGCACGGTCTTTACGCCGATTTCCGGCGACAACGACGCGGGCGTGGGGAACTCTATCACCTATCAGGACCCCATCGGCGACTACATGGAAATCAAGAACCAGTCGTTGAAAACGACGGTCCATGACAGCAGCGCGCCCGCCACCTATGATATGGCGTTGCTGGTATTCGGTAAAATGCACGGTCTTGTCCGCGCGGGCGTGTACGATTATCAATGGAACGACGATTACATGTCGGTTCCGGAGCACCATGCCGGTACGCACGGAGAAACGGCTTTCCCCATGGGCTGGTACAAAGGGGAAAACGGCAAGACGGGCGAAAAAGCCGAGGAAAACCCGGAGACCGGTCTGCCTGTGGGCTGTGCCACCGCCGAGGAGGCGTGGGCGGCAGGCTGGGTGTACCGTTTTAACTTCAAAACGCTGTTGTCCTACGTTCCGATTGTCGGCGCGCCGGACGACGGCATGCCGAACAATCTTTCCGACCAGGTCAAGAACACGGTTTACACCTGCTACCGCTTTGCCGGTTCGAAAACGGAGAGGAACAAACTTCGCCGCAACCCCATTTACGGCGAGGAAATTCCCGACGAACTGGCGGCAAAGTGGGGAAATTATGAAAAAACCGGAGACTATCCCGAAGGCAACGGGGATTACGCGAACGTCCCCGGCGTATACCGATTGTCGGATATTCGTGTCTGGATTGAGGACACGGGCGACTATATCGACACCGAAGGCGCTATCGCCCCGAACAGCGGGTACAACCGATCGCTCTATCTGAATATCCCGGCGGCCGCCGTGCCGACGCAACTTGCCACCATTACGCTGGGGCGGGACGGCGTGCTGTCCTATCTGACCAATCTGGCCACCGATAAGGGGCTTGATTACGGGGAACTCCGCAACGTAACGGAGGAGGACAAGGAACGTTTCGCGCTGAAAGCGCAATACGAGGCGTATTCTGCCCAATCCACCCCCTTGCGGCTGTTCTACGCCGTAGGGCTGGAGGAGGACCTGATTTTGCGGGACGATACCCCGCAACACAACCAAATCGGTGTGGATTTCAGCAAGATTTCCGCGGAATATATCTCTTCGCACACGGTCGAGGGGCAGGATTACGTCTGGTTCATCTCCAATTTCTATTCCGGGACCAATTATACCGACTATGTGACGGATACGGCGACGGCGCGCACGCGCGGCGACCCGACCATGACGTTCTCGCCCAGCGCGGAGAACCGCTATTACGTTTTCCAAAAGCCCTTGCCCCTCTATGCCCATGCGTACCGTGCGACGGCGGACGGCGCGCTCAAGCCCGTTGACAACGCGGACGGCGTATGGAGCGATACGGACAACCAAAACGGCGGCAACGGCGCGACAAAATGGGAAAACGATGCGACCGGCGGCGGTCAGTGGACCGGCGGCGAGTATATGGGGACCTATGCGAGCGAGGAGGACTTCCGAAGGGCAAAGGAAACCCTGACGGTTAAGGACGGCAAGCAATATATTACCGACGGCAAAGGCGTTCAATACCTGTATGTGGAAAACGGCATCGTGTTCCTGGAGCGGGATTTGATGGACCACGTGACCTCCAAAGCCGACGGTTCCGGCTTTGAAAGCGGCTCCGTCGCCTTCAATTCCGAGGACTATTTCTTCCTGCTGGTGGAATACTATCTGCCCGAAGGCGACGTCAATTCCGGGCATGACGACCAAGGTCATACGGTCCCCGATTCCTACGGCGGTCGCATGGTTCAGCGTGCCGTTGCGCGGCGGGGAAGTGAGTTCGGTTCCGGGTTTGCTTCCGACAACATCGACAACGGCGATATGCTCTGCTGGACGGATATGTCCCATGCAATCGATTTGGAACTCGACTATCTCTCCAAGTCCGAAACCGGCGACCTGACGCGCGGCGAGCCGACGTTCGAAAAATTGACCCAAACGGGGGACGAATTAAGGAAATACCTTCGCGATACCTGCAAAATCAGCAGTGCCGTGCAGGTTCCCGACCCGGACAATCCCGAAAATCAGATTTCCGCGCTGGAACAGCAGGTGAAGTACTGGCAGACCGTGCAGGAAAACGCGCAAGTGCGTGCCGCATTGGAATCGGCGCGGGAAAAAGCCGCGAGCGAAGGCGGTTTGAACGCGAGCAACTTCAACGACTACTTCCAATTCGCGGTATCGGCGCGACCGGGCGGTATCCGTTCCGGCGATATGTCCAACAACCGCCACGCAAAGACCGATAACGCGACCGGCACCGCCAACAACTACTACGTTCCCACGGTATCCGATAACTCCGGCACCGACGACGACATCATTCTGAATAACTACATGGGCAACAACGGTCGTTTGGAAATCGCAAACCAGATGCTCCACGTGACCAAACTGCTCGAGCCGCCCGCGGGATTTGCATTGTCGGAGGAACAAAAGGACGAGGAATTCAACTACCAAATCTATGTGCAGGGCGTCACCGGGACCCGTAGCGCCATGCTGACCCAGTACAACGAGTACGGAAAGGTTTGGGAGCGCCGTTTGGCGTATATCGACGTGCTGACCGACAACAGCGACCTCGTTCTCGACAACAGTTCTCGCCGCGCGCTTTTCGACGTGAGCGTGGTAAACGGCAGGGAAACCGCAAGGCAGGTTGTGACGAATGACGCGGGCGCATACGTCTACGCCGACGACGACGGCAACCCGACGGAGGAAATATGCGCGGCGAAAGACCTGTACTATATGTATCTGCCGTCCAACGGCACGGGCGGCGGCGCCGCGCATACCCGCCGGCTCTACCAGGATCCGCAATACGACGGGACGGCGGACGGGTATACCTCGTCGAATGCGTTTGACAAAAACGGACGTACCACCTTCTTCGCCCCGGGAGCGCGGGAGGAAACGACCGAAGAACCCGGCGCGCCCAACCGCAACAGTTACCGCGATTCCTCGAAATATGCAAATCGCCCCGCCGGTACCAGAACCTACTGGGCGATGGACGCGGAACTGATTCCCGTCAGCGAGGTGCAAGCCATGGAGGCGACCGACGAAACGCTCGAAAGCGAGCCCGGCGGAATTTCCGTTCTCGCGCTGGAAAGCGTCGGCGGCGGCGCGTGGATACACGGCGACAGCTGCACGGCGGAACACAAACATCTGCAGTTCTACACGTTTGTCATTCGCAAACCGAACAACGAAACCAGCGAAACCAACTTCTCCTCTCCGTTTATGACCCGTTCGCTTTATATGACGGTGACGCTGGAATTCGGGAAGAACGCCAACAGGAATGACGGCGGCGCGGCGGCGGGGACCGCTTTGACGAAGGACGACGTTTACGACCAAATCCTTCCATCTGCCGACCGTCCCGACCTGTTCGGCGATAAGGAATTGAAAGACATCGCGGCGAACACGGCGGAATTCACGCTGAAACACGGCGAAGGTCTGCTTTTGTCGGGTCTGGATAACCGCGTCGCTTACCGGTTCACGGAAAAGCTGACCGCCGAACAGCTTGCGAAAGGCTATGCACTCAAGCGAATCAGCCATATCCAGCAACGCGGCTCGGAGAGTATCTACGTCCCCGGCGTGCAGAAGATTCCGGTATATACACGGGAAAATTCCAAATACGGCTCGGAATACGGGACCGTCGCGAAAGACAGACAAATCGAAAACGACCTCACATGGGCGTTGAACGCCGACGGCACGAAAAATACGGACGCGACCTTGCGGTATGAGCCGTTCGCGCACACCAACGCCGTCATGTGGGAATACTACGCCACCATGGAGGCGGGTGCTTCCGGCAACCACCACCAGCCGAAAGACGCCGCGCCGGAGGTCGAAGCAAACACGCAAGTTTGGAACGGAAGTCCAAATACCTATGTGGGAACCGGGCAACCGCACACGGTGAAAACCAACCCAAGCTGTACGGAGGCGGATTCCGTCGACGGATTGCAGTACGGCGTATGCGATTTGACGCAACCCGACGGCACGATTCTCCACTACATGTACCGCAACGGCGAACTCCTCGACCCGCACTACAACGGCGAGGCGTCGACCTACCTTCGCAACATGGCGCGCTACGGCGTCAGCCCGACGGTGCATTTCGGCGTGAAAGGCGAAACAACGGAAAGCCCGGCGACGGAACCCGCAAGCGGCTACTATGACTACGACGGCGTATATTCCGTCTACGGCAACACGGGCTGGTTCGAGGAGCAGGCGAACTACGTCAACACCTGGAACCCCGACGCGCTGACGGTTTCCAAGGAACTGGTCGGCGAAAGCGGAACGCCGATAGACGGCAGGGACCGCGACGTCGCGTTTTCCTACACGGTGACCTTTACACTTCCCGAATGGCTGACGAATCCCGACCACGACGAGGCGGCGAATGCGCTGAAAAACCTGCCCTACTGGAAAGGAAAGACCGCCGACCGGGACAAGGCGACAACGGAGGGCGGCGCGCCGCGTCCGCTCGACCTTGCGGAAATCGACGCGCTCGCGCAAAAGCACAGGGAAAACGCGGAACCCGAATTCCTGACGCCCGACGAAACCGGCGCTTACACCTTCACTTTGAAAGCCGATGAATCCGTCGTGCTTTACGGATTGCCAATCGGAACCGCCTACACGGTTCGGGAAACGCGCGACCCCGATTACCCGTTACAGGGCGAAACCGACGAAAGCGATTCGCGGTACGCCGCCACGGGCACAATTGAAAAAAGCGACGCGGGAATCGTCGGAACCGTGATAGCCAATCAAGTGACCTACGTCAACGAAAAACCCGAACCAGAATCCGGCTCGCTCACGGTGGAAAAGCGCGTCACGGACGACGACGCGGAAACCGTCGACAAAACATTCACCTTCAAAGTCGCGCTGACGCCGCTGACCGCGAAGGACGACCTCGAGGCGACAAAGTACGACAAAAACGACCGGAAAATAGAAGATTTCTCCCTCGATTGGACCCCCGACGAAACGGGCGGGCTGACCGCAACCTTTTCCTTGCGGCACGGGGAAAAGGTCGTTATCAACGGCATCCCGCTGGGGACGAACTACACCGTGGCCGAAACCGACCGGGACGGCTACCACCTCGAATACGTGACGGACACCGCGTCGGAACCGAAAACGTATATCCACCCCGAAGATTTCGGCGTGCGCGGCACAATCGACGAAACGACGCCGCATGTGTATTGGCTCTTCGCGAACGCGAAACCGGCGGACCTGCCGTTCAGCGGCAGTTTCGGCGTGTGGCAGTTCTGGGGAATCGGCGCGGCGCTTCTGCTCGCCGCCGTCGCGGTGTGCGTGATTCGCCGTAGGAAACGCGGCAAGCGCGTGATTTAGGTGCGAAAAAATGCGCGTACTTGAAAAAACGCCGGAAACCGTCCCGACCGCGCGGGGCGGTCGACCGGCAGGAACGAAAAAACCGCCCCTACGGCGGAAATGGTTCGTCGCGGTAGTCGTGCTGTGCGCGCTGACCGGGCTCGCGCTCCTGCTTGCCCGTCCGGTCGGGGTCTATCTCGCCGACCGCCGGCACGAACAGGCAATCGACGAATACGTCGCGGCGGTGGAACAGCTGACCGACGAAGAATTGGCGGAAATTCGGGAACGGGCTGTCGAATACAACAAACGTTACGCGACCGCCCGCCCGTATATCTGGTCGAAAACGTACGGGCAGTTCGAACAGGACTACCCTTCGGAGTTGCGCGTACCGGGGACGGACGTCATCGGCTATCTCGAAATCCCCGCAATCGACGTCCGTCTGCCCATCTACCACGACGCGACCGACGAAAATATGCGCCGCGGGTGCGGGCATTCGGAATGCACGTCCCTCCCCGTCGGCGGAACGGACGGACACGCCGTCCTGCTCTCCCACCGAAACATGGCGACGGCGGTCACGTTCGAACGCCTTGACGAATTGCAGGAGGGCGACACCTTTTCCGTCACGGTTTTGAAGGAAACCGCGACCTTCCGGGTGGACAGTATCCGCGTGGTCGACCCGGACAACCTCGCCGACTACGCCGACGACAAGGTCGAGGAAGGCAAGCAACTCTGCACGCTGGTCACCTGCACCCCGAACGTCACAAACACCCACCGCCTTTTCGTCCGCGGCGTGCGCGTCAAGTGAAACTTTCACAAAAAATTCCTGCCGTTAGAGGGTTCAACGTAGGGATTTACAAAAACAAGTAAATTTAAGCTGACAACCTTCAAGCGAGGCAAGAGAAAGGCGACCATGAAAGAGTGGAAATGCTCCTACATGGTCGCTCTTATTTTTTATATCAACTTATACTTATTATTAAGGGACTTCAGATAAAGCATCTCGCCGACGCATCCGTTTAATCGGCGATGACCAAGGATTCTTTGTTCCAAAAGTTCCCCATCTTCATTTTCCGTAGTACAGGGGTAAAAGCGAAAGTTTGCAACCTCTAAAATGATGTTTACACTGAAATAGGAATAAAACAACCTGACTCCATTGTGTAAAATCAAAAGCAAATAATGGTAGAATGTACGACAAAAGGTATTCTGCGGTGATTGTTTTTTTCGGTTGCCGAAACTACTTTGTGTAGCGATGCACCTTCCTTAGCATTTGTACATAATGCTACTAGCAACACAATCAACGCTATAAGACAGGAAATCAAAATACATCCAATTCTGATATACTCCGTCCCCATAGGTTTGAAGGATTTTCAATACAACTTTTTATATCAATAAACAGTATTGAAATCCAAAGCGACGCAAATGAAGTATGGTAAAGGCACAACGAAAATATTCTTGACACTTAGTGCATCTTCGTTTTATTCTCATTTTTCAGAACCAACTACTTCCATGGGATTATCATCAACAAATCAACCATACTTCTATCGCAGAGCAGCTTCACAATTTTGTCTGTAGCCCTGGGTTGTGTTGTATCAAACTAGTGCTTTCCATGATAACAACGTCTATTGAGGTACACAGAGATATAACCTCATCGGTGATTTCTGTAAAAGTTACATCTTTCAAAATCCGCGATTAACGATTCTCCTATCATGGTAACTAATGGTACCACCAAAGCACTCCCCATGCAAAAATATCGCATTTTCTCTGGCATACCAGTATCCGTCCATCCATCGGGAAAGCCGTTCATTCATTCACGCTCCACAGGTGTTAGGGTACGCAATTGCCCGGTCATTTGATTTACTACAACATGGGATGTCCGTCCGACTTGTGTTTCGGATGTAAGTCTCGTTCTGGACGGCTTATCCATCGGTTCTGGAAATTGCACCGCCCCTTCTGAAAACCAATATTCACTGCCATCTCTTCTTTTTCGACGTTCATGCTTTGCCCCTTTTGAATATGACCAGCGAGGCATATCCTCGCTGCGAAGGAAGTATCGTTTATCAACGCATCCTTTTTCTAGGACATCATGTAGCGGTATAGGGGCTTTACATTGCGGATATACATCGACAGAATAAATTCGCCCATTCATCGGCGAAAAGTTCTACAGTCCCGATTGCTTCCATAGGAACAGCTCCTGTTGAGTTGACAGTGAGTAACCTTTACCACATGATTGAATCCGAATAGTCCACGTTATCTATCAGCTGAGAAATGATAATTTCTTCAATCTCATCTATACATACAGACAAGTTTTTGGTGACTTCTTTTGCCCAAATGTGGATAGGTATTCATCCTGACTGAATGAGCATTTAATCATTACGAAGGTCAAGTGCCATGTTTTCTTCGATTTTTCTATCCAGTACTCGCGGCTTCTCTGTAACCTGTCCCGTCGAGTTTCAAAACTCACCATCGACAAAGACAGCGATATGATATTTTAGAGTGGCTATGTCAGGTGATTCTGGCAGACGATTGTCATTTTTGCGATATCAATATCCACGATGCCATAATGCCTTTGCTAAGGTGGTTTCAGCTTTGCCACCTTTAATTTTACGTGTGGCAGTCATTTCCGGGTTTCAGTTTCAATGGTAGAATCGTAAGATTTGGGGTGTTTCATCTTGTCTGCTCTCGACGTACTAGGTTTCCGCACGCCTCATGAAAACGTGTTTGCGGCAATGGAGCCACACCTGAACGTTGAAAACTATCAATAAGTTTCGATATTCCAATATGACCCCTAATGTGGGAAATAACAGTAAGATGTGACAAGCAATTATTGATACGGCCAGTTGTTATATTCCATCTGTCTCCTTTTAAATACTGATACTTACAATCCTCATTCTGAGCAAGTAAATCATTATAGTAAATAAAGCCCTCCAAAGATATTCCGTTATACGCCCCAAAACGATCGTTTAGCGTTTCTAAAACGTCCCCGTCAATGCTTAATGAATTCCAGACAAATGGTAATCTTTCCGATGAAAGTACACGATTAGTTCTAACATCTATGATTTCACGAGTGTATTCTTTATCATTGTGCTGATAGCCAATCATATAAGCTATTCTGAGGAAAACCGTCGCTAAAATATCGATATCCGCGCGATGATCCATGCCTATACGGTCTATAATATCCCAAATTGCTTTGAAATCCATATCTTCTGAATATGACCCATCCACTTTTTGAAGTACTGGTCGTGCATCTAAAGCAAACCGACGCGGGCCTTCTCGGCTGCTTTCGATGCCGGGGTACTGTATAAACACTTTTTCTTGTGCTAAAGTTTCGTATAGAAGGAGCCGACATTCCGTCTGCCCATTGATTAACCCATCACGGGAAAGACCATTAAAGCTACTTATATTTTCTCGTTTTTGGTTTTCGGATTTTCGATAAGGAGTACTCATTGGAATAAATGTACGAACTCGATTTCTAACTTCATCCATGGAAATTAATGGCATCGCTGCAACCTCTCATCATTTAATTTGCTTTTCAATATAACTATTGTTCAGCCAAAAGCATTGTTTTGTCATCATACGACCATCTGGCAAAGGCGCCATATCAGCGGCATTCCTTCCGTGCGGTCGCACATGAGCAACAGGACTTTCTGTCTGCTTTGGTAAATCATTATTGATTCCATAGGCCGTTTAAATAAGAGAAACTCCTCTGCGTATAATCTGCACAGTGCGCGACCAAACACACCCTACCTCATCCAAGTCATCATTCGGGATATTCCAGAATTTGACCCTTTCAAACACATACTGTCCATCATCTCGTTCTTGGAAGATAACAAACATAAATTTAATAGGGGCCAGATAATTGTATAGCTCTGATTCTTCCCAAATCTCTTCGTGACTCAGTTCAATAAAATCGAATGTGGGGAAAGACATACTTTCTTTTATCTTTCCATTGCGCTGCGCTCGAATAGTCTTTGGAATTATGCCTGCTTTTTGAAATTCTTCTGTATTAGCTATGTTACCCTGGACGTTCATCATTCGAGCCAAAAGCCTGTCATTTAGGCTCTTTGCATTGCTTTCTGTGCCGAAATGTGCCTTGAGTTGAGATTGAGTCATACCGTAGTAGGCCTTGACTCTGTCGATGATATATTCCTCAAAACTCTGAGTGTGCAAAATATCTGCGGATCTTATGATGCGGGGGTTTTCTGCGTTGCCAAAAATGTATTTTTTGAGAATCTGCGTCATATATGAGGACTTCAGAGAATATGCCCTCTGTTTCGCTGGTATCTCCGAAAACGGCTGCTGGCGAACACTGGATGCATTTGCTCCCTTAGTACAAGCAGCAAGATAGAGCGTATCACCTTCGGAAAGTTCGTGCGCCTGTCCAGCACGAATCTTATTTATGATAGTCTCCCAATCGCGCTCAATGATAACTAGGTCTTTTTCCGGGAAACTGAATAGAACGACCTCATCTATCCTAAAATCGCCCTTTTGCTTGCCCACGAGATGTTCGTAGGACATGAGAAGCATAGTGTTACACTTATGCCAAAAAGCGCTGGTTTGAAAAGTCTTGCCATACTCTTCCATAATTGATGATATTGCAAACAAGGCGTTCTTTTGCACGGATACCGTTTCGACCTCTGATATAAGGTGTGACTTTTAGCGCTATGCCGGCCTCGGGAAAATCTGGCTCAGATTCAGAATTGGGGGTATAACCAAACCAGCTTTCTTCGATAACAGTACCGACAGCACCTTTTCCTGTTGCAAAACGACCTGTAGTATCGATATCACGAAGCGGGATGCCCTTGACTTCCTGTGCACGTCTTAAAATGGCTTCTTTCGTAGTGTAGCTAGTACCTTCCATTAAAATAGGTCCTCCTTCGGTGGCGTCATGTCTGTACTATCACCAAAGGGCCTTATGCCTAAGCGTAAACCCGATGGTCTTGTTCTTTTTGAAATTGCCTTATTTTTCGTCGGCTATTATCTCATCAAGAACTTTTCCCATCCTCGTTATCATAGGGACGACCAAGGCGTTACCCATGCAGAAATAGCGCATCCGGTCAGGCATCCCGGTATTTGTCCACTCATCATCAAATCCTTGGAGCCGCTCTGTTTCGACAGGAGTAAGCAGCCTTAACCTTCTAGTCCCTGGGTCGGACACAACATGTGTAGACCGGTTGAGCGTAGATTCACTAGTTAACATTGTGCGCCCCGGTCTATCCCACGGGTCAGGGAAAGCAATAGGGCCTTCTGTAAATACATACTCATGTCCATTATTAGATGTCCTGGGAATCTTTTTGGCGCCTTTAAGATAAATCCACTTTGTCATTTTATCGCCGGGGATGTAATATTTTTCATCTACATTTTTTTGAAGTATATCGCCTAGCAAACGTGGCTTTTCTTCATCTTCTAAGACTTTAGCGGTGTATATGATGCCCTGATTCATGTAACCAGCGTTTTCAAACGAAAATGCAAAATTGTCACTAACTTCAACGATATCTTCACTAACAGGTTTCTTAAAAATAGGGCCTACTTCCTTAATAGGAAATGCTTTTGCCATCAATCCACCGCTTTCAATAATTTCCTGTGCAGAAATATTTGTCATTTTTCTCCAGTATACAGTGTCTTCATGATAAGCAAATATGAATGTGCGACGTCTACGCTGCGCCGCACCATACTGTGCAGCGTTAACGATACGCCATTCTACACTATATCCAAGCGCAGATAAACATGCCAAAATAACACCAAAATCGCGACCGCGCTGTTTGGCAGGAGATTTCAAAAGTCTGTCAACATTCTCAAAGATACAGAAAGGTGTTTTTTTTGCTATAAGTACGTCCCTAATCTGCCACCACAGTACCCCTTTTTTTCCTTCGATTCCTTGGGAGGAAGCGAGCGTATGCGCTACACTGTAATCTTGACAGGGAAAGCCACCTACTAAAAGGGAGTGGTCAGGAATGGCCGACTTATTTACTGAACCTATGTCCTCGCCGGTATGATACTCTCCGCTCATGTCAACACTGTCTCCATAGTGCTGCACATAACATTTATGTGCCCACTGTGTTTTTGCATCAGGCTCCCATTGTGAGAACCATGTGGTCTCCCAGCCTGTTTCGAGTCGATCAAATCCCAAACGAAATCCGCCGACACCTGCGAAAAGTTCGCAAATCTTTTTTTGCATAAAGCCCTTCTTTGGCTAATCATCAGCCAGCACGCTTAATATTTATAAGACCGGGTCTATAGTCCTTATTAGCACCGACAGACGCCGGATTGTTGGCCTATATTACTGAAAAAAACAAGCATTTTAATCAATGAAATTCTGAAAATCAATCCATCAAAATTTGCCGGAATGAATTCAAGAATATCATCTACACCACAATCAAGTGTGCAACAAATTTTCTCGATGGATTCCATTGATACATAACTATCGTTTTTTTAGACGTGTCGTTATATTGGCACTATATCCGGCATTTTGCTGGAGTTGTGCGACAGTTATTCCTTTGTCAATCAGAAGACGGAACAACCGCTTGTAACTGACAGCCATGCTTTATACCTCCCAGGACACCCTAAAATTTATTTTTAGTATATCACAAAATCGTGAAAAAATCAACCCTATAGAGAGCGTTTTTACAGATTTTTTGTGAATCGTATTATTTTTTTTAGCGAGACCCAAAAACACCCTCTTTTTTTGTATAGCGAAAGGCGAAATCCAAAAATTTTGCCCTGGGGACCAGTTTTGTCTTTCCACGACCTATCCATACAAAGAAAAATTTTTAGAAAATTTTTTGTATAGGGGGTAACAAATGCTGTTTCCGTGGCTTACCTATGGGAACGTTAAAATCAAAGGGAGAAGCACCATGCAAGTTCAATATAACAAAATATCGCAGTTCTTAAAATCGAACGGGCGCTTCTACAACTGGAAATACGAACAGCGCGGCGGCAGGCAAACAAAGGTGCCGTATATTCCCGGAACAATCCGTCTGGCCAGCGCGGACGATTTTTCCATTTGTACGGATTTCGAAGCGGCGGCATCCACGACCGGCTATGACAGCATCGGGGTCTGCGTCTGCGGCAGGATTGTGGGCATCGACCTCGACCATTGTATCGAGGACGGTAAGCCGCTTCCCTGGGCGTAGGAAATCGTGGACAGATTCTCAGATACCTACGTCGAAATCATCCCATCCGGGCGAGGAATACGCATCTTTTGCCTGTTGCCGAACGGCTTTTCCTATTATTTCCTAGGACCTACTACATCAAAAAAAGGAACGCCTAGGTCTACGTTTCCGGTCACACTCACCGTTTCCTCACGATGACGGGAAACGTGCTGAACAGTGCGGACGTTGCGGAGACAGAGGACGCATTACAATGGCTGCTCGATACCTATATGCGCCGCCCCATCCTGTCCGTCGCTCCCGCCGACAGTCCTGGAAAAAGCTACCTCTCCGACGAATGCGT
>CANQTR010000007.1 GCA_947626805.1 uncultured Clostridia bacterium
GCCGCCGGCGCGACCACCCCGACGAACGGGACGGAAAAGGTCTGCTCGAGCAGGTCGAGCGCGTTCGAGGACGCGGTTCCGCAAGCGACGAGAATCGCGCAAACGCCGTGGGAGAGCAAAAAGTTCGCGTCCTGCACGGAATAGCGGCGAATGACCTCCCGCGAACGGGTCCCGTAGGGGACGCGGGCGGTGTCGCCGAAGTAAAGCAGGGTCCGACCGGGCAAAAGCCGCCGCAAAGCGCGGTAGCCGGTCAGCCCGCCGAGACCGGAATCGAAAATGCCGATTGGATTTTTCATAAATTTCAGAAGGAACACACCTTTCCGCCCTCTCACACGCCGAGCAGCGGGGAGAGCAGGGGAATCGTGAAAATGCAGAGCAGATTGGAAAGCAGAATCGCGTCGGCGGCTGTCGAACGGGCTTCCGTCGCCTCCGGCGGCAGGAACAGTTCGGCGAGGTTTTGCGTGACGGACGCGGTCGGACAGCAGCCGAGCAGGAACAGCGTCGCGCAAAACACCGGCGGCAGCGGCAGGAACGCCGTCCCGACCCACGCGAGCAGGGGCATGACCAGCAGTTTCCCGGCGCAAGCGAGCCACGCGTACCAGTCAGAGACAATGCGGCGGAACGGCGTGCAGGCGAGCCGCATACCGAGCACGAGCATACAGACCGGGGTGGACATTCGCCCCAGCAGCGTCACCGCGTCGAGCGCGACCGCCGGCAGGCGAATATGCAGCAGGAACAGGGGAAACGCGACGTAAAACGTCAGCATCGACGGGTTCGCGAGCAGGGCGCGGGCGCGGATATGCCGCTTTTCGCCGGTCAGCAGGAACAGCCCGCACGTCCACGCAATCAGGTTCATCGAAAGCGAAAACACCGCCGAAAGGGCGACGGCTTCCGGGACAATCTCCTCCGGCAAAAGCGCCTGCAGCAGGGGAATCCCGAGGAACCCGACGTTCCCGAACACCCCGCCGATTGCGCACGCCCGGCGGCAGGCTTCCCGCAAACGGAACCGCAACGCGCACGTCATCGCGAGCAGCATCAGCAGCTGCAGCCCGGTGCAGAACAGGAAGAACAGCCCCATTCGTCCGAGCAGTTCCGGCGTGCAGTCCGCGGTCTGGAACGCGTAGAATTGCAGGCACGGCTGACAGGCGTACAGCAGCACCTTGGAAAACGGGGGGATTTGGGACGCCGAAAGGGCGCGGGTCCTGACGAACAGGAACCCCGGCACGGCGTACGCCATCAGCACCAGCACGCTGACGGCGGTCGAAAGCATCTGCACGGCGGATACGCTCCAAAAAAGATTTGACAAACGTCCGATTTTGACGTATACTGAAAGCAACGGGCGCGAAAGGAAAGGGTTTGCGGAACGCGGGGGACCTTTTCCTTTCTACAGTATAGCATACTCCGCGCGATTTTGCAAGAAGGGTAGACGATTTTTTTGCGGCTTTTCCGAAATCCGCTCCCGCGCGACCCGGCGGTACGGGTATCCGTGCTGACGTTAGCGGGGAACGTGGCGCTGACCGTGTTCAAACTGTTCGCCGGACTGTTCGGCGGTTCCGGCGCGATGGTGGCGGACGCGGTGCATTCGGCGTCGGACGTGGGTTCGACGGTTTTGGTGCTCGCGGGGCTCCGGTTGGCGAAGCGCAAGCCGGACGAGAACCACCCCTACGGGCATGAGAAGGTCGCCTGCGTGCTGACGGCGTGCCTTGCGCTTTCGCTGTTCGCCGTCGGGCTGGGAATCGGCTGGCAGGGGGTGCGTTCCCTGCTGTTCGAGCCGGACCGCCCGTCGCCGACCGTTATCGCATTGGTCGCGGCAATCGTTTCCATCGCCGCGAAGGAGGGCATGTACCATATGACCGTCCGCGCGGCGAAAAAGGCGCCGGACGCGGCGTTGAGCCTGCGGGCGGACGCGTGGCACCACCGTTCCGACGCGCTCTCGTCGGTCGGGTCGCTCGCCGGAATCGTCGGCGGCATGGTGGGGTATCCGCGCGCGGACGCGCTCGCGGCGGTCGTGCTGTCGGCCGTGGTGCTGTTCGTGGCGGTCGGTATCGCGCGGGATTCCCTGCGGCGGCTGGTCGACCGCGCGGCGGACCCGGAACTGACCGCGAAATTGCGCAAAGCGGCGGCGTCCGTGCCGGGGGTGCTGTCGGTGGACGTGTTCCGGACGCGTCTGTTCGGGGAACGGGTGGACGCGGACGTGGAGATTGGCGTGCGCGCGGACCTGCCGCTGCGGGAATCGCACGAAATCGCCGAACAGGTGCGCGCGGCGGTTTGCGCGTTCGAACCGGTCAAGGAATGTACCGTACACGTCAACCCGAAGGAGGACGACCGCGCCTGACGCAAGTTTCAAAGAAACGACCGTTTGTCGAAAATCCGCGGTAAAGTCGCTCCCGCCGCCGCGATTGTGTTTGCCCCCGAACCAATTTTTTTGCGAAAAAACCGAAAAGTTTTGCGTTTTCCCCTTGACAAAACCCGTAAAATATGATAAGGTTAGTACTGGCAGTTTGTTGCCCATGACCTTTCACGGAGGTGAAAAAAGATGAAACCGACTTATCAACCCAAAAAGAGACACAGAAAGATGGAGCATGGCTTCCGCAAGAGAATGGCGACGGCCGACGGACGCAAGGTCCTCAAAAGACGCCGCGCGAAGGGCAGAGCGCGTCTTACCTACTGAGAAAAGCGAGGGTGCGGTGGAACGGAAGAGGCTGTATCCCCTCAAGCAGAACCATCTGTTTGCCAGAGCGTACCGCAAGGGGAAGGGATTTACTTCTCCCTCCCTTTCGCTGTATGTTCTTTCGGGGCGGGACAAGTCCCGGACGTATCTGGGGATAACCGTTTCCAAAAAGCGGGGCAACGCCGTGACGCGCAACCGCGTTAAGCGTCGTATCCGCGAGGCCTATCGGTTCTATCTGCCGGACCTGCCGGACGGGAAACTGCTCGTGCTGGTCGCGCGGGAGAATGCCGTGAGGGCGAGCTATTGGGATTTGCGCGAGGAACTCGGCGTGTTGCTTGCGCGGGCCTGTCTGCTCGGCGTCGGGCCGTGAAACGCCCGATTTGGCCGGTGCGGCTGGTTCGCCGCGCGCTGATAGCGCCCGTGCGCTTTTACCAAAAGCATATTTCCCCGTCGCTTCCGCCGTGTTGCCGCTATGTGCCGACGTGCTCCCAGTACGCCATCGAGGCTATCGAAAAGCGGGGGGCTTTCGTCGGTCTTTTTTTGACAGCGCGACGGTTGTTGCGTTGCAACCCTTGGGGCGGGTTCGGTTACGACCCGGTGCCGGAACGGACGCGCAAGAAGCGCCGAAATGCCGGAAAAAGCCCTAAAAAACCGAAACCACTCTGAAAAGGTGCCTGATTTATGCAATTGATTTATCTGCCATTCAGTTATATTATGAAGTTCTGTGTCTGGATTGCACAGAACTCCTACCTGTTCGGACTGTTCTTTTTCGCGCTGGTGTTCCAGCTTCTTCTGCAGTTTCCGCTCGCGCTCAAACAGCAGAAGTCCCAGATTGCCCGCGCGAAGATTCAACCGAAGGAACTCGCCATTCGCGAGAAGTACGCCGGGCGGACCGACCGCGTCACCCAGCAGAAGATGCAGACGGAAATCCAGGAGATGTACCAGAAGGAAGGGTTCAGCCCGTTCTCCGGATGCCTGCCGTTGCTGATTCAACTGCCGCTGATTTTCATCCTGTTCGCAATCGTGCGCTACCCGGTGCAGTATTCGTCCTCCTTTACCGACGAAGCGGTCGGGCAGATGACGGCTGTCGTGCAGGAGGTCGACCCGTCGTATGAAGGCAGCAAGGACGATATGGCGGGGCTGTTCGCACAATACGCCTACACCTACGCCGAGGATATCCGCGCCAACCTGACGGCGGACAACGACGCCGCAAAAGAGGCGGATGCGATTCTCGCGGAGCGCATCAACACGCTCGGCGAGCGGACCGAACCGGGCGAGGGCGAGGAGCAGACCTACGAAAACGGCTACCGGAAATACCTGCTGACCCCGAGCGACCGCATGACCTACCGCGAACTGAACGCGGTGGACATCGTTGAGACCTACGGCGACGGCTACATCGCGTCGCTCAAGGAAGCCGGCGCGCTGCCCGCGGACTACGCGTCGAAACGGGTGGACATTTCGGGCATGGTGCCGGATTTCACGTTTCTGGGAATCAATCTGTTGCGCAACCCGTCGTTTTCGGGCAACAAGACGTGGCAGGACTGGATGCTGCTGCTCGTGCCGCTGCTCGTGTTCCTGTCGTCGTTCCTGAGTACGAAGCTGATGCGCCGGTTCCAACCCGCGCAAGTCGGTCCGGACGGCAAGGAGGTCGGCACGGGGTTGTTCATGACGGTCGGTATGCCGTTGATTTCGACGTTCTTCTCGCTGTCGTTCCCGGCGGCTATCGGCGCGTACTGGATTTGGCGCACGCTGCTTTCCATGGCGCAAGCGCCGCTCGTGCAGAAGCTTCGCCCAATCCCGGTGTATACGCCGGAGCAGTTGGAGGAAATGAAGAAGGAATATCGCGGAAAGCAGAAAAAGAAGAAGGTCATCACGATTGAGGTGGACGAGGACGACGATTCCTACCGCGATTTGGAGGTCAGCCCGCCCAGCCGCGTGGAAGCCGCGCGTCCGAAACAGGACGGCGTGAAGAAACAGGGCGGTCGGGAGGATTTGCCGTACCGTAGACCGACGAAGATTGAAATGCTCTCCGCGGAGGACGACGAGCCGGAGGACGGCTCGGCGGAACAGAAGGAAGGGACAGACAAATGAAAGAAGTCATTTCGACCGGGAAAACAGTGGAGCAGGCGCTGGAAGCGGGCGCCGCGCAATTGGGCGTGACGGCGGACCGCGCGTCCTACGAGGTGCTTGAGGAGCCTAAAAAGGGTCTGTTCGGCATCGGCGCGTCGGACGCGAAATTGCGCGTCTACCTGCCGGAGGAAGAAGAACCGGCGGCGGATACCGCGGAGCCTGCAGAGGAACCGACGACGGAAGAACCGGCGGCGGAGGAGTCGGAGGACGTTTCGTGCGTCCCGGCGGAACGCGCGGTGCGGTTCCTCGAAACCCTCATCGAAAATATGGGGCTCGACGCGACGGTCGAGGTGGTTTCGGAAACGGACGAGGAACTTTCGCTCAACATCACGGGCAACCACCTCGGCGCGCTGATTGGTCGCCGCGGGGATGTGCTGGAATCGTTGCAGTACCTCACGACACTCTCGGCGAATATCGGCAACGAAGGGTACTACCGCGTTTCCGTGGACGCGCAAGGATACCGCGCGCGGCGCGCGGAGGCGGTGCGCGGGGTCGCGCGGCGCATGGCGGAGAAGGTACTTCGGTACCACAGGGCGTTCTCGCTCGAACCGATGTCGCCGTATGAGCGGCGAATCGTACATTCGACCTGCCAGGAAATCCCGGGCGTGACGACGCATTCGATTGGCGAAGGGGACGACCGCCGCGTCGTGATTTCGCCGGAGAAACCGCCGCAAAAACCGTTCGGCGAATAACGCGGGGAAATCGCGCGTATTCACGCGTATCCGCGGGAAAACAGTCAAAAATGGGGTCCGGCGCGTTGCGTCGGACCTTTTTGACAAGAGAGGCGCATAAATGGTACGATTTCTCCCAAGTAAAAGGAGTGGTTAACATGAATAATACTGATTGGCGCTTGTTTAGAGAACAAAAAAGTATTTATATAGAGTAACCTTGATTAAGCAGGTCTACAAGTCGAATAATTCTTCCAATGATCACGATTATTGTGAGTTCTGTATGGCAAAATTTGGGAAAGGGGCTGATGAGTTAAAGCAAGGTTATAGTACAGAAGATGCCGGCATATGGATTTGTCCACAATGTTACAACGATTTTAAAAACCAGTTTGAGTGGAATATAATGCAAAGTAGTTAATATATTAGCAAGCGTCGCCGATGTGATACCACAGCGCTTGTCGGGAAAATCCTCTGACAAATTGCCGTTTATCCCGAAAGACGAAAGCCGCGATTCGAAAAAAATCGCGGCAAGCCCGAACGACTTGCCGCGACGCGGTGTCTGGAGACTATAAAAAAGATTTTTTCGGATGTTTGGTAGCAAGACTTGAACTCCCACGCCGTAGATGCGGAAGTTGTGAACCTTTCGATGCTGTATCGCCTACGGCGAAATGATGTTGCTCCCTTCGGTCGCAATGATGCGATGTTTGCCTATGTGCCGCAGGCACATATTGTCTCCGAAGGGGACACATCATTGCCGCAGGCAACATCATCAGGCGGAGCCGACATCATTTGCCCGACAGGGCAAACATCATTGAAAAAGGCGGTTGCTTTCGCAATCGCCTTTTTCTTGGTGGAGAGTACAGGGCTCGAACCTGTGACCTACTGCTTGTAAGGCAGTTGCTCTCCCGGCTGAGCTAACCCTCCGAACCGACGGGCATAGTTTACCACATTTCCCGCCGGTTTGTCAAGGGGGTCCGCCGATTTTTTCGAATGCTTTTTCCGAATCGGGCGCTTCACGCCGTCGGTTCGAAATACCGCCGAATGCCGTAACAGGTTTCCCGCGCAATCGTGTCGAGCGCCTCCCGCGTCAGGAACGCCTGGTGCGACGTGACCAGCACGTTCGGCAGGGTCAGCAGCCGCGCGAGCCGGTCGTCCTGCAGGATATCCTCCGAGCGGTCCTCGAAGAACACGTCCGCCTCCTCCTCGTAGACGTCCATGCAGGCGGCGCCGATTTTGTGCGACTTAATGCCCTCAATCAGCGCGGAGGTGTCCACCAATCCGCCGCGCGAGGTGTTGAGCAGGATAACGCCGTCCTTCATTTCGGCGATACGGTCCCGGTCGATGAGGTGGCGGGTATCCTCGGTCAGCGGGCAGTGCAGGGAAACCACGTCGCTCTCCTGTAGCAGGTCGTCGAGCGCGACGTAGTCCAGCCCGGACGCGGGGTCGGGGAACTTGTCGTAGGCGAGCACCCGCATGCCGAACCCCTTGCAAAGCCCGGCGAAAACGCTGCCGATACGCCCGGTACCGACGACGCCGACCGTCTTTTCGTACAGTTCCATGCCGGTCAGCCCGCGAATGCTGAAATTGAAGTCCCGCGTGCGGGCGTAGGCTTTGTGGAGGTGCCGTGCGGCGGAGAGGAGCATTGCCATGGCGTGCTCGGCGACCGCGTGGGGGGAGTAGCCCGGCACGCGAATGACGCCGATTTTCCCCTCGGCGTGCGCCATATCGACGTTATTGGTGCCGGCGCACCGCAAGGCGAGCAGTTTGACCCCGCCTGCCGTCAGGCGGTCGATGGCGGCGGCGTCGGCGACGTCGTTGACGAAGATGCAGACCGCTTGAGCCCCGCATTCCTCGGCGAGGGCGGCAGTCTGGGCGTTGAGTTTGGTTTCGAGGAACCGGAAGGAAATCCCGCACGGCGCCGCGTAACGGGTCAGCCCCGGGAGGTCGTAGGGTTTGGTGTCAAAGCATACGGTCGGAATCGGTTGCAAGAAAAATCACGGTCCTTTTTTCTTTGAGTATCGACCGAAAAAGGCGGGAATCATGCGAAACGCTTGCATTTTTCGGGAAACTGTGGTAAACTCAAGAAAAGACCGGGAGCGGGGGAAGGACCGATGGAATTTCTGGAGGCGTACAAACGGCTGGAAAAACGGTGCGGGGAACTGCTGGGGGACGGCGGGGTGAGCGCCTATATCGACGAGATGGCGGGAAAGCCGGACGGCGCGGAACGGGTGCGCGGCTGGCAGGAGGACCTGAAAAAACTCAAGCACTATCGCTGGGTCCGCAACCGCATCGCCCACGAACC
The DNA here is from genome assembly GCA_947626805.1 of uncultured Clostridia bacterium. Taxonomy (GTDB): domain Bacteria; phylum Bacillota; class Clostridia; order Oscillospirales; family CAG-382; genus Coliplasma. The sequence continues at coordinate 7,772 of CANQTR010000007.1, forward strand.
GGGCTGCACCGAAAAGACCCTGTGCAAAGCGGGGGACGCGGACTGGGTGGACGCGTTCGGCGAGCGCATTTCGCGGCGGACCGACCCGCTTTCGCTCTACCGCAAGGGCAGGCGGAAATCGGGCGGACGCGCCGGCGCGGGGAAGAAACGCGGACGGGGGCGCGCGCGGGCGGTCGTGGGTTGGGCGGTCGCGGCGGTTCTCGCGGCGGTGCTGGTGTGCGCGTGGCTCGCGGCGCGGCGGTGACGCGGGGGCGCGATATTGAAAAAAGAGCCGGTGATTCGCAAGGGTTCTCGCGAAAGCACCGGCTTTTTATCTGTCAAAAAATTTTATCGAAGGTGAAAATACAATAAAAAATCGCCCCGTAGGCGGACATGTAGCCGCTGGCTCCAAACACAGTTGTGTTTGGAGCATAGGGGCAACCTTAAGAGAAAACTGGCGAAGGCGGCGTCAGAAGTGGCGCAAGCCGAGCCAGTTTTTGACGTGCCGACAGTGTCGGCACGTCTTGAAAGGGGGGCACTTGGGGGGAAAACACAGAGCAAGGCAGCGCGGCGACGAAGTCGCTGATAACGATGCGATTGTGTTTGCCACCCAAGAAAAGCGTTAGCTCAATGCGTGAGCCGTTTTTTACAATAGGAAACGACGCCGCAATGCGGGCATTTCAGTTTGCGCTTTGTGAGCGTGTGCGGTCCGGCGATGTAAGCCGCCGTCGTCGGGACAAACCGTTCGCCGCATTTGGAACATTCGTAGGTCCCCGCGCCGATGTCCAGCACGACCGCGACGCCGATTCCGCCGACAATCACGACCGCACTGATCGCGATGAGCACAGCGCGCACCCACACGTCCATTTCTGGCGCACCCGCCAACAGAATCAGGGTCACGCCGGACAGAATCGTCAGGAAAAGCACGATTCCCGACAGGATAATCTTCTTCCTGCTTTCCACCCGTTCCCGCATCAAGTTCATCATATTTTCCTCCGCTCGTGTTTTGTACTCGGAGGCGGTCAGGCGCTGCCCGGAAAGCAATTCGTTGACGCTGATGTGCAGGACTTCACAGAGCGGGAGCATCAGGGAGACCTCCGGCAGCCCGTTCCCGCACTCCCATTTGCTGACGGTTTTGTCGCTGATACCGAGGATATCCGCGAGCCGTCGCTGGGTGAGGGATTGCTCTTTCCGCGTTTGCGCGATAAACTTTCCGATTTTGATTTGGTCCATCGTCTTGACCTCCTTCCTGTGAAAGCAGTTTAGCACAAAGCGGCGGAAAATCACACCCACGCTCCGTAGAGTCGCCGTCCGATTCGCGCTCGACGCACCGTGGATAGCAGAATCAGGGTTCGTCCGTCCCGTTTTCCTTGTCCATGAACAGGTTGAACAGGCACTCGACCACGGCGGACAGGACCCCCGCAATCGGCCAGACGACCCATGTGAGTTTCCAATCGTTCGTCAGGAAACTCCAGCCGAGATAGACGGCGGTCGCGGTCAGCCAGTAGACCGTGGAAACGGCGTCCTTGATACGGCGTTTTTTCCGGTCCTGCAACGCATACGCGCCTTCCTTCAAGAGTTTCCGCATACTCGCCCAGCGCACGCCGGAAAGGATAAAAAGCGCCGCGCCGACGCCCGCCACGAGCAGCGTGACGGTCAGCAGGACCACCGTGAGGAACTCATTCTTCGTGACAAGACTCACGAAAAGCGGGATTGGCGAAAGGACGCACAGGCAGGCGGCGACGACGTCGCACCGGACGTAGGTCGGTCGGTACGCCTTCTGCTTCTCCCGCACCATGCCGTCCACGCCGTATTCGGTTTCAAACGGCTCCCGGTCGAGGAACGCGAAGGGGGCGTTCTGCAGACCGACGGAAACGAAGAGCGCCACGGCGACGGCGACGAACAGGAATAGGAGGATTAGCCCGGCGACAGCGACAAAGGTATCGTAGACGCCGAGGTCCGTCGTTTCCACCGCGGCGCCCAACAGGAGCAGCGGTATCACGGCGACGATACACAGAAGGGTCGCGGCGGCGATGCGCGCGGCAGCCCGTTTCCGCCATTCCAGAAACTCGTTCGCGAGCGCGAGAGACACCCGCTTGACGGGCGCGCGGTCCGCGTCGTCCGTGAATTCCTCGTCCTCGATTTCGTCCTTGAGCAGGTAGTCCGTCGTGACGCCGAATAACCTGCCGAGCGCAAGAATCTTCTCCAAATCCGGCACGGTTTGCGCGCCCTCCCATTTCGAGACCGCCTGCCGGGATACCTGCACCTTCTCCGCAAGTTCCTCCTGCGACCAGCCGTTCTTTTTCCGCAAACGGATGATTTTGTCCGCTAAAATCATGTTCTTCCCTCCGTATGAAATTGTCGGCGGCAGTATCTGCCGTTCGCAAGGAAAAGTATCGCATTTTTTGCGGTTGCAGTCCACCATACGGCGGCTGGAAATCTGTCAACCGTGGGTTGCTTTTTCTTTTTTCCCGGCGGCGTCACGCGGATTCGCCCGTGTCCGCGCTGACCATGTTCTGCCACCGGTGCTCCACGAAGGCGTCGTCGTAGGTGTCGTCGATGAATTCCTCCAGCACGTTCGAGGGCGGCTCGCCGATTTGCCGCTCGTTGTATCGTTGCAGGACCGCCGCCGTGAACAGCCCGTTCAGGACCGTCAGGACGAGAATGACCCATGTGAGGACCTTCGCCGCGACCGGCGGGGCTTTCTCGATGAACCTTTCCAGGGGCGGGTAGACGATTTTCACCCAAACCAGCCCCAGAATCCCCCAGAAAAACATGAACAGCAGGTTGGTCCGCCCGCCGATGTTCAGGGGCATATCGCTGTAATCCCAGAACACCTTCCCGAATACCAGTTCGGTGAACAGACTGCACATATACTCGAAAGCGCCGCCCAGAATGCCGCCAGCTAGAAGAATCCAGCGGTCGTTTTTGTCCTTGAGGCGGTTCAGGCTGACCGTCAGAAGCACCGCGCCGACGCCCCACACGAAACTGAACGGACCGAAAATCACGCTCGAACGGCTCATCCAGGTGCCGCCCACCAGACGGCAGTAGAGGGTTTCGATGACGTCCCCCAGAAGCGCCGAAATCAGAAAGACCCAAATCAGTTTGTCCAGGCTCATGCCCTTAGCGAAGGAAATTTCGGTTCGCCGGTCCTCGTCGCGAATGCCGGGATACGCCTTTTCCAGACGTTTCCAGACCGTTTCGGAAATCCACGCGGACAGCCTGTCCGCCCTGCCTTTTTCCCGTTGCCGCTCGAAACTGTCCCGCCCTTTCCGCATGGCGAAAACCACCGCGGCGAAGTTGCCCGCAATCAGCGCCCATGCCGCGACCCAAAGCACGGTCAGGACCGCCCCGGGGAGCGCCGCCGCAAGCACCAGAAAAACCGGCTGCAACAGGAGATAGACCACCAGAATGGCCCCTGCCGCGAGCAGGTTGAACAAAAGGTTCCGCCGGGAGCCGCTGGGGGCCTTTTCCAGCCAGGTGATGTTCTTGGTCAGCCTGCCGCAAAAGAACCCCACCACGGAACGGACCAGCACCAGGTCTGCCAACGTGATGAGGTACATCCCGAAATAGTTCCGCCCCAGCGTGGGCAGAATGAACGCGACGCCGGAAAAGACCGCGCCGATTTCGAAATCGATGGGCAGGGAGAGCAGTCCGCGGTTGACGAACTTCTTTTTCCGCACCGCGAAATAGACCACTTCGGCCGTCCACGCCAAAAAACCGTAAAGCAACAGAAACAGCGTCTGCTTTCCGAAATCAAACGTCATCGCGTTTTCCTCCTCTTCCGGCGGCAAAGCCTTTGCGCGGGATTTTTACGGATGTTCCGAACCTATTCTAGCATGTTTCCGGCGGATTGTCAACGGGGGGCGCCCGCTTTGCGGAATTGTGCGTAACTTTCCGGCGGAAAGTGATTCCTTAAATTTGTTTTGTAAAATCAGACTTGACTTTCCAGCGGAAAGTGTTTCCTTAAACTTATTTTGTGAATTCAGACTTGACTTTCCGCCGGAAACGTGGTATACTGTACCGTGATATTTGGGAAAATTTGCGTTTTCCGCGCAACGGAAACGATTTTTTTGCGAGTAGAGCGTAGAGGGTATCGGAAAACCGGAAAAACAGGGGGATCAGACGTTGAAACGAATCTGGAAGGAGCGGAAAAGCCGCCTTTTGGCGGTGATTTTGGCGGCGATTGCGTTTCCGATGGGCATTTGCCTGGAGGCGCCTTTTGTGATTTACGGCGGGAATCTGGAGGAACTGCAGTTTTCGCTCGGGGATTTTTACCCGATTTGCGTGCTCACCTGGTTCGCCGTCGCGCTCGTGACCGGCTGTGTGCTGTTCTTTTTGCCGGACAGGGCGTACCGTTTCGTCTTTCCGGTCGTCGCCGTGCTGGCGCTCCTGCTCTTTCTGCAGGGGACCTACCTCAACCTCGGGCGGAACTTCCTGCCGGGCGACAATATGGGCGAGGAACCCCTGTCGACGGTCGCCCTTGTCGTCAATACCGCGGTCTGGGTCGTCGGACTGGGGCTGGCGGTCGGGTCGGCGTTCGTCCGCAAGCGGGACATCTTGCGAATCGTCGCCGCGCTCATTCCGTTCGTGCTGGTCGGGACACAGGTGGTGAATATCGTCTTTGTCGCCCTTTCGAACGACGGTATCGGTCTTTCCAAGCAGGCGAAAGCGTTGCTGGAGAACCCGGACTACGAGGTCCGCGTGATGACGACGGACGGGATTTCAACCCCATCTTCCGGAAGAAACGTGGTGTATTTTGTCGTCGACCGGTTCGACGAGGAATACGCGGAATGGGCGTACCGCGAAACGCCGGACGTCTACGGCGAACTGGAGGGGTTCACCTGGTTCCAGGACAACATCGCGATGTTCGGGCACACCTATCCCGCCGTGACCTGGATGCTGACCAATCAGCCCTATTCTTCCGCCCAGAAACGGTCGGAATACTATCAGCAGGCGTACGACGAGCAGGCGGACACGCCGCTGAAACGCCTGCACGACGCGGGCTACTCCGTGCGGCTGTATACGCAATCCTACTACGCCTACGGCGACGCGTTCGAACTGCCGGACTACGTCGACAACGTGATTCCGAAACTCAGCCTGCCGCCGACGCCGTGGTCCTACCGGCTCAAAACGGCGGGGAACATGATGCGCGTGGCGCTCTACCGCTGTTTCCCGTTCGCGCTCAAGGACGCGGTCGGGGGGGACCTCAGTTCGAATATCAGCGCCGCCCCGCCCATCGAAGCGACGCTCTACACGACCGACATGAAGGCGGTCAACGGCGTCCTGAACGAAGCGCCGTTCGCGACGCGGGAGGGGAACGGTTTCTATTTCATTCACATCGACGGCTGTCACGACGTGACCTATAACGAGCAGTGGGAGGTCCCGCAAGGGGAGGAGGCGTACGATTACGCCGTCGCCGTGCGGACCAGTTTCAAAATCATCAATCGGTACCTGCAGGAGATGAAACGGCTGGGCGTTTACGACGACGCGACGATTGTCATCACCGGCGACCATTCCGCCCCGCACCATGACGGGCGGGAGGTCCGCGAGCCGCGATTGACCGCCCTGTTCGTCAAGCCGTCGGGCGTCGGGACCGGTGAACTGAAAAAATCGTCGGCGCAAGTGGCGCAAACCGACCTTTGGGCGACGATTTTCGATTCGGAGGGTCTGCCGTACGACGAATCCTACGGGACGCCGGTGTTCGACGTGCCGGAGGGGCAGGACCGCCGCCGGACCCACCGCTGGCAGACCTACAACACGGAAAGTCTGGACGAGTGGGTGTACGAGATAAACGGGCCGGGCGCGGACTTTTCCAACTGGACCGAGGTCGACCATACGCATTACGATAAGTTCCTGATGGATTGACGGGAGAAAAAGACGTATGAATCAGGTATTTTACTACATTTGCGTCCCGTTCGGGTTCCTGATGAAGTGGTGTTGGCAGTTGGTCGGCAACTACGGGCTTGCGATTATCCTGTTCACGCTGGTCAGCAAGGTCGTGCTGCTGCCGGTCTCCGTCTGGATTCAGAAGAATTCTATCCTGATGGTCAAACTCCAGCCGGAAATCAACTTCCTCAAGGCCCGCTGTTACGGCGACACGGAGGCGATTGCCGAGGGGCAGGCGAAACTGTTCAAGCAGAACAAGTACCGCCCGATGCTGACCCTCGTCCCGCTGATCCTGCAAATCGTCCTGCTCATGGCGGTCGTGGAAATCATCTACCACCCGCTGAGCTTCCTGTTTGGGGCGTCCGACGGGGTGGTGGAATCCCTCGCGGCTTTCCTCGGCGCGGACGCGTCGGGGAATCAGTTGACCATCGTCGACGCGATTCAGAACGGCAGGCTGACGGCGGCGTCCGTCGTGCCGGGGGTGTCCGCCGACGAGTTGCGCGGGCTGGTCGACGCGGTGAACGCGTTCGATTTGTCCTTTTGCGGGTTCCGTATTTCAACGGCGACGTCGGACGTGTGGGGCATATACACCGTCATTCCGTTCGTGGCGGGGATTTCGTCGTTCTTCCTCTGCTGGACGCAAAACCTGTCGAACGTCATTCAGCACGAGCAGGGCAAACTCAGCAAGTACGGGCTGATGGTGCTTTCGGTCGGCATTTCGCTGTACCTCGGCTGCTTCGTGCCGTCCGGTATCGCGCTTTACTGGATTGCGAGCAACCTGTTCTCCATCGCGCAAATGTACCTGCTCAACCTCGCGATAAACCCGAAAAAGCACGTCGATTACGACGCGCTCGAACGTAGCCGGAAACAGCTTGCGGAAATCGAAGCGCTCGAACCGCCGAAGAAGAAGGACGCCGCCTACCGCCGCAACCGCAAGCGCGAACGGAAGGATTACAAGAAGTTTTTCCACGTCGTCAATAAGCATTTGGTGTTTTATTCCGAGGGGAGCGGGTTTTACAAGTATTTTGAAGCGGTCATCGACGAACTGCTGAAACGCTCGAACCTCGTGATTCACTATGTGACGAACGACCCGGACGACCGGATTTTCGCCCTTGCGGAGCAACAGCCCCGCATTCGCCCGTACTACATCGGGCTGAAAAAACTGATTCCGCTGATGATGCTTGCCGATTGCGACATCATGGTGATGACCACCCCGGATTTCGACCGCTACTACCTCAAGCGCTCCCGCGTGCGGAAGGATATCGAGTATATCTATCTCCCGCACGACATGATGAGCGTGCATATGGGGTTCCGCGAAGGCGCGCTGGACGCGTTCGACACGATTTTCTGCTCGGGCGAGCATGTGATGAACGAGGTCCGGGCGACCGAACGGGTCTACGGACTGCCGGAAAAGAAGCTGGTGCCGTTCGGCTATCCGCTCGCGGACAAACTGGTCGAGGCGGGGCGTGCGGCGCGCGCGGAACGCGTTTCGACCGGGCGCAAGCAAATTTTGATTGCCCCGTCGTGGCAGGAGGACAACCTGCTGGATTCCTGTATCGACGTTCTGCTCGAACAACTTTGCTTGCCGGAATACCGCGTGATTGTCCGCCCGCACCCGGAATACGTCAAGCGCTACGGGGCGCGTTTGCAGAGCCTCGTCGACCGCTACCGCGAAAAATGCGGGGACGGGTTGGCGTTTGAGCTGGATTTCTCGTCGAACGAGTCCGTCACGACGTCCGACCTGCTTATCACCGACTGGTCCGGTATCGCGCCGGAATTCTGCTTTTCGACCGGGCGACCGGCGCTGTTCGTCAATACGAAACTGAAGTGCCTCAACCCGAACTGGGAGAAAATCGGGCTGACCCCGGTCGAGATTTCCTTGCGCGACGAACTCGGGCGTTCCATTGACCCGAAGGACCTCTCGTCGTCCGTCGCGTCCGTCGTGCGCGAACTGCTCGAACAGAGCGATTCCTACCGCGAGCGGATAGACGCACGCTTTGAGACACTGATTTTCAATCACGGCGTGTCCGGACAGGCGGGCGCGAAGTATATCCTGCAATCCCTGACCGAAAAAAGAGCCGCAAAGTCTTGACAGACGCGCGGGTGCGTGGTATACTGTAGAAAATTGATAAACCCCCGAAGTCAACGGCAGTTGACTTCGCGCAATGGGGGTGTGGGGGTGCTTGCACCCCCACACGTACCCCTCGTCAGAATAAACAGCAGGAGGAAGGAAACATGGAAATTCTGTTTACGGTCGCGCGGGAAGCGTATCTCGACCCGTCGGCGGTGACGGTCGCGGTCTCGTCGATTGGCGGCGTCGTCATTGCAGCCGGCGCGGTGCTTGCAATCTGGTGGACGAAGGCGAAGAAGGCGGCGGCGGAGAAGCTGCACCTTGACCCGAACGCCCACAAGGAAGTCGAGGACGAACTCATCGTCAACAAGGACGAAAACGAACAGAAGTAACGGAAAACAGACGCGATATGCGCGGGCGGCGGGGACGGTTTCCCCAAAACCCGCGTTACGCGGAACAGAAACGGTTCAAAGCAGAGGCGCGGGATTCGTTTTTTGAACGGGGAACGCGTTTGTGCGTTTCTTGTTTTTCATACGGGTCAAAAAACGCCGATTCGCCGTTCAGAACGGGGCGGGGAAGCGCGGCGGAATGAACAGGAACGAACGGGAATGAACAGACAGAAGGAAGGGAACGTCTTTCATGGCGGAACAGCAGGGACTGACGCGTAGGCAGTTCGCGATTCTGGAAGCGCTTGCGACGGCGAAGGAGCCTTCGCTGAAACAGCGGGAACTGGGAAAGCGGACGGGTATGTCGCTCGGCACGGTCAACAAATTGGGAAAGGAATTGGCGGAACTCGGATACGCGGCGGACGGCCGAATCACGGTAAAGGGGCTGGAGGCGCTCGAGCCGTACCGGGCGAAGCGGGCGATTTTCATCGCCGCCGGGTTCGGGACGCGGCTGGTGCCGGTGACGCTCAATACGCCCAAGCCGCTGGTGCGGGTCAACGGGACGCGTTTGATTGACGGGCTCATCGACGCGTGCGTCGGGGCGGGTATCCGGGAAATTTACGTCGTGCGGGGGTATCTGGCGGAGCAGTTCGACCAACTGCTGTACAAGTACCCGACGCTGCACTTTTTGGAGAACCCGTCGTACAACGAGGCGAACAACATTTCCTCGGCGGTGTGCGCGCGGTACCTGATGGGCAACGCGTATGTGCTGGAGGCGGATTTGCTGCTGCGGAATCCGTCGCTCATCCGGCCGTACCAGTATACGTCCAACTTTCTGGGAATCCCGATGGAGCGGTCGAACGACTGGTGCTTCGAGGTGTCGAACGGCGTCATCCGCGAGCAGAAGATCGGCGGGCTGAACTGCTATCAGGAGGTCGGCATTTCCTATTGGGACGCGGACGCGGGGAGGAAATTGGCGAACCACCTGCTGCAGGCGTACGAGATGCCCGGCGGCAAGGAGCGGTATTGGGACCAGGTGCCGCTTTCGATTTTCGCGGACGAGTACCGCGTCGAGGTGCGCCCGTGTACGGCGGAGGACGTGACGGAAATCGACACGTTCAAGGAACTCAAGGCAATCGATAAGACCTACGATACACCGTAACAAACCCACAAACGACAAGGAGGACAAAATGATGAAATCAGCCAAACGAATCCTGACGGCGCTGCTCGCGGGCGCACTGCTCGCGGCGGGGACGCTGACGTTCGCCGCGTGCGGCAACGGGAAGGAAAAAATCACCATCTGGACGAGCGGCGAGGATTACAAGAACGAATTTTACCTGTCCTCGCTCAAGGAGAAGTTCCCGGATTACGACATCACGCTGGAGTACATGACCAGCAGCGGTATCGCCGCGAAAGTGACCGAGGAAGGCGAGGACTGCAGCTGCGACATCATTCTGTCCGAGGAGTACGGCTACCTCTATAAATGCGAGCCGTACCTCGCGGAACTGACCGATTTCGACTATTCGCCGTTCCTCGACGACCTCGTGCCGGAGAGCCATAAGTTCACGCCGGAACTGAAGAACGGCGGGTGCGTCATTCTCAACCCACAGGTGCTTGCGGACAAGGGGCTGGAGAAACCGACGGGCTATCAGGACCTGCTGGACCCGAAGTACAAGGACCTGATTTCCATGCCCGACCCGGCGTCGTCCGGCACGGGCTATATGTTCTTGCGGCAGTTGACGAACGAGTGGGGCGAGGACAAGGCGTTCGACTACTTCGCGAAACTGACGGATAACGTCCTGCAATACACATCGTCCGGTTCCGGTCCGGTCAACGCGCTCAAGCAGGGCGAAGTTGCCGTCGGGTTGGGCATGACGTCGCAAGCGGTGACGGAAATCAACGACGGCGTGAAACTGGAAATCGTTTTCTTCGAGGAAGGCTCGCCGTACAGCGTCTACGGCAACGCGGTGCTCGCCGGGAGCGCGGAACGCGCGGCGGTCATGGAGGTGTTCAACTACCTGTCCACGACGCTTTGCAAGGAGAACAATACCCGATTCTTCCCGGACCAGATTTTCAAGGATTACGTTCCGGAAGTCGAAGGGTTCCCGACCGGGGTCAAGTACGGCAATATGTCCAATGACACGATGAGCGAAAAGGAAAGGCTTTTGCAGAGATGGACGTTCAGTTGAACGACAAGCTGGTCATCGAATCCGTTTCCAAGGGATACAAGGGCAATCCGGCGGTGCTGAAGGACATTTCGTTCACGGTGCGGGACGGGGAGTTCCTGTCCTTGCTCGGTCCGTCCGGGTGCGGAAAGACGACGCTTTTGCGTATCCTCATCGGACTGCTTTCGCCGGACAGCGGGAAAATCCGGAAGGACGGGCAGGATATCACCGCCCTCCCGCCGGATAAGCGGGGCATGGGCATCGTGTTCCAGAACTACGCCCTGTTCGAGAATATGACGGTCCGGCAGAATGTCGAATACGCCCTGAAACTGCACAAACTGCCGAAGGCGGAGGTGCGGGAGCGCGCGGCGCATATGCTTGAGGCGGTCGGGCTTGCCGACCAGTCCCGCAAGTACCCGCGCGCGCTTTCGGGCGGACAGCAGCAACGCGTCGCCATCGCGCGGACGCTTGCGCTCAACCCGGACGTCGTGCTGTTCGACGAGCCGATGTCGGCGCTCGACGTCGCGACGCGTCTGTCCATGCGGACGGAACTGAAAGACCTGCAGGCGAAGTTCGGGACGACCATGCTCTACGTCACGCACGACCAGGAGGAGGCGTTCGCCCTTTCCGACCGTATCATGATTCTCGACCGCGGGGAAATCAGCCAGCTCGACACCCCGGAACATATCGCGGACGCGCCGGCGAACGAATACGTGCAGTCCTTCGTGCTGGATAACCTGCAGGCGAAGGTGGATTCGCTCGCGCGGTTTATTCGTCGCGGCGGGGGCGCGTCGTGAAGCGCCGGACGTGGACGCGGACGGTCGCGCAAGTCTGCGTCGCGCTGTTTTTCCTGCTTTGCGTGATTCTGCCGATTGTGCGAATGCTGACGCGTATCACGCCGGAGGGGTTCCGCGCGATGATATCGTCGCCGCAATTCCTGCCGGCGGTGCGCCATTCGGTGACGACCGGGCTGACCGCGACGGTGCTGACGCTGGTGCTGTCGTTCGCCGCCGCGTGGTGCCTCGAACGGGTGCCGATGCGGGGGAAAGCGGCGTTCTCGACGCTGTTCGTCCTGCCGATGCTGATTCCGTCGATTTCGCACGCCTTCGGGCTGGTGACGCTGTTCGGCGCGAACGGGTTTTTGACGAACCTGTTCGGACTGCACGGCAGTATCTACGGGTTCTGGGGGATTGTCGCCGGGTCGGTGATGTACTCGTTCCCGGTGGCGTTCCTGATGTTTTCGGGCATTCTGCAGTACGAGGACGGCACGCAATATCAAGCCGCGACGGTGCTCGGTATCCCGAAGTTCCGTCAGTTCACCGGCATTACGCTGCCGTATATGAAAAAGACCCTGCTTTCCGCGTTTTTCGCGGTCTTTACGATGATTGTCACGGACTACGGCGTGCCGCTGACCGTCGGGGGCAAGGTGCGGACGCTCTCGACGCTGATGTACACCGAGGCGGCGGCTAAGACCAACTACGACGGCGGGAGCGTCATCGGGGCGTTCCTGCTTTTGCCGGCAATCGTCGCGTTCGTCATCGATCTGCTCAACCCGGAGCGCGGGCAGGGCGCCTATGTGTCCGACCCGGTCCGTCCGTCGGGCGGACGGTTCGCGAAGGTTGCCGCCTACGTGTACAGCGTTTGCGTCGGGCTTGCGGTGGTTGTGCCGGTCGGCGCGTTCGGGCTTATCATGTTCGAGCGGAAGTACCCGGTCGACCCGTCGTTCACGCTGGAGCACATCCGCACGTCGCTGAACCGCGGCGCGGGGACGTACCTTCTGCATTCGTTGCTGTACGCCCTGCTCGCGGGGGTGTTCGGAACGTTGCTCGCGTTCGTTTGCGCCTATCTGACCGCGCGGGCGAAGGGCGCGTTCTCGAAGGGAATCCACCTGATTTCCATCACGTCCATGTCTGTTCCTGGGTTGGTGCTGGGTCTTTCGTACGTCATTTTCTTCCATTCGACGCCGATTTACGGCACGGTCCTGCTTATCGCGCTCGCGAATTCCATGCACTTCTTCGCGTCGCCCTACCTCATGATGTACCAGACCCTCGGCAAGGTCAACCCGGACCTGGAGGACGTCGGGCTGACGCTCGGCGTGGGGCGTCTGCACGTCATCAAGGACGTCATTCTGCCGAAGGTGCGGTTCACCATGCTGGAGATGTTCACCTATTTCTTCGTCAATTCCATGATGACCATTTCCGCCGTGTCCTTCCTTGCGCCGCCGTCGCCGAAACCGGTCGCGCTCATGCTTTCCCAGTTCTCCGACCAGCTTCTCACCGAGCAGGCCGCTTTCGTGTCCCTGCTGATTCTCGGCGTCAATCTTCTGCTCAAGGTCGTGGGGAATCTGGCGCGCCGGAGGGCCCGGGCGTAACGGGTACGAGGGGTACGTGTGGGGGACCAGTCCCCCACGCCCCCATTGTTTAGGGGTGTATAATAGGATAGCAAACGGGGGAACCTTCGTCGTTTGCCCGTTCGTCCCGCGGCTCTTAAATGTGCGAAACGCGAAAAAACACCAATTTTAAAAGTTTTTGGGGATTTTCAAGGGACTTTTTTCAAAAAGTCCCTTGAAGGGACTGCACCCGTTTATCGACACACAGACGCAAAGGAAACGTTGCGTCTTTTTTTCGTGTTTAAAAACCGTCAAGCGTGTCGATACTCAAAGGGAAAGAAAACGAAAAGGACGGAAAACCATATGACACGATACCGCAACGGCAACGACGACAACGGCGGGGAACAGCAGGACGAGGCGGTCCGCGCGCCGGAGGAGAAGGCAGACGACATCGAAAAATCCGGCGGAATCACCTTGCGCGGACAGGGCGAGGCGATTCACGCCCTCATCATCGCCGGGCAAATCGAGGGGCATTACGCCGCCTCGCCGCAAACCAAATCGACCAAGTACGAACAATGTATCCCGACCCTCGTCGCCGTCGAGGAGAGCGACGAAATCGACGGGCTTTTGCTCCTGCTCAACACGATTGGCGGGGACGTCGAGGCGGGGCTTGCGATTGCCGAACTGGTCGCCGGAATGACGAAGCCGACCGTTTCGCTGGTCCTCGGCGGGGGGCATTCGATCGGGGTCCCGCTCGCGGTTTCGGCGAAGAAGTCGTTCATCGTGCCGAGCGCGACGATGACGATTCACCCGGTGCGGACGAACGGGCTGGTCATCGGGGTTCCGCAATCCTTCACGTCGCTTGAAAAGATGCAGGACCGTATCCTTTCCTTCATCGTGCGGAATTCGCGCGCCGACGAGGGGAAATTGCGGGAACTGATGACCCGCACCGACGAAATGACCACCGACATCGGAACGGTTCTCGACGGCAGCGAGGCGGTCGGGTACGGGCTTATCGACGCCGTCGGTTCGCTCGGGGACGCCCTGCACGCGCTCAAAACCATGATTCGAGAGGGGTAAAACTCTTTGGGGGGCAAACGCAATCACGGCGGCGTCGCTAGCGACTTTGTCGCCGCTCCGCCTTGCTCTGCTTTTTCCCCCCAAATACCCCCTTTTCATCGAAAACCAGCTCGGCTTGCGCCAATACTGACGCCGCCTTCGCCGTTTTTCTCTTAAGGGGTTTCGGAGTCGGCGCATGTCCGCCTCCGAAACGATATTTTTATTGTATTTTCGTTTTTGGGACTTTTCGTCCGAACGGGCGACCCCGCTTTTTTTATGCCGCGCGGTGCGGGGAAAATTGGGGGTTGCATTTTGCGAGAATCTGTGATAAAATGAAAAAAAGAAAAAACGATTTGAAAAGGAACGTTCTATGAAAAGATTCGGTTTGTTTTTCCTGACGCTCGCGCTGGTATGCGGCGCGTTCGTCGGCTGGACGACCTCCGCGGAGCAGGCGGGGGACCTGACCTACACGGTGGCGGACGGCAAAGCGACGGTGACCCGTTACACGGGCAACGGCGGGAAGGTCGAAATCCCCGCGAAACTCGGCGGCGCGGATGTCGTCGCGATTGGGGAGTACGCGTTTTCCGGTCGACCCGTGACGGCGGTGACGTTGCCGAACAGCCTGCAAACGATTGGCAAGAGCGCGTTTTCCGATTGCACGAAACTGGAAACGGTGGACTTCGGAACCGGCGTGACGACGATTGGCGCGCAAGCGTTCACCGGCTGCACCGCGCTGACCGCCCTGCACCTGCCGGCGAGCGTTTCGCGGATTGACGTGAACGCTTTCACGAGCACGTCGTCGCTCGCGACTATTGAAGTCGACGGCGCGAACGCGACCTATTATGCGGCGTCGAACTGCCTGATTGAGAAGGAGAGCGGGACTCTTTTGCAGGGCTGTTCGAACAGCGTGATTCCCGCGACGGGCGTGACGTCCATCGGGCGGAGCGCTTTCGCAAGCTGCACGGAATTGGAAACGATTGCGGTCCCGGATTCGGTCGGGTCGGTCGGCGAATACGCCTTTTCCGGCTGCACGGCGCTGCAGTCGGTCAAACTGGGGAAGAACGTCGGCTTTTTGGACGACAGCGCCTTTTCCGGGTGCGTCAAACTCGCCGAAATCGATTTGCCGGCGGGGCTGACGGTCATCGGCGACTGGGCGTTTTTCCAGTGCGCGTCCCTTCTGTCGATTGCATTGCCGGACGGGCTTTCCCGTATCGGGGAAGTCGCGTTTGGCGCGTGCGTCCGGTTGCGCCGAATCGAGATTCCGGCGAGCGTGACGAGCGTGGGCGAAGACGTGTTTTCGTCGAACGACGGCATGCGTCACGTCTACTGCCTTGCCGCCGAAAAGCCGGTTGGCTGGAACTCGAAGTGGCTCGGCTGTAACGCACAGGTACATTGGGGAACGGAAATGCCGTTTTGCGAGCACGACGAGCGGTCGACCCATCGCGAGGAACCGACCTGCACGGAGGCGGGATACGTCGACGAGGTTTGCGATATTTGCGGCGAAGTCCTTTCGCACGAGGAACTTCCCGCCGGTCACAAGTACGAAAACGGCAAATGCACGGTTTGCGGGGAGCGCGACCCGGACGCGCCGGCGCTTGCGACGGGGGACCTCGACGGCAACGGAAACATCGACGGGACGGACTACCTGCTGATGAAACGGTCCATTTTGGGAACGTACCGTTTGACGGAGGAACAAAATCTCGCCGCGGACGTGAACCATGACGGAGCGGTCGATTCCGGCGACTATCTGCTCATCAAGCGTCACGTGCTCGGAACGTACAAAATCCATTAGAAACCAAACGGAACTTGCGAGCCGTCGGGGAACCGCCCGGCGGTTCTTTTTTTGCGAAAAAAGCGCGTTTCCGGGCATTTTACGGACACGGGCGTTGCTTTCGCCGCATATTGGCAGAATTTTTCGCTTGCTTTTTGCGAGCGTTTGCGGTACACTGTTTTGCGGGGGTCGGACGCGTGCGGCGCGTAGGATTTCAAAAATTTCCTCGGGGTTTTGCCGAAAAAAACAGTTCCCCCACTTGACAATCCATGTGCGGCGTGCTATAATTATAAACGATTTATGCATTTTCCAAAGCGGCAATTTGAATACCCGGTCGAAAGACGCGCCGGAACCCAACGGCGTACCCCTATTTTGAATCGGACAAGGAACTGTAAGCCAATGAATGGAAACAACGCGCAGACTCGCGGTGCGCTCGCAAAAAAAGCGTTTCCGGGTGCGTTTGAAAAGAAACTTTACCTCTCTTCGCCGACCATGCACGGCGAGGAACTCGCATATGTGCGGAAAGCAATCGAAACCAACTGGGTCAGCACCGTCGGGGAGAATATCGACGAGATAGAGCGCCAAATCGCCGAGAAAGTCGGTTGCAAGTATGCGGTCGCGCTCTCTTGCGGCACGGCGGCGTTGCATTTGGCGGTCAAACTCGCCGGGGAACGGCTGTACGGCATGCCCAGGACCGGAGAGGGGACCCTGCAGGGGCGTCGCGTGTTTTGCGCCGACATGACCTTCGGCGCGACGGTCAATCCCATCGCCTACGAGAACGGCGAGGCGGTGTTCATCGACACCGAATACGATACGTGGAACATGGACCCGAAAGCCCTTGAAAAGGCGTTCGAACTGTACCCCGACGTGCGGCTTGTCGTGTTGGTGCACCTTTACGGTACGCCCGCCAAAATCGACGAAATCAAGGCGGTCTGCAGGAAACACAACGCCCTGATTGTCGAGGATGCGGCGGAATCGCTCGGCGCGACGTATCAGGGCGTGCAGACCGGCACGTTCGGCGATTATAACGCCATCTCTTTCAACGGCAACAAGATTATCACCGGCTCTTCGGGCGGAATGTTCCTGACCGACAGCAGGGCGGACGCGGAAAAGGTGCGAAAATGGTCGACGCAAAGCCGCGAAAACGCTCCGTGGTATCAGCACGAGGAAATCGGTTACAACTACCGCATGAGCAACGTCATCGCGGGCGTGGTGCGCGGGCAGATTCCGCACCTTGACGAGCATATCGCGCAAAAAAAGGCGATTTACGAGCGATACAAAGAGGGATTCCGGGATTTGCCGGTGCAGATGAACCCGTATAGCCCCGACAGCGAGCCGAACTTTTGGCTGTCCTGCCTGCTGATACATCCCGACGCGATGTGCCGTCAGGCGCGGGGCGACGGCGACGCCGTCTTTGTCAAGGAAAGCGGGAAGTCGTGCCCGACCGAGATACTGGAAACCCTTGCGAAGTACAACGCCGAGGGTCGCCCCATCTGGAAACCGATGCACCTCCAACCGATTTACCGCATGAACCCGTTTGTCACGGCAAACGGCAACGGCAGAGCCGGGAGCAACGCCTATATCGCGGGGGAAAAGCCGCTCGACGTCGGCGCGGACATCTTCCGCCGCGGTCTGTGCCTTCCGAGCGATAACAAAATGACAAAAGAAGAGCAGGGTGCTGTGATTGAACTCGTCAAAGGCTGTTTTGCGTGAGGGCTCCATGGGGAATTTACATAAACCGTACGGACCGTATGAGCGTTTTGTCAAGCGCCCGCTGGATTTTATGTTGGCGTTGCTTGCACTAATCGTGCTTTCGCCGCTTCTTTTAATATTAACTGTTGTCGGCGCGATTGCGATGAAGGGCAATCCCTTTTTCGTGCAGCAGCGCCCCGGACGAATCGATAAAAAAACCGGGCAGGAAAAGATATTTTCTCTCATCAAATTCCGAACAATGTCTAACGAAAAGGACGAGAACGGCAATCTGCTCCCGGACGAAAAACGGCTTGGACGCTATGGGAAGTTTTTGCGCTCGACCTCGTTAGATGAACTTGGGGAACTCCTCAATATCATAAAAGGCGACCTTGCCATCGTTGGTCCAAGGCCGCTTTTGGTGAAATACCTGCCGCGATACAGCAAAGAACAGCGCCGTCGCCACGATGTGCGCCCCGGATTGACCGGATACGCGCAAGTGCATGGCAGGAATGGGATTTCGTGGGAGGAAAAATTTCGACTTGATGTGGCCTATTCGCAAAACGTGACTTTTGTCGGAGATATACGGGTCATTTTCTTGACAATCAAAAAAGTAATCCGGCGCGAGGGGATATCCTCGGAAACATCTGAAACGATGGAAGAATTTTTCGGGCAAAATGGCGAGGCAGTCGGCGAAAAAACCGAGAACATTCTTTTGAAAGGAACTGCAATTGGAACGCGCTGATGGTCACATGTTTTTGTAAAGAGGCAGTTTTATGAATGATTTTGCTGTTAAGGTGCTGACGGCGCCTGCCGGGCGGACCTATATTTTTTCTACGGGTCAGGCGGGGTATATCATCAAGAGCAAATGCGGGGAGATTTTAGGTCTGGATTTGTACTTGACAGACTGCGTTGAACGCGTGGAGGGTCATGTGGGATACCACAGACTCCTGCCGAAAATCCTCTCTCCCGACGCATTGGAGTTTGATGTCGTAATTGCTTCTCACCCGCATAAGGACCATTTTGATGACGACGCAATCCCGTTATTGATGTCAAACGGTAAAACAGAACTTTTTGCGTCGGTCAATTGCGAAGAAGATATGCACAGGCTTGGCTTGGGCAACGAACGGGCGACGTATGTTCAGCCGGGCGATTCCTATCAAAAAGGTTCTTTTTCGTTCCACTTTGTGAATTGCGACCATGGAAAAGGAGCGCCGGACGCCGTGGGCGTCATCATCGCGGTCGACGGAAAGAAAATCTATTTTGCGGGAGATACCTGTTTGAGGCTTGACCGGAAAGAAGAATATCTGTCTTGCGGTCAACTTGACGTTATGATTGCGCCGATAAACGGAGCTTACGGAAACATGAATGAAATCGAATGCTCCGAAATGGCGGAGGCTTTGAAACCGCGTTTGACGATTCCCTGTCACTTTGGAATGTTTGCTTCGCACGGGGGAGATGCCGGAAAGTTTTGCAATATTATGAAGGAAAAACATCCGGAACTGCCGTTTAAGCTAATGACACAGGGCGAGTGCGTTGAAATTTAATGTAAAGTGGAGAAGAGAGAATGGAAAAAGAGTTTGCGGGCAAAAAACTTTTGATACTCGGCGGAAATCCCGAAACTACGCCGCTGGTGGAAATTGCAAACGGCATGGGTGTAAAAACAATTGTCACCTCCGCACGCCATACCGACCCGGCAAAAAGCGTTGCATGGAAAGCATTTGATGTGGACGGCATGGACGTGCCGGGGCTAATCGCTTTGGCAAGAGAGGAAAAAGTAGACGGTGTTCTTGTCGGCGTTGCGGATATTCTTGTTCCGTCGTACTGTAAGGTTTGCGACGCTCTGGAACTTCCCTGCTATGCGACCCAACAAATCGTAGATGTATTTGCTTTCAAAGATGTTTTCAAAGCCACCTGTGAAAGATACGGCGTTCATGGGATTCCGGAATACTATCTTGACGCCGATTTGAAACGCGAGGACCTTGATAAAATCGTTTATCCCGTTATGGTAAAGCCGGTAGATAACGGCGGCGGCGTAGGAATGACGGTCGCGCACAACGAGGACGAACTGAGAGTCGGCGTTGAGAAGGCGTTGAGCGCTTCCAATAAAAAACGCTTTATTGTTGAAAAATACATGCAGTGCGATGATATGGGGATGTATTATACCTTCAAGGACGGCTATTGCAGCGCGTCATGCATCTATGACAGATACACGACTGACGAACAGCCCGGACTTTCAAGGGTCTGCCTTGGCGGCACCTATCCGTCCAAGCACCTTGATGAATATTTTGCGCGTATGCACGAAAACGTATTGCGAATGTTCAGGGAAATAGGGATTCGGAACGGCGTGCTCATGCTGTCGGGCTTTTATGAAAACGGCGAGTTTTATGTCTATGACACGGGTTTCCGACTGCAGGGAGAGGCGCCGCACCTGCTGATGAAAGCGATTCATGGATTTGACCAAAGGGAGATGCTGGTACGGTTTGCTCTCACCGGCTCTGAAGGTGCAGTCAATCTCAAAAAAGAGGACGATACGCGGCTTAGAGGCAAATGGGCGGCAACGCTGTGGGTCCTTCTTAAGAAAGGACGCATCGCCAAAATCGAAGGGCTTGACCGTCTTGCGAGCGATAGCCGGGTCGTTGCCAATATACAGCGTTTGCACGAAGGGGATACGGTTCTTGAGGAATGGATAGGAAATGAAAAACAGGTCCTCACGAGAATGTACCTTGTATGTAATAGCAAGAAAGAGCTTGCCGAATGCCTGAAAGAGTACCAGAAAAAGATAACGGTATACGGGGAAGACGGAGAAAATATGGTCCTGAAAGGCTTTGATGTCGATGCGGCATTGGGTCTTAAGTAATTTCCTAAGGGTTTGCCTTTGAAAATTATTGAATTTGCGGGTTGGGAAACGGATAACAGAAAGGAATAGGAACCCTATGGAGTTTGAACGGTTAAAGGGCAAAGTAATCGTCATTTCCGGAGGTACAAAGGGTGTCGGTCGTGCTTTTGCCGAGGTTTGCGGTCGCGAGGGCGCAAAGGTCGTTATCGGCGGAAGGGACGAGCAATCTGCCAAAGAGGTTATCAGAAATATTAGGATATACGGTTCGGAAGGCATTTTTGTTCATACGGATTTGCTGAACGTTCGGGATTGCAAGACGCTTTTTGATACGGCGTATAAGGTTTACGGCAAGATAGACGGTTTTTTCAATTATGCGGGAGTTACTCCGGTAAGTCCGCTCGATATGTGCGACGAGGAAACATTCGATTGGGTCATGGATGTGAATTTTAAGGCATGTTTTTTCTGTTGCCAGCAGGCGGTGAAATATATGCGAATGAACGGCGGAGGAAGTATTGTTTTGACAGGCTCCGCTCATGCGTGGGGAGGTCAGAAAGACCGTGCGGCATATGCCTGCAGCAAGGGTGTCCTCAGAACGCTCATGGAGCATATAGCCCATAATTATGCCGTGGAGCAAATCCGGTGCAACTACCTTACGTTGGGCTGGACGCCTACCGAGGGCGAGGTGGAACTTAGAAAAGGGCAGGGCGAAAACGAGTCGGAACTTCGAAAACGAGCCGCCGGTATCCTGCCGATGGGAAGAATGTGCGAAAGGACCGATTATATGGAGGCGCTGATTTATCTGTTTTCCGACGCGAGCGCTATGATGACGGGAAGTACGTTTAGAATAACCGCGGGAGAATATATATAGACGATATTAAGGATCGCCTCAAAAATTTATTTCCGGGGTCGACGTTTGTATTACGAGTAAAAATCTGAAGATGCACCAATTCGGTTTTATAACCCCGTCGGTGCTTTTTGTGGAAATTCAATTTTCTAACCACTGAAAATAAAGGAAATCTGTACGATGGTAATATTGCTTTTGGCAAATGACTCCGGGGGATTGTTCGGTTTCCGTCGCGAGGTTCTTCAGGCTATGCTGAGCGCCGGTTATGAGGTCCATATCTGCCTACCGGACGGTCCTTTTATCCCGGAGCTTGTGCAAATGGGATGTATCTTTGAACCCTACGCGTTTAACCGGCACGGCACAAACCCGTTCGCCGAACTGCGAATGATTCGCGATTACAAAAAAATCATCAAAAGGATTTCGCCGGATATCGTTCTTACCTATACAATCAAGCCGAACATATACGGCGGTATGGCGTGCGCGTCGCTCGGCGTGCCGTATGTTGCAAACATTACCGGATTGGGAACCGCGGTTGAAAATAGCGGAATCCTTCAGAAAATCACCCTTACCTTGTATAAGTTTGGGCTACGCAAAGCGCAAAAGGTGTTTTTTCAAAACACGGAAAACCAAGCGTTTATGCTGAAGCACGGCGTCGTAAAGGGCGCATATGCGCTTCTTCCCGGTTCGGGCGTGAATTTGGAACGTTTTTCGGTTCTCGAATATCCGAACGAGGAGCATACGGAGTTCGCCTTTATCTCCCGTATCATGAGAGAAAAGGGGGCGGACCAGTATTTGGAAGCGGCGGCGTACATCAAGGAGAAATATCCGAATACCGTTTTTCATGTTTGCGGGTCCTGCGAGCAGAACTACGGGGACCGGCTAAAAGCGTTGCACGAAAAGGGCGTCATTGTTTACCACGGAACGGTGCAGGACGTGCGGGAAGTATTGAAAAGGGTGCATTGTACAATCCACCCGACCTATTATCCGGAAGGCATGTCCAATGTTCTCCTGGAAAGTTCGGCGTGCGCGAGACCTATCCTCACGACGGACCGTTCCGGGTGCCGGGAGGTTATCGACGACGGCGTGAACGGCTATGTCGTTCGGCAGAAGGACAGCAAGGACCTGATTGCAAAAATCGAAAAATTCATCGCTTTGCCGTGGGAAGAAAAGCGGCAGATGGGTCTGAACGGGCGTAGGAAAGTCGAAAAGGAATTCGATAGGCAAATCGTCGTGGACGCGTATCTGAAGGAAATCAACGCGATTGACGGGTCGAAGTCGAAAAAGGGAGGCGTAGCGCCGTGACCGCGGCATGTCAAAAAAGCGCGATACTTGTAACGGGCGCGGCGGGTTTCATCGGCGCGAATCTCGTGCTGAGGCTGTTATCGGATACGGATACCGCAATTGTCGGCGTCGATAACATGAACGACTATTACGATGTGTCGCTCAAGGAATACCGCCTTGCGCAAATCGAGCGGACCGCGGAAAAGACGGGCGCGAACTGGACGTTTGTGCGCGGGAATATCGCGGACAGGCAGTTGGTGGAATCCCTTTTTGAAACGCACGACTTCGGCGTCGTCGTCAATCTCGCCGCACAGGCGGGCGTGCGCTACTCCATCACAAATCCAGACGTGTACATCGAATCCAATATCATCGGTTTCTACAATATTCTCGAGGCCTGCCGGAAGTATCCGGTCGAGCACCTCGTATACGCTTCCTCGTCGTCGGTTTACGGGTCGAACCGGAAAGTCCCATACTCCACCGACGACAAGGTGGACAACCCTGTCAGCTTGTATGCCGCTACAAAGAAGTCCAACGAACTGCTTGCACACGCCTATTCGAAACTCTACAACATTCCCTCGACAGGCTTGCGTTTCTTCACGGTCTACGGTCCGGCGGGTCGCCCGGATATGGCGTATTTCGGGTTCACGAATAAGCTTCTGAAGGGGCAGACCATCGAGATTTTCAATTACGGCAACTGTAAACGGGATTTTACCTATGTGGACGACATCGTGGAAGGCGTCGTTCGGGTCATGCGTCGTCCGCCGGAGAAGCAAAACGGCGAGGACGGGCTTCCCATACCGCCCTACAAGGTTTATAACATCGGAAACAGTCACCCGGAGAATCTGCTGGACTTTGTGGATATTTTGCAACAGGAACTGGTTCGCGCAAAGGTGCTGCCCGAATCGTATGATTTCGAATCGCACAAAAAACTGGTCCCTATGCAACCGGGCGATGTGCCGATTACCTATGCGGATACCTCCGCGCTGGAGCGGGATTTCGGGTATAAGCCGCGCACTCCGCTACGGGAGGGTCTGCGGAATTTTGCCGAATGGTACAGGGAATTTTATCAAAGATAAGGAGCGCGTATGAACATTGCAGTCGCCGGGACCGGCTATGTCGGGCTGTCCGTTGCCGTGTTGCTCGCACAGCACAATCACGTCACCGCCGTGGATATCGTTCCCGAAAAGGTAAATCTGATTAACCGCAAAACGTCCCCGATTCAGGACGAGTACATAGAGAAATACCTTACCGAAAAGGAACTTGACCTGACCGCGACTGCCGACGGGGACAACGCGTACCGAAACGCGGAACTCGTCGTCATCTCCACCCCGACCAATTACGATGAAAAGAAGAACTATTTCGACACTTCTTCGGTGGAATCGGTGATTCGGCAGGTCATGACCGTCAATCCCGACGCCGTTATGGTTATCAAATCGACGGTGCCGGTCGGATTCACGGAAAGCGTGCGCGAAAAGTACGATTGCGACAATCTTCTGTTCAGTCCGGAATTCCTCCGGGAGGGCAAAGCGCTTTACGACAACCTCTATCCGAGCCGCATCATCGTCGGCGTTCCGGCGGGACATAAGCGTTTGGAGGAAACGGCGCGTCGGTTTGCCGACCTGCTTCGGGAAGGCGCCGTAAAAGAAAACATTGCAGTGCGCTTTATGAACCCGACCGAGGCGGAGGCGGTCAAACTGTTTGCCAATACCTACCTTGCGCTTCGGGTCAGTTTTTTCAATGAACTGGATACCTACGCGGCGGTTCGCGGACTGGACGCGAGGGCAATCATCGAGGGCGTGGGTCTTGACCCGCGCATCGGCAATCATTACAACAATCCTTCCTTTGGGTACGGCGGATACTGCCTGCCAAAGGATACCAAACAACTTCTCGCCAACTATCGGGACGTCCCACAGAATATCATTTCGGCAATCGTAGCCGCAAACAGCACGCGAAAGGATTTTATCGCGGAGCAAATCCTCGCCCGGCGTCCGAAGGTGGTCGGCGTCTATCGCCTGACAATGAAAGCCAACTCGGATAACTTCCGGCAGAGCAGTATCCAGGGCGTGATGAAGCGGATTAAAGCGAAAGGCGTCGAGGTGGTCGTCTACGAGCCGACCCTCGCGTCGGACGACTTTTACAACAGCCGTGTGATTCGGGATTTGGAAACGTTCAAGCGGATGAGCGATGTGATTTTGGCGAATCGGTACAATGAGGACCTCGCCGACGTCATGGATAAGGTGTATACCCGGGATTTGTATTTCAGGGATTGACGGGAAACGGAAACATGAAGATTTTGTTTGTGATTGACAGCCTGTGCGGCGGCGGCGCGGAAAAACTGCTTCACGACCTTTTGCCTCTGTTCCATTCCCGAAAGAATTGCGTATGCAGGGTGCTGATTCTTTCCGCGCGGAACGAAAAATATATGCACAGTTTGCAAGAGCAGGGCGTTCCCGTTGATGTAATCCCCGAAACGTGTTCCGGTCATTTCCGAAGAATTCGCTACCTAAAGAAGTACATTTCCGATGGCGGGTTCGACGTCGTTCATGCCAATTTGTTCCCCGTATTTTATGATTGCGCGTTGGCAAAGCGGCTGACGGGAAAGCGGTTTCCCGCTTTGGTAATGACGGAGCATAATACGGACAATCGAAGGCGGCACCATAAAATGCTGAAACCGCTCGAGCGCTTCATCTACCGTTCGTATGACCACGTCATTTCCATCAGCGACGCGACGCAAAAGCAGTTGCTTGAATGGCTTCGTCCGTCGAAGAAATGGGCGGAGCGGTTTTCGGTCGTATATAACGGAATCCCCTTGCGGCAGTTCGCGGAAGCGCGTGCGTATCCGAAGCGCGAACTGTTTCCCGGAATCGCGGACGGGGACGTGCTCCTGTGTATGGTGGGTTCCTTCACCGAGCAAAAAAATCACGACGGCATGTTAGGGGTTATGGCGCTCCTTCCGGAATCCTATAAACTTGTTCTGGTCGGAGAGGGCGTTCTTTATCCGGAAATCACGGAAAAGATTCGACACATGGGCTTGGACAAACGGGTCGTCTGTCTTGGCTTTCGGAAAGACGTCGCGGAAATCATGCACACGTCCGACATCGTTGTAATCCCGTCAAAATGGGAAGGTTTCGGCCTGATTGCCGCGGAGGCGATGGCTTGCGGCAAGCCTGTCGTCGCTTCGAATGTGTGCGGGCTTGCCGAAGTTGTAGGGAATGCCGGGTTCACGGCGGCGTATTCCGAACCGAAAGCGTTTGCGCAGGCGATTTTGCGGCTGGAATCCGCGGAGCTTTATACGGCGTGTCAAAAGAATGCGGGGCAACGGGCGGAACAGTTTTCGATTGAAAAGATGCTTAACGGGTATGAACGCATATTCAATGCCGTGTTGAAATGCTGATTGAGAGAGGTTTGTAGATTTTGGCTTTTTGTGTGTTGCTGATGGCGCTCTGCCTTATGGCCCTGTGGAATTTGCTGGTGGGCGATATCGAATCGGAATTTCCGGTCTTCCTTCTCATCATCGTTTTTTCGCTTGTGTATATCATGGGAGAATTGCGGAAGGAAAAGCGCCGGCCGGACGCCAGAATCCCGCTGATTTGGGGGTATCTTTTCAGGGTAGCGTTATTGTTTTGGGAGGTGTACGGGAGGTCCATTTACCGGATGCCACACAGCGGAACCGATGGCGATGGCTTCTACCACAGCAGCATTCGAATTGCCCAGGGCGGGGTTAACAGTTACGGCGGGGTATTCACGGATGTGATGGGGAACCTTTATTCCATCTGTGGGACCACATCGCTGCTTTTTGGCGAGTTTATCCTCCTCCTGTTCTCGGTCGTCGCGTTGCATATGGCGGGAGCCGCCATGAAGGAACTCGGCGTGGAGCGAAAAATTCGGGAAAACAGTATGTACATCCTGTGTTTATTGCCGGATTTTGCGATTCTGTCCGTTGTATTTCGGCGCGAATCCCTCATTGCGATGTTCGTGGCGATCTCCCTTTACAGTTTTTCGCTATGGCTGAAACGAAAAAAGGAATGGTATTTTTGGGGCGCTTTCGTGGCAGTGCTCATCTCGGCGACCGTTCACAGCGGGACTGTCGCAATCGCGGCGGGGTATATCGTCATACGGTTGGTATATAGCAATCGGCAGGAAAAATTGAAATTGTCCGCTTCGGGGATTGCTATGGCGGTACTGCTATTGTTTGTTATGACCTTCCTCTATAACAATTATGGGGACTTGCTGTTTGGCAAAATTCCGGACATTGAAAATATATCGGATATAGCCGGCATGTCTACTCGCGGGGGCTCCTCCTACGCCCAATACGTCGGGAACAGCAATACTCCGCTGAACATGCTGATTTATACCGTTCCGCGAATGGTATACTTTCTCTTTTCGCCGTTCCCGTGGCAATGGAGGGGCGTGGAGGATATCATCGCCTTTTGCTTCAGCGCACTGTATTATGCGCTCGTCCTGGTGCGCGTGATTCGATATCTGGCGAAAGGGGAACAGGAAAACCGGCAGTACGTCATCCTGTTCCTGATCCTTGCCATTTGTACGGCGTTTGTATTCGGGTGGGGTGTGACAAATACGGGAACGGCGACCAGACACCGAGAAAAAGCGACCGTCCTGTATGCGGTGCTGTACGGTTTGTCGGCCTTGAAAAAGCCTGACAAAAAACGTCTTTTGCGTTAAAACAATTATTAAAAGGAGCCGCTCGGCATGGAGATTCTTCAATTCGGATTGAATGGAAATTTAGGCGGAATTGAAATCTATTTGAAAACATTGTGGTCGCATATGGATCATACCCGTTTTCATTTTAGTTTCATTGTTTCAAAGTCGAACGTGCCACCGTGTTTTTACGAGGAATTCAAAGCGGGCGGTTGTGATTTTTACAGCATCACCCCGCGTCGCGTTTCGGTCAGGCAGAACCGAAAAGAAGTGTTTGAACTGTTCAACACGCATCGATTTGATTTGCTGCATTTCAACAGCAATACCTTGAGTTATATCCTTCCGATTGAGGCGGCGGTGAAAAACGGGTGCAAGGTGATTGTTCATGGTCATAATGCCGAAACGGCGCGGACGATACCGCGTCTTCTGCACGGCGTCAATAAACGGAGACTTCGTAAGCTGGACGTCAATCGGGTCGCCGTATCCTCGGCGGCAGGCAAATGGTTTTTTGGAAACGATGCTTACTCGGTGTTTCTCAACGGCATAGAAACAGAGAAGTTTCGATTTACGGAGAAAAATCGAGAAGAGAGCCGGCAGGAGGCGAACTGCACGGATCGGCTGGTAATCGGTCATGTCGGGACGTTTATGCCTTCGAAGAACCATGCGTTCATAATCGAGATTTTTGAAAATGTGATAAAGAGGAACCCCAACGCCGTACTGTGGCTGATTGGGGACGGGAACAGCGACGGGATACGAAGACTCGTAAACGAAAAGGGCTTGTCGGATAAGGTGGTATTCTGGGGCAGGAGAACCGATTTGCCAAGGCTTTATGCCGGAATGGACGTTTTCCTGTTTCCTTCGCTGTTTGAAGGGTTTGGCTTGGTGCTATTGGAGGCCGGGTGCGAAGGGGTACCTTGTTTGGTTTCCGATTGTGTGCCGGACGAGGCCAGGAACTCCGCGGACAATATCTTTTCATGCAGTTTGAACGAGTCTGCCGATGTATGGGCAAAAAAACTTCTGAAGGCGGCGGAATGTCAAAAAAAGGACAGGACCGCGTGTCATTCGAAAATCGCGAAGGCGGGATTTTCGATTGAACAGGAAGTCAGTAAAATGGAAAAGCTGTATGAAAGCCTGGCAATAGTTTGAAAAAAGGATAACTATATGTAGGAGTCGGAATGTAATGGGACAACTATCTAAAAAGTCAATTGCAATTATTGCTTCAATGTACGGGTATGGGGGGATTGAAAGAAGTTTAATCAATTTGCTTAAAAATATTCCGCCCAACAGGTATGATATGACAGTTGGAATTATAACGCCAGCAGGAGAACTTGTTAAAGAAATTCCGAACTGGATTACCGTCAAAGAAATTCCGAGAATAGGAAAGGTTGAGTGTGTAAGACGTCTTTTTCTAAAGGGAAGATTATTAAAAATATTAGAATATATTGCTCGAGGTTTGAGTTTCAAACTATTTAAAAAGCCATTATCATTTAATTTGCGACAAACTATGGTAAGTTGCTTGCCGTCGTTTGAAGGGAGTTATGATGTGGCGATTTCGTGGAGTCTGCCAGACAATAACGAAAATATATATGTATTAGAAAAAGTTTCCGCAGTTCAAAAATACATGTGGATTCATATGGACTTAAATCACTATAAAATGCCAATAGATAGTGACTCGTATATAGGACGCTTTGATAAAATTGTTTGCGTATCGGTATCGTGCAAAAAGGCATTTGATGCTCGTTATCCGTTTTTAAAAAATAAATCTATGGTATGCTATAATGTACTTGATGTGAATTCCATTCGCGAGAGGGCAAACCAAAATGTTGAATTTGCTTTTTCTCCAAACCGATTTTCTATTTTAACATGTGGACGATTGAATTCTGAAAAAAACCTGTTTGTTGCGCTTGATGTATGCGCATGCTTGACTGAGCAAGGGATCGATGATTTTACATGGTATTTTGTAGGAGATGGTTCCCTAAAATCAGCGTTGCAAGCAGAGGTGGAAAAAAGAAATCTTGGGAAATACATTGTATTTTTAGGAATGAAAACAAATCCGTATCCGTATATGGCGGGAGTGGATATATATGTTCAAATGTCGAGACACGAATCATTTTGCCTAGCGTTGGCGGAGGCCCAGATTCTTGGAGTTCCGGCTGTTTCGACGAATTTTCCGTCCGCGTGCGAAATAGTAAGTGATAAGGAAACAGGGTTAATTGTTGAGCAGAACTGGGAAGCGGTTCTTGCGGGAATCAAAACGCTTATGGACGATAAACAATATCTGAAACGGTTGAAAGAAAATGCAAAAAAAATGGACTGCTCAAGGTTTTTAGGGGATTACATGCAGTTTGAAGGAATATTTTCGGATCTTGTATGAGACAATAAAATGCGTCAATTCACTTTTTTGAAACGTTTCATCATTTTTGTATTGCCTATAGAATCGTAAATTTTTGACGAAACAAAAAGGCGAGTAGTTTATTTGTGTTGAGCTAAAACAATAAATTTTAATACACAAAATGAGTGTCAATTATTGTCGCTTTGCTGGAATTGGAACTAGCGAACTATTATGCTGATAGCATCTATATTGGGAGATTCAGTTGAAATGAATGCAAAAGTAAGCGTTATCATACCCGTTTACAATGCCGAGCAGTATCTGAAAAGATGTTTAGACAGCGTGCTCGCGCAAACGTATCAGGATTTTGAGATCATTTGCATTGACGACGGTTCGACGGACAATAGCGGGGCGATTTGCGATGAATATGCGAAAAAGGATTCACGTATTCGGATCCTCCGTAAAGAAAACGGCGGGGTTTCCTCCGCGCGTAATGCGGGTTTGAATATCGCTGAGGGAGAGTATATCACGTTTATCGACAGCGATGATTATGTAGACACCGATTACATGCAAACGCTGTATGAAAATCTGGAGGGTGCGGACGCGGTAGCCTCCGGTAGTCGCGAAGTGGCCGGCGATGTTGTGACACGTGTCAGAACACCGAATGAACAAACTTACAAAACAAATCGGAGAATTAAAGAGGCCTATAAAAATAATGAGAATTTGTTTCCATATTATAGAGGACCAGTTGCGAAACTGTACAGAAGCAGTGTGATTGGTGATTTGCGGTTTGAAGAAAGTTTGGTGCTGGGGGAGGATATCGTTTTCAACATAGATTTTTTACGAAAGGCTTCTTATGTGAAAACGATTTGCTATTGTGGATATAATGTCTATTTAAGCAAGAATAGTATAACACGAAGCAGGGCGTTACAGTATCATGACGCAAAAGAGGAGGAATACGAACGGTTTTGCAAAATCAGGGACGCGTCCTTGCGGAATTGGGGTTTTGGTGACGATTTTCTTTTTGCAGCTGAGAAAAAAAGAAAGGTGATACGGTATTTCTCACAAGTTCAAAATATGATACTTCCGGGAACTCCGTACAGTAAAAAGCAGATTCGTGAAAAAATAAAAGCAATCCATGCGGATCCGGTGTTTGAGCAAGCCGTACGGATGTATACGTACAAGGAGCTGTCGTTTAGAGGAAGAATTGCAAAGTTGAGCGCCCAATTGAATATGCCTCGATTTACGATATTCTTGTTCCAATGTATCACGCATGCACAAATCGTAATTGGTAAATCGGCGGGATTGAGCAGATGGTTCAATAAACGCAGAAAACGTTAAAATAAAGCCGAAACAGAAAATGAGGCAAGAGAACATACGATGAATGAACTGCAGCAAAAGATTTTGGAGATATATAAAGAAATAAAGAAGTTGTGCGATAAACATCACTTGCGATATTTCGCGATAGGCGGGACCTGCCTTGGTGCGGTGCGACACAAGGGTTTTATTCCGTGGGATGATGATATGGACATTGCAATGCCGGATAAGGATTACAAACGGTTTATGAAAATTGCGGATAAAGAATTGCCGGATCATCTGAAAGTGATATATTCCGAAAAAATCAAGCGTTGCACGAATACGTTCAATAAAGTGCAAAATATCAACACGACATTCATCAGTTCGTGGGAGGTCGATCTCCCGGAAATGTATAAAGGCATATATGTTGATATCATGCCGCTATGCGGATTACCTCCAAAGGGGATAAAGCAAAAGGTCTATATCAGAAAAAATAAAATTCTTTACGCGTTGAATTATTGGAAAAGAACAAACATTAAACCTCGAAAATCTATTCCAAGGGTACTGTATCTGCTAACCAAACCGCTGAATTGCTTGGTGGCGTATGATTTTTGGTCGAACCGCTTGGAAAAACTGCGCGAGAAATACAGTTTTGACACATCGGAGTATGTCGGGTTCACATGGAGTTTTTGCCCGGAAAAGCGAATCTTCAAACAGAACCTGTTCGACAGGTGCGTGGATTTGCCGTTTGAGGATACAACGATGCCTTGCCCGCAAAACTATCACGAATACCTCACGCGGCATTTTGGGGATTATTCAAAAATCCCCCCCGAAAGCGAGCAAAAAGGCAGGCACGGCGAAATCGTAGATATCTACAGACCATATACATATTATTTGGCTAAGAAGGGGAAATGACATTATGACAATTGGATATACGGCAGGGGTATATGATTTGTTTCACATAGGGCATCTCAATTTGTTTAAAAATGCAAAAGGATTATGCGATAAACTCATTGTGGGCGTTACGGTGGACGAATTGGTCACATACAAGGGAAAGCATTCGATTATTCCGTTTTCCGATAGAATCGAGATTGTGAGGAGCTGCAAGTATGTCGACGCGGCGGTGCCGCAGTACGACATGGATAAACTTGCGGCTTGCAAAAAAATGGGTGCGAGCATTCTGTTTGTCGGAGACGATTGGTATGGGACGGACAAATGGAAGGAATATGAAAAGCATTTCGAAGAAGAAAAAATAAAAATCATTTATTTTCCATATACAAAGGGCATATCGTCAACACAGATAACAAAAGCATTAAAAGCTGTGCGGGGTGAATAAAGTATGACAGAAGATCGAAAGTATTGCATGAGTTCGTTTCTGATGTATAGAGCAATTTTTGATAGACAAAAATGCTTTGATAAAAATATGGAGCCCTTTTTCCTAACATTAAACAGAAATGAAAATGAGCAAACACCTGTTTTCAATAGCTATGATTTAGAAAATGCATTAAAAGTACAAGTGGAGAAAATAACTTCAGATGGGAAAACTGCACTCGCATTATCGGGAGGGATTGATTCAGCAATACTTGCAAGATTTATGCCAAAAGGTTCTGTTGCATATACCTTTAAGTGTGTTGTTCCTGGAATGGCAGTTACAGATGAGACAAGTAGTGCTAAGAGTTATGCAGAGGAATGTGGGCTTGAACACAGAATAGTAGAAATATACTGGAAGGATTTTGAAGATTATGCGCCGTTGCTAATGAGGCACAAAGGCGCTCCAATCCATTCAATAGAAGTACAAATATATAAAGCAGCATTACAAGCAAGGGCAGATGGATTTGATAGACTTATATTTGGAGAAGGGGCAGATAATGGGTATGGAGGACTAGACAAAATAATGTCTAAAGACTGGACAATCGGGGATTTTATCGAACGGTTTTCCTACATTATGCCATATAAAGTTTTAAGGGAATTTAATTTGATACTTGAACCATTCCTCGATAATGAAGAAAACGGTTATATTAATTTGCAGAATTTTTTATGTGGATTCAATCGAGAGGAATCATTAAATAACTACATAAACGCTTGTACGTGCGCAGATATAAAACTCTCTACCCCATATTTATGCACTCGACTTGCCACATCAATAGATTATGATCGAATTCGAAAAGGTGAAAGTAAATATTTGGTGCGGGAGGTATTTCATCAGCTATACCCTTGTTTTGAAATTCCTATCAAGACTCCTATGCCTAGACCCATGAATGAGTGGATGGCGAACTGGCAAGGTCCTACTCGTCCGGAGTTTTGGCCACATTGTACCGATTATATGACTGGAGACCAAAAATGGCTGGTATATATTTTGGAGAAGTTTTTAACCATGATAGAGGGGAAATAATGCGAGGAGCTTTTTGAAAAAATATGCTTTTTACATGAATATATTTTCCCTTTAGGATCACTTAGTTTTGTTATAGAGCTATTGTACTATAAAGTTGGTGGGGGTACTCAACTTTTGTCATGAACTTACAATAATATAAAAGGAGAGGGGAAAGGCAAATGGATCGGAAAACAAGAATGTACATTTCAGAGCATAAAATATTAGCTCGGCTTGCGGCTTTATGTAGTTATTATTTGATTCGTGGAGGTAGACGGGCTATAGTAAAAAATGAATTAGAAATGAATTTTGATCGATTTTTGCAGAATGAAAGGCGAAAGAACAAAAAATATATTAAGCGCCTTATGAAGGATATTCTTTACGCGCAGTATAGAAATCTTATTGATATTCATGAATATTTCTATTATCGTTTTGACCAGCTGAATGAAGTGGGAAGACAGCAATATGTCGGCAGAGTAAGGCAAACTATTTTTTGGAGTAAGTTTGAAAAAGATAATACATTTGAAATTTTCACGCAGAAAGAAAAAACATACCAGTATTTTATGCCTTACTTCAAGAGGGAACTTATTACGATATCGGGTGAAAAGGATGCGTCCGTTTTTTCGGATTTTGTGTCCAAGCATAACAAGTTTGTGGTAAAGCCGAGTGGTTCGCGTCAAGGAAAGGGGGTTAGACTTGCAACGGTTCATTCCGAGGAAGAAAAAAAGAAAATCTTTTTGGAAATATGCGGCGGTGGCAAAAGCATAATCGAAGAAGTTATAGAGCAGGACCCGCAGATGGCCGCGTTTCATCCACAATCAGTTAATACGATACGGTATGTGACGTTTTATCATAAAGGCCAACTCACTAAAATTTGTGCAGTGTTAAGAATGGGTCGTGGCGGGAATACTGTGGACAACGCTTGTGCCGGAGGTATTTATGCTCCCATTGACCTTGACGCTGGTGTGGTTTGTGATTACGGAACAACACATATGTTAGAGAAATATCTTTATCATCCGGATACGGGTGCGCAAATACTCGGGGCACATATTCCAAAATGGGATGAATTAAATAGACTGGTTGAAGAAGTTGCGAAGGTCGTTCCGGGGCAAAAACAGGTCGGGTGGGATTTTGCGTTGACGGAAAAAGGTTGGGTTATGGTCGAAGCAAATAATCATCCCGGAATACAATGGCTTGTTCATCGCCATGGCCTGCGTCAAGAAATGGAGACTGTATATCTTGCTTATAATGAAGAAAGACTGTAAACATATATACTTGCGTCTTCTTGAGTTTGATTTGGGTAATAGTATATTTCGCGAACAGGTTATGACAGTTTCCTTTTGTCGATTTGTTGATAGGCGAGGTTGCACTGTGTTTACTCCTATTTGAAAAAGTGGAAAAAAGAGCGAGGCGAATTAAGATGGATCAAAAAGTTCGAGAATTCATTTCAGCGCATACATTTTTGGCTCGGCTTGTGGCTTTAAGCAGATACAACAAAATGCTCGGGGGGGGGTAACTGCAGTAAAAAATGAGCTGGAAATAAATTT
>CANQTR010000008.1 GCA_947626805.1 uncultured Clostridia bacterium
CTGGATAAGGACAGCGAAGGTCTGCTGCTGCTGACCGACGACGGCGAACTCGCCAACCGCGTCGCCCACCCGTCCGGTCTGCTGAAAAAGGTCTACATCGTCATGCTCGCCGGGCGCGTCCGCGACGACCAACTCGATTCGCTCCGCGGAATGCGGACCTTGCGCGACCCCCGCACGGGGCGGACGGAACCCATCCGTCCGGTCGAGGTATCGCTGGTCGAACGGAGCGAGAACGCGAGCCGGGTACGGTTCGTGCTGACCGAGGGAAAGAACCGCCAAATCCGCCGTATGTGCGAATCCTGCGGGCTTTCGGTCATGCAGTTGCGAAGGGTCGCGCTCGGAACGCTGACGCTCGGAACGCTGGAAAGCGGGCGTTGCCGTCCGCTGACAAAAGAGGAACGAAATGCGCTGGAAACGCAATTGAACGGAGGAAAAAACCGATGACCGAACTGCAAACACCCCCGGCGGAGGGCGAAGAACCGAAGCTGACCTTCGAGCAGGCGCTCACCCGGCTCGAAGAGATTACCCACACGCTGGAAAGCCCGTCTTTCTCGCTGGAGGAAATGCTCAAACTGTACGACGAGGCGTCGAAGCTGATTGCGCGCTGCACGTCGCAGCTGAACGACGCGAACGAGAAAATCACCGTCCTGCGGGGCGAATCGGAGCCTCAGGCGTGAGAACGCTCGCGGACGCCTTGCGGGAGGACGCGGACGCCGTCGAAAAGGCGCTGGAGGAATGGCTTCCGGCGCGTCCCGGCGACGCGGCGCGCACACTGTGCGAGGCGATGCGGTACGCGTCGCTCGGCGGCGGGAAACGCTTGCGGGGGCATCTGGTGCTGACCTTCTGCACGCTGTACGGCGGCGAACGGCGCGCCGCGCTCCCCTACGCGGCGGCGGTCGAGATGATGCACGCGTTTTCGCTCGTGCACGACGACCTGCCGGCGATGGACAACGACCTGCTGCGGCGGGGCAAACCGTCCTGCCACGCGGCGTTCGACGAATCGGTCGCCCTGCTCGCGGGGGACGCGCTTGCGTTGTGCGCGCTGTATACCGCGTCGTGCAACCCGTTCTGCGGGGAAACGCAAAACCTGCTCGCGGTGAAACTGCTTTCGGCCGCCGCCGGCGACGTCGGCATGTGCGGCGGACAGCAAATCGACCTGCAAAGCGAGGGGAAAACCCTCTCCCTGTCGGAACTGACGGAACTCGTCGACCGCAAGACCGGCGCGCTGTTCGCCGCCGCTTGCGAATTGGGATTGCTCGCCGCGAACGTCACGGACGAATCGGCGCGGGCGCGGGCGCGGGGATTCGGAAAATCGTTCGGGCTTGCGTTCCAGATTGCGGACGACCTGCTCGACCTGCACGCAACGGCGGAAACGCTCGGAAAGACGCCGGGCAAGGACGCGCAAAGCGGCAAAGCGACCTTCCCCGCCCTGCTCGGCGAAGCGGCGGCGGTCAAAGAGGCGGAAAAATGCTGCCGGGAAGCGTGCGAACTGCTCGAAAGCGCCCCGGACGGGGACGAAAAGGCGGACCTGCGGGCGCTGTGCGAATACGCGCGGACGCGAAAAATGTGATTGACACCCCCGCGAAAGCGGGAAAACTATACCATATCGAATAAAAAGCAAGAAAAGATGGCGCAGTATCCTAGTTTAGTCAACTGCCGTCGAACATGTGCCTAAAAACGCATGAAAGGGCAAATCGATGAAGCTCCTTGTGTTTGCTTCTTACGCCCAGTTTGGGGTGGATGCTGGGAGAAATGAACTGGTGGGCCGCCTGCAATGGCATGTAGGAAATGGACCCAACAGTTTTGGAGGCCCTTTTCTGTGGGGGTAACCAACCCCTCCACGGATTCGGGATGAAACCCATTACGCGGTGCGACCTTGCGCGCGGCGGAAACGCCGTGCGTGACCGACGCTGTGGATGGCGTAGCCTGCCCTGCGTGGCTGTAGCGGATGGCGAACCCCGCGAAAACGGGAGAACCCTGAAATTACAACTGCAAAACGGGATTAGACGGCGGGCGATTATGGAGGAAATCTCCTAGGCTGAGAAGAGAAAAGGCGCGGCAGGGATTGCAGTGCGGAGCAAAAAAAGGCAATCAAGCCCCGAATGCAGTAATGCACCGGCGTCGGCTTGAAAGGGGAACCGCCTTCCGGCGACGGAAGGTAGCCGAACGGGGAAATCCTGCTTGACCGTAAGCCGCAAAGTTTACCTGACGCGCCGCCATCACCATTTTCACCGAAACGGAGTTATGAACCCACAAAAAACCAACCCCGGTAAAACCAAACGGGACCAAAAGAAGGAACAGCAACGCAAGGCGCGAAATCGCTGGATTGTCACGGCGTTTGTGCTCAGTTTTGTCATCACCGCGGTCATTTCCGTTGCAGCGGGCGAGGTGTCGGAAAACGCGAGCGTGTTCGCGGCGATTCCCCTGCTGCTCTTCTTCATTTTTCTCGGGATTTTCTTCGACGTCGTCGGACTCGCCGTCGCAACGGCGGACCCCGCCCCGTTCCACAGCATGGCGGCGCGCCGCCTGCGCGCGGGAAAAAAGGGCGTGTGGCTGATCAGCAATTCCGCCCGCGTGAGTTCCTTCTGCAACGACATCGTCGGGGACATTTGCGGCGTCGTATCGGGCGCGACCGGGACGGCCATCGCGGCGCGGTTGTTCGTCGGCAGCGGCGCGTTCTGGCTGACGCTCTGCCTGACGTCGCTGATAGCGGCGCTGACCGTCGGCTGTAAGGCTATCGGCAAGGAAATCGCCTTGCGCCACAGCGGCGCTATCGTCACATTCGCGGCGAACGTACTTTGCGGTTTCCGCCGGTGAGGGCAAGCCGGCATATTTCAAAAGCGAAAAGGACAGCAAATGCTACTCGAAACCATTCATTCCCCCGACGACGTCAAGCGCCTTGACGCGGGACAACTGGATACGCTCGCTTCGGAAGTGCGGGACGAGATTCTGCGCGTCGTTTCCCGCAACGGCGGACATCTTTCGTCCAACCTCGGCGTGGTCGAACTGACCATCGCCCTGCACCGGGTCTTTTCCACCCCGGAGGACAGTATTCTTTTCGACGTCGGGCACCAAAGTTACGTCCATAAACTGCTGACCGGGCGGCGGGAAACGTTCGACACCCTTCGTCAGTACGGCGGGCTTTCCGGATTTCAGCGTCCGGCGGAATCCCCGCACGACGCGTTCGGCGCGGGACATTCGTCCACGTCGGTCTCCGCCGCGCTCGGTATCGCGACGGCGAACCGGCTCGCCGGAAAGGACTGCTACACCGTCGCCGTCATCGGGGACGGGGCGTTCACCGGCGGAATGGCATACGAGGCGCTCAACAATTGCGCCGGGAACGACCGGCTCATCATCGTCCTCAACGACAACACCATGTCCATCGCCCGCAACGTCGGCGCGCTGGACAATTATCTCAACCGTTTCCGCAACTCGGCGAAGTATTTCCGTATCAAGAACCGCGTCAAGCGGACGTTTCAGCGTATCCCGCTCGTCGGCGAGGGGCTGGTTTCGCTCTGCAAGCGCGTCAAGGGGCGGTTGCGGAAATGGCTGGTGCGCGAGAACCTGTTCGAACACCTCGGACTGCACTACTACGGCCCGCTCGACGGCAACGACGAATCCCTGCTGGAGACCGTTCTCCGGGAAGCGAAGGAGGACGGCTGCTGCAGCGTCGTTCACGTCTGTACCCGCAAGGGCAAGGGGTATCCCTACGCCGAGGAGCGCCCGGACCTCTACCACGGAATCGGGCGGTTCGACCTCGCGACCGGCGCGCCGGAACCGTGCGGGGACGGACGGAAAAGCTATTCCGAAACGTTCGGGCAGGTCCTGTGCGCGCTCGCCGAACAGGACGAACGCATCTGTGCCGTCACCGCCGCCATGCCGGACGGGACCGGGCTGACCGAATTCCGCAAAAAGTTCCCGGAGCGCTTCTTCGACGTAGGGATTGCCGAGGAGCACGCCGTGACCTTCGGCTGCGGGCTTGCCGCGAAGGGATATAAACCGGTGTTCGCGGTCTATTCGACCTTCGCCCAGCGCGCCTACGACCAGTTGCTGCACGATTGCGCCCTGCAGGGTCTGCCCATCGTGCTCGCGCTCGACCGCGCGGGGCTTGTCGGCCCGGACGGCGTGACCCACCACGGGCTGTTCGACGTCGCGTTCCTCGGACAGTTCCCCGGCTGGACGCTGTTCGCCCCGGACAGCCTCGCGGAATTGCGGGAATGCCTCGAACGCGCGGTACATTCCCCCGGACCGGCCGCCGTGCGGTACCCGAAGGGGACGGAATGCGGGACCTATCAGGAGCGTTTCGAACGGGTCGGCGACCTTTTCCGCGCGGATTTCGGCGAAACCGGCGCGGAGCCGTCGGTCGTGCTGTTGACCTACGGGCGGCTGACCGAAAACGTCTGCCGGGCGGCGGAACTGCTCGCGGGCGAGGGGCGAACCGTCCGCGTCGTGCGGGCGATGAAGCTGTTCCCGCTCGCGGCGGAGGGATTCGACGCGCTTTGCGGGCTGTTCGGGAACGCCGAACGGGTCTGCCTGTTCGAGGAGGGCGTGCGGGCGGGCGGATTCGGCGAACGGCTGATTGCCCGGTG
The DNA here is from genome assembly GCA_947626805.1 of uncultured Clostridia bacterium. Classification (GTDB taxonomy): domain Bacteria; phylum Bacillota; class Clostridia; order Oscillospirales; family CAG-382; genus Coliplasma. Next base: position 4,590 of record CANQTR010000008.1, read on the forward strand.
CGCGCAATGCGGCGAAACGGACAAACACGCGTTCCGGCTGCGGGCAATCGACGGCGAACTGCCGCTGCACGGCGCGAACGCGGCGCTTTACGGCGAACGCGGATTCCTGCCGGAGCAAATCGCGGCGTTCGCGAAGGGGGACGCATGAGCGAACGGCTGGACGTCTACCTGACCGCGAACGGCTATTTCCCCAGCCGAAACAAGGCGGCGGAGGCAATCGCGGCAGGGCGGGTCAAACGGAACGGCGAGGTCCTTCGAAAGCCGTCCCTGCCCGTCGAGGACGGGACGACGCTGACGGTCGAACAGCCGCCGACGCGCTATGTTTCGCGGGCGGGCTATAAACTGGAGGCGGCGCTCGACGGATTTGCGCTGGACGTGCGGGGTTTCACGGCGCTGGACGTCGGCGCGTCGACCGGCGGATTCACCGACTGCCTGCTGCAGCGGGGCGCGGCGTACGTCTACGCCGTCGACGTCGGCACGTCGCAACTCGACGAACGGTTGCGGCGGGACGAACGGGTGTGTTGCCGCGAACAGACCAACGCGCGGGGACTTCGACCGTCGGATTTCGACCGCCCGCTCGACCTCGTCACGGTCGACGTGTCCTTCCTCTCGCAACGGTTGCTCTACCCGGTCCTCGCGTCGCTTCTGGAGCCGGGAAAACCCGTTTTGACGCTCATCAAGCCCCAATTCGAAGTCGGACGGGCGCACATCGGCAAAGGCGGTATCGTGCGCGACCCGGACGGCCGACTGTTCCGCGCGCTCGAAAAGGAATTGTCCGCGGCGGCGGAGGCGAACGGGCTGCGCCTCCTGCAAACTCTACCTTCACCCCTGACAGGCGGGGACGGAAACCGGGAATACCTCGCCCACTTCCGGCGTATCTGAACGCCGTTCAAGCGAAAGGAGCGAATACAGATGAAATCGAAAAACGACCGCCGGCAGGCGTTGCTGTCCCTGATTCGGGAAAATCGCATCGAAACGCAAGAGGAACTGGTCGACCGGCTCCGGCAGAGCGGGTTCACCGTCACGCAAGGGACCATTTCGCGGGACATTCGCGACCTGCACCTCGTCAAGATGACCGAAGAGGACGGAAAGTCCTGCTATCGGCAGCAGCTTCCCGCCGCGCAAGGCGAGGAGCCCTTTATCCCCATCCTGCAGCAGGCCGCGCTGCGCGCGGAGGCGGCGGAGAATCTCGTCGTCGTCAAGACGCGCGTCGGCATGGGCAGCGCCGTCGGCGCCGCGGTGGACGCGATGCCGCAAGTAGATTGCGTCGGGACGCTCGCCGGGGACGATACGCTGCTCATCATCGCGCGGACGGCACAGGACGCGTCCGCCATCTGCGAATTGCTCGCTTCGCTCATCGAAAAGGAAACGGATTGAGGCGATATGTTACTTTCGCTGCACATCGAAAATATCGCCCTCTTGCGGCGGCTGGATTTGGAGCCGGCGTCGGGGTTTTGCGCCTTCACCGGGGAGACCGGCGCCGGGAAAAGCATTCTGATTGATTCCATCGGTCTGCTTTGCGGGGCGCGCGGGAACGCCGCGAAGGATTTGATTCGGACCGGCGAGGACTACGCGCTGGTCGAGGGGATGTTTTTGCCGCCCGCGTCGGCGCTCGACGCGTTGCGCGAACTGGACGCGTCGCCGGACGAGGACGGGACGCTGTTCCTGCAGCGGCGGCTGACGGCGGACGGGCGGAGCGTCGCGCGTATCAACGGGCGGGCGGTCCCGCTTTCGCGGTTGCGGGAGGCGGCGGGGTTGCTGTTGACCCTTCACGGACAGCAGGACACCCAGACCCTCGCGGGCGAAGAAAAGCAACGCGAACTGCTCGACGCGTTCGCCGGAAACGACGCGCTGCTCGCGGAATACCGCGAAGTATACGCGGAATGCCGGGAAGTGCGAAAGACTTGCGACGCGCTGGAAAAACTGGAACGGGAACTCTCCGAAAAGCGGGACCTGCTGGTCTATCAGGAGGACGAACTGCGGCGGGCGAAACCGAAAAACGGCGAGGAAGCCGACCTGCTCGCCGAGCACGCGCTGCTCGCGAACGGCGAAAAGGTCGCCGAAAACGCGTCGGAGGCGTATGAATCGCTGTACGGCGGGGAGCGTTCGGCGGCGTCGCTGGTGCGTTCGGCGCGGCAGGCGGTCAGCCGGCTGTGCGGGGTGTTGCCCGAACAGACGCAACAGGGCGGGGAACTTTCCTCCCTGCGGGACCGGCTGGAGGACGCGTTCGCGGAACTCAGCGACATCGCGGAAACGCTCCGTCCCTACGCCGCCGGGCAGGAACAGGACGCGGGGCGGTTGCGCGCCGTCGAGGAACGGCTGGAACTGCTCGCGGGGCTGGAGCGGAAGTACCGCACGGACGAGGCGGGGCTGGTCGAAAAATTGCGAACGGTCACGCGGGACCTGCAGGCGCTGGAAAACAGCGGCGCGGACCGCGAGGAGCAGGAGAAAGCGCTGCGGGAAAAGCAAGCGCTCCTGCGGGAAAAAGCGGCGGCGCTGCACGACGCGCGGGAAACCGCCGCGCAAAGGCTCTCCGAACGGGTGCGGGAGGCGCTCGCCGAACTGGATATGCCGGGCGTACGGTTCGACATTCGCGTCGACGCCGGGGAACCCACCCCCGACGGCGCGGATACGGTCTGTTTTCTCGTCAGCGCGAACGCCGGCGAAGTGCCGCGCCCGATTGGGAAAATCGCGTCCGGCGGCGAACTTTCGCGTATCATGCTCTGCCTGCAGACCGTGCTTGCGGACGCCGAACGAATCCCGACGCTGCTGTTCGACGAGATTGACACCGGCATTTCCGGCAAAACCAACGAGAAAATCGGGCGAATGCTCCGGCAACTCGCCGACGGCGGGCGGCAGATTTTCTGCGTCACGCACGCCTCGCAACTGGCCGCGCGCGCGAACTGTCAGTACCGCATTTCCAAGCGCGAACGGGACGGGCGGACCGAAACGGAGGTCCGGCTGCTCGACCGCGCCGAACGGGTCGAGGAACTCGCCCGCATCATGGGGGGCGTACAGGTGACCGACACGGTCCGCCGCGCCGCCGAAGAACTCCTCGACGGGGAATAAACGCCGTAATAAAGCATTTTCAGCAATCTGTTACTGCAAATAAAATATCGCCCCGTAGGCGGACATGCAGCCGCCTGCTCCGAACACAGTTGTGTTCGGAGCAGGGCTCCTTAAGAGAAAAATGGCGAAGGCGGCGTCAATATTGGCGCAAGCCGAGCCATTTTTTGACGTGCCGACAATGCCGGCACGTCCCAAAAGGGGGGGCTTTTTGGGGGAAAACACAGAACAAGGAGGAGCGGCGACAAAGTCGCTGACGCCGCCGTGATTGTGTTTGCCACCCAAAGTTTTTTCGCCCCGGTTTTCCATGCGCGGGCGCCCCTCTTGACAAAACGAACGATTTGTGGTATACTGAAAGCAGTTTGAGACCCAATTGGAGGTACCCCTATGCGACTGACCCTGAAAAGATTGTTTGCGCTGCTGCTGTGCGTATGCCTGTGCGCGGGCGCGGCGGCTTGCTCCAAATCGGAGGGTTCCGGCGGCGAAACCGGTTCCCCGTCGGATGGCTCCGCCGTTTCCCTGTCCAACGGCGAGCGGTTCACGTCCGCGCTGCAGACGCTTTCGTCCGACGGCGGGCTGGTGCAGACCGCGTTCGGCGAAATGCCGGGCGGAACGGTGACGTCCGGAACGGCGGAGGCGACGGTACAATGCACCGAGTTCTCCCTGCTCGGCGAACCGCAAACGGATTTGATAGACCTGAACCAACCGCTCGTCACGGTCAAATCCGTCAAGAGCGACGAAAAATTCTACACCCTCCTGACCGCTTCGGTCGGCGAGGACACGGTCCGGCTGGAAACCTACCAATCCGCGGCGGAATGTATCCTCTGCCTGCCCGACCTGCTCGACCAGCCGCCCATTCTGCTCCCCATCGTCCCGGAAACCGGCGGGGAAACCCCAAACCTGACCGAATGGTTCGACGGGCTCGCCAAGGAGGCGACCGCCGAGGGGGATTACCTGCTGCTTGAGGAGGACGGCGACACGGTCACATACACGCTCGACCTGAAACGGGACGCCGACACGTCCGACGCGTCCGACGCGTCCGACACGCCGCTCGCGCAAGCGGGCGAACTGTCCTTCGTGCTGAAAACCGTGCAGGACCGCCCGACGGAACTGGACCTGACGGCGAACATCGGCGAGGCGGACGACGCGGTGCGGATTTCCTGCAACGCCAAGCGGGAGGGCGAAAACAAGGTCACGGCGAACGGCGAACTGACGTCCGACGGGCAGACCCTCTCGTTCGACGGCGCGGTCACGGCGGCGGACGGCGCGCTGACCTGTGAAAGCACGCTCCGATTCGGCGACGCCTTCACGGGCGAAAGCAAACTGACCCTGTCCAAGACGGACGAGCAGACCCTTGCGCTGGACGGCTTGACGACGTTCACCGTGAAAGCCGAGGACGGCTCCGCAATCAGCATTCCGCTGACCGCGACCGGCACCTTTACGGCGCGGGAGGACGGCGCGAAATCGGGCGAACTGAACCTGAAAGCCGCCGGTTCGGACCTGTTTGCGGTCGGGTTCCGGTGTACCTACGCGTTCACGCCCGGCGAAACCAGCGTAACGATGCCGGAAAACGCGATTCCGCCGGAGAACGTGGACTTCGACGCCCTGACGGAGGCGCTGCTGACCGCGTACCCGTCGCTCGGAGACATCGGGGGCGGCGGATTCTACGAACCGGACGCGTCGTACTACGCGAGCGCGGACGACACGCTGTACGCGACCGTCTATTCGGACGGCGGCGTCCAACTGACGGCGACTTCGGTCACAATGCAGGACGACGGGAAAACGCTTTCCTTCTTCTATAACGGCGTCCCCGCCGGGGAGAGCGCGTACACGACGAACGCGGACGGCAGCGTCGACTGCTTCGGGTTGCGCCTGGAGGAGGTGGCGGAGCCGGAGACCTACCAGTGCGAGCGTATCCTGCTCTATGAGAACGAAACCGATTTTTCCTGGGTGGAAATCGATTTTTACGACGGAACGGACGTCGCGGTCGACCTCTACCTGCCCGTTCGTGCAAATGCGGACGGAACTTCCTGTGCGCTCCTGCTTCCGAACGGACAGGCGCTGCCCTTCGAACTTTCCTTCCCGACGGACGGCGTTTTGCAAATCGGCGGCACGACGCTGACCGAGATTCTGACCGTCCCGGACGACGACGTGTTCGGTCTTTGACGACCCAAACGAAAAAATGCTGTACGGGCTTTCCGTACAGCATTTTTTTATGTATTTCACGATTCGTACTGACTCGCTTGCGCGTCCCAAAGGGTCGCGTAGACGCCGTTCGGGACCCGAAGCAGTTCCTCGTGCGTCCCCTGCTCGACCAGTTTGCCCGCCGAAAAGACAAGGACGCGGTCGCAAAACCGGCAGCTCGACAGGCGGTGAGAGATGAACAAAGCGGTTTTCCCTTCCGTCAGCGCGCCGAAATGCTCGTACAGTTCCGCCTCGGCGAGCGGGTCGAGCGACGCGGTGGGTTCGTCGAGGACGACCAGCGGGGCGTCCCGATAGAGCGCGCGCGAAAGCGCCAATTTTTGCGCCTCGCCGCCGGACAGTTCGACGCCGTTCGGGTCGAAGGTCCGCCCGACCGCGGTTTCCAGCCCGCGCGGAAGCGAATCCAGCTTTTCGCCCAGCCCCGCGCGCCGCAGGCAGTCCGCCGCGCGGTCGCGGTCGTAGTCCGTGCCGCAAGCGACGTTTTCGCCGAGCGTGCCGTCGAACAGGCGGAAATCCTGAAAGACGACGCCGAGTTTTTCGCGGTACGCGTTCACGTCGCAAGTCCGCAAATCCGCCCCGTCGCAAAGGATGCGCCCGCCCGTCGGCTGATAGAGGCGGCAAAGCAGCTTGATGAGCGTGGTTTTGCCGCTGCCGTTCGGTCCGACGATAGCGATTTTTTCGCCCGGACGGACCTGAAAACAGACGTCCCGCAGCACGTCGGTCTCCGTGCCGGGGTAACGGAAGGTCAACCCCCGCACGTCGAGCGCGCAAGGCGTTCGCCCCTGCCCGACGGGGTCGCCGCCGCCTTCGGATTCCTCCCGCCTGTCGCGGAAACGGAAGTACGCGCCGAGGTAGCGGGTGTTCGCCCGAAGTTGCGAGGACGCGTCCATCATGCCGGAAAACGCGTCCGCGAACTGCAGGACCCCGCCGCCGTACTTGACGATACCGCCGACGGCGAACACGCCGCCCATCGCCTTGACCGCGACGTAAAAGTAGGTGTAGAACACCAGCACGAACCGCGCGAGCTGCACGGGCAGATTCGCCCGAAAGATTTCCGTTTGCAGGGACGACACGGTGCCGGCGGTCTGTGCCGCAATCGTATCCAGTTCCCCGGCAATCAAGCGGTCCTGCCGGTACAGCCGCGCGTCCTTGCCCGCGTACCGCCCGTCGCGGCAGGAACGAAGGTACCAGTCGAGCAGGCGATTCTTCCCGGAAAGCCGACCGAGCAGGGTGTAGGAACGGTCGGCGACGCGGCGGTTCGACCACACGCAGGCGGCGGACGTCAGCAGAATCAGCGCCGCCAGAATCCCGTCCGCCCACGGCGAACCGACGAACCGCCCCAGCCCGTCCGCGCCTTCGCCCTTCCGCAAAACCGCCGACAGCAAAAACCCGACCGAAAAGCACACCCGCAACAGGTTTTCGACGAACAGCGGGATACGGCTGTGCAGCTTGATAAGCCCGTAGTTGCCGATTCGCATGGCGTCCTCGAGGCTGACGACCTCCCGCTGCACGCGAACGTCCTCGATGTCCTCGTACGGCAGGGATTGCAGTTTTTCCCCGACGGAAAAGTTGTATTTCAGGTAAAACGCGTTCCATTTGCGGTAGTTGACCGCGTCCATCGCCCGACCGAGCAGCATCAGCGCGAGGTTGCACCCGACCGTCGCGAGCACCAGCGCCGGCAGTCGTTCCGCCGCGCGTGCGGTCAGCGCGTCGAGGATTTCCGCCGAAAGCAGCAGGTTGACAAACGGGCGGGACGCGTCGCACACGCTACGGACGCATTTCGCGAGCAGATTCCACGGGGTCAGCCGGTGCAGTTCGCCCACCCCGCGAAGCAAGAGCCGAAGTTCCGCTTTCATGCCGTCCCCTCCTGTTCCGTCCGGTACGCGCGGCTCTGCACCTCGTACAGGTTCGCGTACGCGCCGCCGGCGGCGAGCAGTGATTCGTGCGTGCCGCACTCGGTCAGCCGCCCCTTCTCGAAGTACAGCACCCGGTCGCAAAACCGCGTCGAGGACAGGCGGTGAGAGATGAACAGAGCGGTCTTCCCCGCCGTCAGTTCGCCGTAGCGGAGGTAAAGTTCCCGTTCGGCGAGCGGGTCGAGCGCCGCCGTCGGTTCGTCCAGCACCAGCACGTCCCCGCCCCGATAGAGCGCACGGGCGAGGGCGAGTTTCTGCACCTGCCCGCCGGACAGGTCAATCCCGCCGTCCGCGGCGTCCTTGACGAGCATGGTCTCCACCCCGTCGGGCAGGCGGTCGACGACCTCCGCAAATCCCGAAAGCGACAGCGCCTCCGCGAACCGCGCGGGGTCGGGGTCGGCGGTCAGGGTGATGTTGCGCCCGACCGTCGTCGGCAGGAGGCGGATTTCCTGAAACACCGCCGCGAAGTGCAAAGCGAGTTCCTTTTGGGAAACCGTCCGGGTGTCCCGCCCGCCGACGAGGATGCGCCCCTCGCGCGGCAGATACAGCCCGCAAAGCAGTTTGACGAGCGTGCTCTTGCCCGCCCCGTTCCGCCCGACGACGGCGATTTTTTCGCCCTTCTTCACGCGGAAACTGACCCCGTGCAGCACGTCCGCGCCGCCCGCGTAGCCGAACGAGACATTTTCAAAGACGATTTCGTCGTCCGCGTCGGGCAATCTTTCCGTATCCGACGGATTTTCCGGCGCGCGCGGCGCGGTTTGCGCCTCGAACGCGCGGAGGTCCTCAATCTGCAGCAGCGTCCCGTGCAGCCCCTCCAACCCGTCGGCGAACGACAGCAGCCAGCCGTTGAACCCGGTGATGAGCCCGAAATACAGCAGAAACGCCGACACATCCATCGCCCCGACGACAAGCACCTGCCGTATCAGGAAGAAATACACGAACGCCGTAAAGCACGCGTCGAGCAGGTTGACCGCGACGACGCACGCGAATTGCAGTCTGCTCCGCCGGACGTGCAGTTTCATGCGCGCGCCGAGCGTTTCGTCGAACCGCCGTTTCAGCCAGCCGGTCATGCCATAGAGCCGAATCTCCTTCGCCCGCTCCGGTTCGCGCAATTCGCGAATCAGGTACCACAGCCGCCGGTCGAGCGGAATATACCGCAATTTATCCTTCTGGTCGTACCGCACCATGGCGCGTTGCAGGGCGTAGTTCACGCCGGAAACCGCCGCGAGCAGCACCAGCAGTAGCGGATTCGCCACCGCGAGAAGCCCGCTGTAAACGGTCAGCCCGCAAACGCTGCCGAGCAGCGATACGCACAGCGGCAGAACCGATTCGACCGGCGGTTTGACGCGGTAATCCGCGCCCGCCATGGTGTTCGACGCGCGCTGTGCGAGGTCCTGCCCGTCCGGGGATTCGAGCAGGCACAGGTCGGCGGTCATGCAGCTTTCGCAAAAACGGGAAACGCACCGCATACGGAACCGCCAGCCGCGCACGGCGAGCTGCTTTTCCGCGTAAGCCGTGCAGACCCCCGAAAGCAGCCGGTACAGCGCAAATCCGCCGAGCACGAACAGCAGTCCGCGCGCGTCCTTGCGCTCCGCCGCGCCGACCAGCAGGGCGAGCAGGTACACGTCCGCCAGCCGGTCGAGCACCCGAAACGGCAGCGGGACCGCCGCCCAGACGAACAGCCCCTTGTCCGCTCGTCGGTACCGACCGAGCAGGTAGGAAAACGCCCGCAAGGGGCTCTCCGTACTCATATGCGGTTCCGCACCGCGTCGGCGACCAGCCGCAACGCCTTTTCCGACGGCAGCGAGCCGTTGAGAATCAGGTCCGCGCGCCACTTAGACGGTTCGACGTACGCGTCGTGACGGTAGCGCACCATGTCGAGGTAAACGTCCGCGATTTCGTCGAACGACAGCCCCCGGACGGTCATGTTCCGTTTCAGGCGGCGCACGATGCGCTCGTCGGCGCGGCATTCGAGGAACAGCCGCAAATCGAACATGTCCGACAGTTCCTCGTCCCACAGCGTCAGCAGTCCTTCGACCAGAATCGCGTCGTACCCGCCGCTTTCCGCCGCGTCGCGCAAGTCCTTCTTCAGTTCCGCCAGACGGAAGGAGTTCGGGTGGTTGTCGTCGAGGTACGGCTTGTGCGTGAACGGCGCGTCGACGACCGGGCGCTCCTCTTTTGGCTTGAAATAGGTGTCCATGTGCAGTTCCAGCACGCGCAAGTCGCTCAGTTCCGACGCCAGTTTTCCGGAAATCGTGGTTTTCCCGCTCGCACTTCCGCCGGCGATGCCGACAAGATAGGGTCTTTTCATTCGTTTCACCCGCTTCTTTTCTGTTTTTTTGGGTTCCGTTCCGTTTCCTTTTTTGTTCGCGCACAGGATACCAAAGTCCGCCCGCTTTGTCAAGGGGTTTCGCAAAAAAAGTTTGCCGTTTTCAAAAAAAGAAAATCTGCAAAAAAATCCCCCCGTTATTCGGGGGGAGCGGGGGGAGCGGGGGGAGCGGGGGGACGCGGCGCCCCCCGAACGGATTCGTTTCCGTCACGGCGACAGCGGCGCGCCGTCCCTGCAATACGCCCGCACGCGGCGACTGCTGTCAAGGCAGGGCTCGCTGTACCCGACGCAAGCGGCGAGGTATTCGCCGCGGTCGTCGAGGGCGTAACTCCCGGACAGCGCACGGCGGAGCAGGAGGTAATCCACGACGTCCACGCGACCGTCGCGGGACAGGTCGCCGCTGACGACCAGCGCATAGGTCCGCCCGCCGCCGTTGATACGGTCGCCGGTCGCGACCAGAGCGCCCTCCGCGTCACAGACGACGCGGGACGCGAACAGGGACGAAAGCGACGCGACGGACGTTTCCGGCGACAACCCGACGAGGTATTCGCCGTCGTAGGACAGCGACGGGTCGACCGGTTTCGGCGTGACGCGGTCGGTCAGCCCCCACGCGCCGAGCAGCCACTCGTTGCGGCGGCGCAACCAGTCGCGGAAATACTCCACGTTCTGCTCGTAGGTCGCGTCGGGGATACGCATATAGATTTCGTACTTGACCGACGGGCTCCACCCCGCCTGCCAATTGCGTGCGATGGACCCGGACGCGGCGGCGACGGTGCGGTCGATGTAGTTCTGCCCGCGCAAGGTATCGTCATACAGATTGACGATGATATCCTGCAGGGCGAGGTACCGCTCGTAAAGCGCGTTGCGGAACTGTGTAAAACCGAGCAGCAGACCGAACCATGGGTACTGCTCGACCCAAATGCCCTCGGTGCTGTCGGTGTACTCGCTGAAGAAACCGAAGTTGTAGGTGTAATAGTATCCCAGGTCGCAATTGCCGGAGGACAGGTCGAAATCCCAGACCGGTCCGCCGTAAATCTTGCCGTCCTTGCAGTAGAAACGGGTGGACGCGCAATCCACGTCGACGTTCTTGAAAAGTTCCAGGACGATGTACTCGTCAATGAGGGACGGAATGTCGAACTGCTCGCAAACGAGGTCGTAAGACCCGCTGAAAAGCGCTTCCTCCGCCTCGCGGACCTTCTCCTGCACCTTGCGCTTTTGCGCGGGCGTCGTGTCGTCCGGTTCGTTGATGCCGTAGTGGATATTGCAGTACGGGCTGTAGAAATAGGTCCGACCGGGGTCATCGCGGGCGTCCCGTTCGATGATGAAATCGCCGTCGTCGACGTCGATGTCCACCCGTCCGCTCCCGTCGGAAATCGCCTCGCAAAGTTGATAGCAGCCGCCGTAGACCCCGTTGAAGTACACGTCGACGAGCATGGAATCCGGCGTATACTTCAGCCCGATGTCGCGGGCGAAATCGAACGCCGCATGGTTCCGCAACAGCGTCGGGTCGTAGAGATTGGCAATCAGGCAGTACTTCTTGCCCTTGCCCATGCCGAACAGGTTGGTTTTGGAACTGAATTTGATATTGTAGGGCTTTTTCGCCCCGCTCGACGTCGAATTGCCGCGAATCCGCACCGTAGCGTTCGTGTCCGCGACCGGGTCGTATTTCCCGCCGACCGCGTCGACCGCGACGACCGTGCAGGAGACATAACTCGACACGTTCAACCCTCTGACGTTTTCCAGATAAATCGCCGGCACGTCCTCCGAACGCCGATAGGACTTCCCCTGAAAGACGAACGTGTCCTCCGCCGCGGAAACGACCGCCTCCGCCGGCGGGAACAACACCCCGGCGAGCAGGCAGACCGCCAGCAAAAGCAACGCGCTCCGTTTCCCGATTCGCACCGAAATTCCCCCTTTTCCTGCATCAGTATACCAAAAAAACCTTCCCTTGTCAACCGAAATTTCACTTTTCCGGCAATTTTTCAAAAAAATTCGAAAATTTTTCGATTTCCCCTTGACAAACGGTCCGAAGTGTGATATGTTCTAACTGTACTATCTGTCATAGAACAGTCATTCAAAACGAAAGGAGATGCGGAGCGTATGCTGTCCGTCGATATTTTCTCCCGCACCCCGGTGTACCGGCAGGTCGTCGACGCGATGCGGGAGCAGGTCAGGCTCGGCGTGTTCAAGCCCGGCGAACAGGTGCCGTCCATTCGGGAACTGTCGCTCGAGCTGAACGTCAACCCGAACACGGTGTTCAAGGCGTATGCCGAACTGGAGCGTTCCGGCGTGCTCGCGCCTGCCGCCGGACGGGGATACTTCGTCGCCCAGGACGCGCCGGAACGTATCCGGTCGGAACGGTTGACGAAGGAATGGCAAGCGTTCCGGGACGCGGTGAAACGGCTCGCGGAAGCGGGCGTGTCCGCCGGGGAACTGGAAGCCGCGATGCGGAAATTCTACGCGGAAGAATCGGAAAAACGGACCTGACAAAGCGCCGCGCCGCTTTCCGAACGAACAACAACACGAAAACAAAACGAAAGGAACCTGCCTTATGATTCAAGCGGAAAACGTCACGATGAAGTTCGACGACTTCGTCGCGCTCAATCACCTCAACTGCTCGATTCCCGACGGGTGCGTTTACGGACTGGTCGGGAGCAACGGCGCCGGGAAATCCACCTTCCTACGGCTCATCAGCGGGGTTTACCGTCCCGCCGAGGGGAACATCGAAGTCGACGGGCAAAAGGTCTACGAAAACCCGGACGTCAAAAAGCAAATCGTCTACGTCCCGGACGAACTGTACTTCCTGCCGCAATCGTCCATGAACCGCATGGCGAAACTGTACGCGGCGGTCTACGAGAACTTCTCGTTCGAGCGGTTCACGCACCTGACGCAAACCTTCGGGCTGAACCCGCACGTCAACATCAACACCTTCTCCAAAGGCATGAAACGGCAGGCGGCGACCATTCTCGCCCTCGCCGCCCAACCCCGCTACCTCTACTTCGACGAGACCTTCGACGGGCTCGACCCGGTCATGCGGAACCTCGTCAAAAACGTCATCTACAACGACGTCGTCGAACGCAAAGCGACCGCCATCATCTCCTCGCACTCCCTCCGCGAACTGGAGGACACCTGTGACCAGCTCGCGCTTTTGCACAAGGGCGGCATCATCTTCGAAAGCGACATTCAGAACCTCAAGACGTCCCTGTTCAAGGTGCAGGTCGCTTTCAGCGACGCCTACGGCAAGGAGCGGTTCAGCGGGTTCGAAATGCTGGATTACTCGCAAAAAGGCTCGGTCGCGACGTTCATCGCCCGCGGCGACAGGGACGCGTTCCGGGAAAAATTGGAGGATATGCGCCCGCTTTTGCTGGATATCCTGCCGCTGAGCCTGGAGGAAGTCTTCCTATATGAAATGGAAGCGCTCGGCTACGCCTTCAAAGACGTGCTGTGAGAAAGGAGTGTCACCCATGAAAACCATATTTGACCGAAAACTGTATCTTGTCGGACTCAAAAAAATCAAACTTGTGGGCATTATTTGCGGCATCATCCTCATCGTCTGCAACGCCCTCGTGCCGGTCGCGTCGCTCGCGGCGAGCATGATGAACGGCGGAAACGACAGCACCACCCTCACCGCGTCGAACTACGCGGTCGCGAACCCGTTGCTGTTGCTTCTCGTCCCGATGTTCTTCTTCTCGATGTTCTCGTTCCTCAACCACCGCAACGAATCGGACTTCTACCATTCCATTCCGTTCAAGCGGACCTGTATCCTCGGCAGTTTCACCGCCGCCATCTTCACCTGGGTGTTCGGGATCCTGCTTGCGTCGCTTTTGCTCAACGGTCTGCTCTTCGCGGTCGACCCGGCAATGCACTTCTCGCCGCTGGTACCCCTGCAGCTGTTCGCGTTCTTCGCGTTCGTTTCGCTCTACGTTGGCGCGTTCGCGTTGCTCGCGATGACGCTGACCGGCACGACCGTTTCCAACTGTGCGGTGTCGCTTATCCTGTTCTTCTTCGTCCGCGTCATCGCCGCCATCACGATTAAAATGCTCGAAAGCCTCGTGCCGATTCTTGACGTTTCCTATTCGCCGCTTCGGTTCCTGAGCGCCCGCTACTGGTTGCCGGCGGCGGCTTTCCGCCCGTACTACGACCTGTCCGTTTTCCGCGACGTCGGGCTTTGGGTGTATTCCGCCGTCGTGCTAATCGCGCTGTACGCCCTCTCGGTCTGGTGCTTCTGCCGCCGCAAGAGCGAAAGCGCGGGCAAGAGCGCGAGCAACCGCATTTTACAGCACGCGTTCCGTTGTGCGTTCACCCTGCCGCTCGCGCTGTTGACCGTATTCGGCATCATGGAAGGCGCGGGCGCGGCGTTCGCGGTCGTCATGATTCTCCTGACGCTGATGGTCTACTACCTGTATGAACTCATCACGGTCAAAAAAATCCGGCAGACCCTGCTTTCGACGCCGCTTCTGCTGGTGCCGGCGCTCTGCTGTGCGCTAATCGTCGGCGGGTGCTATTTCGTTCGGGGCGCCGTTTTGGAGCAGAACTACGCCGCCGACCAAATCGAAAGCGTGCGGTTCTACCGTCACAGGGATTTCTGGGGGATTTTCGACCGCACCTACACCTACGAACTGACAAAGACCGACGGCATCAGTGTCTCCGACCCGGAAGCGAACGAAATCATCGCGAACGCGCTGGACGACAACATTCATAGGGTTCAAACGGACGATTTCAATCGCTACCGTCCCGATTACAATGACTACTATGTGGAGATACAACTCAAGAGCGGGCGGAAAATCCGGCGGCAGTTGTCGATTCTGCAGACGGACGTCAACCGCGTAGCGAACCTCCGGGAAGCCTCCGACGCTTACCGCGAGGTGTTCCTGCAGCTGCCGTCGGACGAGGAAATCGATTCCGTCACCTTCGGCGACCGGGATATTCTCACCTCCGAAAGCAGCCAAAACAAGGACATCCGCGACCTTTGGAACACCTTTGTCGACGAATACGGGGAACTGTCCGACGAGGAAAAGCTGGCATACAAGAACCAGTACGCCACGTATTCGTACACGTATTTCGAAGGCGACGGTCTGACCGCCGAACTCTACTTCAACGTTTCCGGCACCCTCTACGATTCGTACGGTTCGTCGCCGTTCGAAACCAGGTACTTCATTCCGTCGGAATTCGAGCGGACCCGTTCGCTGTACGCCGAATACACGCAATCCGCCCGCGACGAAGTCCGGCAGGTGATACAGAACTTCATCGACGGGAAATACGACGCCCTGTTTGACGGTTCCGACAAATCCGTCACCACCATTTTCAACTTCGATGGGAACGGTCTTTGGAACAGAACGCCGGTTTACCCCAGAGGGTATTACGAAAACGAATACTACCGTTCGTCGGGCATAAACGTCACGAGATACAACGGAACCGCCAGCGCCGCCCCCGCCCCCGACATTTTGGTCACCACCGCCCAGAACGATCCGGAAGCGGGCAAGGAATTCTTCCGTGCGCTCCTTCCCTATCTGACCGACACGCCGGAGGAAAACAGTTACCTCTACTTTTGGTTCCTCGTGCTCGATGACGACGGGATGGACAGTCATTACAACACGATTTTCGGGCTTTCGGGCAACATGCCGGACGAACTGAAGTCCGCCCTGAACGGCGAATGGTACCCGTCCGAAATCGGCGTGCTGTCGATGACCGACATCCTCTCGCAAATGCGGAACGGCATACTGAAAAACTACGGCGACATCTATGACCCCGACACCCTGCTCTACGGATTTACCTGCACGCTGTCGGACGGCACGGAAATCAGTTTTGAATCCTTCGTGCCGCAAAACGGCGATTCCGTCGCGGAACTGGACCGGTGCAGTCAAATCGCCGAGGTGATAAGCAATCTGCTCATGCCGTACGGCACCGCCGGTTGCCTGCCGTGCGAGAAAATGACGATGACCTATTATGTGCCGGAAATCAGCGGGTGCCTGACCAGCGACGCGGACGACGTATGGTCGTTCTTCCCGCTTACCGACGATGTGACGGAAAAGTTCGACGAACTTGACGTGCATTACACGTTGCCGGGTTGACCGCCCACCGAAAAGAAAACGCCCCGACGGGTCCTTATCGGACCCGTCGGGGTTCGCTTTTTCCGCGCGTGGGGCGGGGCGGGGCGTGTTGGGGCTTTGCCCCAAACCCCATTCAGGAAACCTTTTGAAAAAGTTTTCCTGAAAACTTTTCAAAACTTTTTATTCGTCGAGCACTTTGTCAATGATTCCGTACTGCAACACGAATCAAATTATCGCCCCGGAGGCGGACATGAGCCGCCGGAGGGGCACCTTAAGAGAAAACCGGCGAAGGCGGCGTCAGAAGTGGCGCAAGCCGAGCCGGTTTTCGACGATGAGGGGGCATCTGGGGGGGAAACACAGAGCAAGGAGGAGCGGCGACGAAGTCGTACCGCGACGCCGCAGCGATTGTGGTTCCCCCCCAGAAGATTTATTCATCGAGTACCTTATCGATAATGCCGTACTGCAGCGCCTCGTCCGGGAACATCCAGTGGTTGCGCTCGGTATCCAGCGTGACCTGCTCGACCGATTTGCCGACGTTCGCGGCGAGGATACGGTTCAACCGTTGCTTGATATCCAGCATATGGCGGGTCTCAATCTCGATATCCGTCGCCTGCCCTTGCGCGCCGCCGAGCACCTGATGAATCATGATTTGGCTGTTCGGCAGGGCGAACCGCTTGCCCTTCGTGCCGGCGGACAGCAGGAACGCGCCCATGCTCGCCGCCAGACCGACGCAAATCGTCGAAACGTCGCACTTCAAATGCCGCATCGTATCGTAAATGCCCAGCCCCGCCGAAACCGAACCGCCGGGGGAATTGATATACAGGCAAATCTCCCGCTGGGGGTCCACCGCCTCCAAATACAGCATCTGGGCGATGATGGTGCAGGCGAGGTCGTCGTTGACCTCGTGGAACAGCAGGATAATGCGGTCCTTCAGCAGGCGGGAAAACGGGTCGTAACTCCGCTCGTAGCCGCCTTCCTTTTCAAAGAATTGGGGGGTGACAATCATATCGCGTTCGCTCCTTTGTTGCAAATGTTGAAAAAGCTTTTTCTTCCTCCAGTATACCGCCGCGCCGCCGGTTTGTCAAGCGGGCAAACCCGTCGAAACCGGTCGGAATCAGCCGTAAATCGGGTGCGCGTCGCAAAGTTTTTCGACCTCCGACAGCACGTCCGCCTTGGTCCCCTCGAAATCGCGGGCGACCATGCCCATCAGCTTCGCGACCTTGACCATGTCGCTTTCGACGAAACCGCGCGCCGTGACCGCCGGCGTGCCGACCCGCAAACCGCTCGCGACCGTGGGCTTTTCCGGGTCGTTGGGAATGGTGTTCTTGTTTGCGGTGATATGTACCTCGTCCAATTGCACCTCGAACGTCCGACCGGTCAGCCCGAACGGGCGCAGGTCGAGCAGAATCAAATGGTTGTCCGTCCCGCCGGAAACCACGGCGAACCCCTCGTCGAGGAGCGCCCGGCAGAACGCTTGCGCGTTCGCGACGATTTGTTTCTGGTACGTCACGAAGGACGGTTGCAGCGCCTCGCCGAACGCGACCGCTTTCGCGGCGATGATGTGCATCAGCGGACCGCCTTGCGTCCCGGGGAAAATCGCCTTGTCGATGGCTTTCGCGTATTCCTCCTTGCAAAGGATAAGCCCGCCGCGCGGTCCGCGCAGGGTCTTGTGGGTGGTGGTCGTGACCACGTCGGCGTAGGGAACGGGGCTGGGGTGCAGTCCGGCGGCGACGAGCCCGGCGATGTGCGCCATATCGACCATCAGTTTCGCGCCGACCTTATCGGCGATTTCCCGACAGCGCGGGAAGTCGATGGTGCGCGCGTAGGCGGAGGCGCCGACGACAATCATCTTCGGCTTGCAATCCAGCGCGATACGCTCCATTTCGTCGTAATCGATGCGCTGGGTCGCGTCCGAAACGCCGTACGGGACGATATGGAAGTACTTGCCGGAGATATTGACCGGCGAACCGTGGGACAAATGCCCGCCGTGCGCGAGGTTCATGCCCATGACCGTGTCGCCCGGCTGACAGAGCGCGAAGAACACCGCGAGGTTCGCCGACGCGCCGGAATGCGGCTGGACGTTCGCGTGTTCCGCACCGAACAGCCTGCACGCGCGCTCCCTTGCGATTTCCTCGACCTTATCCACTTCCCCGCAGCCGCCGTAGTAGCGCTTGCCGGGGTAGCCCTCGGCGTATTTGTTGGTCAGAATGCTCCCGGCGGCGGCGAGAACCGCCTCGGAAACGATGTTTTCGCTCGCAATCAGTTCGATGTTGCGGCGTTGCCGCGCGAGTTCGCCGGCGATGGCGGAGGCGACCTCCGGGTCGCAGGAACGCAGGTAGTCGATGCTGTACATGGTTGTGGGTTTCCTTTCTTTTGTGGGAATTTTGCTTGAAACGTCAGAGAACCGCCGACGCCTTCCAAAGGTCGGCGGGGTATTCGCCCGCGCGGACGAGGGATTCGAGGTAGGCGCGGAACGCCGGACGGTCCTCGCGGTAAGTCACGCCCTTCCAGACGCAATCCGTCCCGACGACGCGAATCGTGTGGTGCGGGGTCGCGATGACGTCCTCGGCGACCTCGGTCAGATAGCTTTCGCCCTTGCACAGGTCGGTTTCGGGGTCCGTCAGGAATTTCCGCAAGCGCCGCTCCGCGAACCCAAAGATTTCCGGCGTAAAGCCCCAGAAATTCATCGAAACCGGGGCGTTTCCGTCCAGCGGGTACCAGTTCCCGCCCTGTTCGTACTTCGCGTTTTCGCCGTCGGGCAGAATCTGCTTGCGCTCCACGATAGCCTTCAGCAGACCGCCCTCGGTGCGGCAGACCCCGCGGGACACCGAGCCGTTCTCCGACAGGGTGTTGCGGACCGTGTAGCCGGGCATACAGAATTCCCCGTCCCCCGCCGTATCAAGAAATTCCCGAACCGCGCGGAACGTGCCGAGCCCGTAAAAGTCGTCCGCGTTGAAAATCGCGAACGGACCGTCGACCTGTTCCCGACAGCACCAAAGCGCGTGGGTCGTGCCGAGCGGTTTTTCCCGCCCGGACGGAAAGGTCAGCCCGTCGGGCAGGTCGTCCGGGGACTGAAACGCGTACCGCACGCGAATCCTGCCCTCCAGACGTTTGCCGATGGTTTCGCGGAAACTGTCATAGATTTCCCGCTTGATGATGAAAACCACCGTGTCGTACCCGGCGCGAATCGCGTCGAACACGGAATAATCGATGATGAATTCGCCGGAAGGTCCAAGAGGGTCGATTTGCTTGAGTCCGCCGTAACGGTTGCCCATTCCGGCGGCAAGTATCACTGCCGTCATGTTTCGATTTCCTTTTCGGTGATGGTTAATGTTTTGAGGTTCGGCTCGGACGGGATACGGTACATATACGCGGTCATGAGTTTCTCCATGATAGAGCGCAAGCCGCGCGCGCCGGTCTTCATCTCGTACGCCTTCTTCGCGATGGCGCGGAGCGCCCCGTCCGTGAAGTCCAGCGTCACGCCGTCCATTGCGAACAGTTTTTGGTACTGCTTGACGAGCGCGTCCTTCGGTTCGGACAGGATACGCACGAGCGCGTCCTCGTCGAGCGGGTGGAGCGCCGTGACGACCGGAAGGCGGCCGACCAGTTCGGGAATCAGCCCGTACTTGACGAGGTCGCCGTTCTCCACGCGGGAGGTGACGAATTCGGCATCCCGCGCCACGCCGTTCTCCGCGCCCGCCGTAAAGCCGACCGTGCGGCTGCCGAGCCGGTTGCGGATGATTTCCTCCAGCCCGTCGAACGCCCCGCCGCAAAGGAAGAGGATATTCGACGTGTCGATTTGAATGAACTCCTGATTCGGGTGCTTGCGTCCGCCTTGCGGGGGGACGTTGGAAACCGTCCCTTCGATGATTTTCAGCAACGCCTGCTGCACGCCCTCGCCGGACACGTCGCGGGTAATCGAGCGGTTCTCGCTCTTGCGGGAGATTTTGTCGATTTCGTCGATATAGATGATGCCCTTTTGCGCCCGTTCCACGTCGAAATCCGCCGCCTGCAGCAGCCGAAGCAGGATATTCTCGACGTCCTCGCCGACGTAACCGGCTTCGGTCAGCGTCGTCGCGTCCGCGATGGCGAACGGCACGTCGAGCAACTTTGCGATGGTTTGCGCCAGCAGGGTCTTCCCCACGCCCGTCGGTCCGAGCAACAGCACGTTGCTCTTTTTGAGTTCCACGTCGTCATCCTCGACGAGCTTGCCTTCCATCGCGCGGATACGCTTGTAATGGTTGTAAATCGCCACGGAAAGCACGATTTTCGCCTCGTCCTGCCCGATGACGTACCGGTCCAGCACGGCTTTCATCTCCGCCGGCTTCGGGAGCGGGCGTTCCGCGGGCGGAACGCTCTCCGCGGGCAGTCCGTCCGCCGCGTCCGCCGGCAGGTTTTCCGCCTCGTATTCCTCGTAAGCGTCGACGATTTCGCAACAGATGTCGATGCAATCGTCGCAAAAATCCAGCATGCGCCCGGAGACATTCAGCCTGGTCGTGTGGGAACAGGGTCTGCCGCAAAACGCGCAGACCTTGCCATTCTTTTCCTCCATAGACTCCCTTCCTCCCCAAAAACGGGGACGCGGTTTACTCCGGCTTGTCGGCGGGCTCCTCGGCGGGTTCCTCTGCCGGCTTTTCCCCGACCGTCACGACCGCGTTGTCGCGCAACACCTTGATGGCTTTTTGCGCGAGCAGGTCGGCGACGATGCCGTCCTCCGGAATATTCTGCTTGACGTAATCCATTTCCACGGCGTAACCGGCGGCGATTTTGCGGTACTCCTCGTCGATTTCCTTCTTGCCGGCTTTGAGTTTCTCCGCCTTCGCGACCTTTTCGAGCGCAAGACGGGACTTGACCTGCCGTTCCGCCTCCGCGCGGAAGGACTTCCGCAACGCTTCCGGCGTACTGCCCGTGTACTGGTAGTACAGGTCGAGGCTCGCCCCTTGCGAGCGCAAACGGTAGTCGTAATCGTTGACGTAGCGGTCGATTTCGCTTTCAATCATGCATTCCGGCACTTCGGCGGTCATGACCCCGATGAGTTGGTCGATGAGCTGACGCTCGACCTCCGCGTCGGCGGACGCGTTCTTGCGCTCCTCGATTTTTGCCCGGACGCTCTCCCGGTACGCGTCGAGCGTGTCGAACTCGGAAACGTCCTTGACGAACTCGTCGTCCAGTTCCGGCAGTTCGGTTTTCTTGATTTCGTGCAGTTTGACGTCGAACGTAGCGGGCTGACCCGCGAGGGACGACTCGTGATAGTCCTCCGGGAAAGTCACGGACACCGTGAAGGCGTCGCCGGTCGAATGCCCGACAATCTGCTCCTCAAGACCGGGGATAAAGGTGTTCGAGCCGAGCCGAAGCGTCTGTTTCTCCGCCTCGCCGCCCTCGAACGGCACCCCGTCGCGATAGCCCTTGAAATCGATGACCACGTCGTCGCCGGTTTCCGCCGGACGGTCCTCGACGGTCAGGACGCGCGCATTGCGCTGACGCACCGCGTCGATTTCGCGGTCGATTTCCTCCTCCGTCACGGTCACTTCCGGGCGGTAGACCTGGAACCCCTTGTATTCGCCGAGCTTGACGGTCGGCTTGACCGTCACGGTCGCCTTGAGCAGGACGCCGTCGTCTTCGACCGAGACCAGTTCAATGTCCGGGCGGGAAACCACGTCGAGTTTCGCCTCCGCGACCGCCTCCTCATAGAGCGGGGGGACCAGCGTTTCCAGCGCGTCGTCGTAAAAAACGGTCTTGCCGTACATCTTTTCGATGACGCTCTTCGGGGCTTTGCCGCGGCGGAATCCGGGGACGTTCATTTTGCCGACCGAGCGGCGGTAGACCTTCAGGACCTCCGCGTCAAAGGACGCCTTGTCGAGCAAAAGTTCAAGCTCGTAGGTATTCACAGCGGTTTTTTTGGAACTTTTCAGTGCCATGTTTTCGGGACCATTCCTTTCCGTTTTCGCGGACAAGGCCGATTCCGTCCCGCCCGCACATTTTCGTTCAATTCTATTTTAGCGATTTTTTCAAATTTGTCAACAGATATTTGTGAAAAGATGCAAATTTACACCTTTTCAAAAAAATTCACAATTTTGTCTTGCTCTTGCCGTTCCTTTCGTTTATACTGTTCCTATACGGAAAGGAGTGACGCGCACATGAACGAAACCGAAGAACCGACGAGCCGGTTCGCTGATTCCTGCGACGCATACACCGCCCACGATTTGCGGAATATGGAGCGGGGCCGCCGGCGGACCAACCTGCTGTCTTTGGTCTTGCGGTGCGTCATCATCGCCGTCTGTATCGCGATGCTGGGGTATTCGGTCTACGAAATCGCCGAAAAACTCATCGACGACCAGCTCGCGGCCGCCGCCTACGCCGCGCTCCGCGCCGACCCGCAAGAAACGGTCACGCTCGCCCGTTCGAAACACCTGCAGGAACCGAGCGGCATGCCGACCGTCCTGCAAATGCTCAACGCGGACGGCAAGTACGAGGACTATATCCCCACCCCCGACGGTAACGTCGACCCGGACCGCGCCTCGCACTACGCGCAAATCTACGCGAACTTCATCACCCGCGCCGACCAGTACCCGAATATGTACGCCTGGATTTGCATGACCGACACGGTCGTGGATTACCCGGTCATGTGGAAGGAATACGACAACGACTACTACCTCGCCCACGACTTCCGCGGGCAGGAATCCCATTCCGGGAGTATCTTCGCGGACGGCTGGGTCTCGCCGAACTACTACGGCAACCGCAACATGGTCCTCTACGGGCATAACATGAAGAACGGTTCCATGTTCCATTCGGTCAAGACCTGGTGCAACAGCGCGAAAATCAAGACGCTCGTCAACACCACGCAAATCGAAATCTACACGCGGGAAGGGCTGTATATCTACGAAATCCTTTCCTATTATATCGACGACACGTTCTTCTACGACGAAACGGAATTCGAAAGCGACGAGGAATACCTCGCGTTCCTCGACAAGGTCGCCGGGAAATCCTACGTCAAAACCGGTCGCGCCTACAACGCCGATTCGCGCATCTGCACGCTCATCACCTGCACGAACGGTTCGGACGGGGATTCCCGCTACGTCGTCCACGGACTGCTCAAGCAGTTCGTCAGTTCTGATTCGTTGCGGTAATTCTTCTTCGGTCCGCCGCAAATCCGACGCCCCGCCGCATTCCGCGCAAAACCGTCCGCCGTTTGCAAGAAGCCGCCTCCCTCTCTTCGGGAAGGCGGCTTTTTTGTCATTCCTGTTCCCCCTCTTGAAGCCGCGGGGTTATCCACCTATCCTCCAGTCGTCCCAGACGTTCCTTGATTTTCAGGGCGCGGAAGAGCAATTCCCGCAAGAAATCCAAAAGCGAGCAGCAGAGATAAATGGCCAACGCCGTGCCGAGCACCGCCAGCACCAGAAGCGGAGCGGGCATAGACGCGAACGACGCGAAACGGTCCTTCATAAAATGCTCCCAAACAAGCGGGTTCGTATGAATCAGGTACACACTGAACGCGAGCGGCGAGAAAAATTTCACGGCGCGCACACCCCAAGCGGGCAAACGGACCCGCCGGAAAAGCAACAGCAGAAACACCGCCGCCCCTAAAATCAGCGGGGAATAGTATGTAACGAACACGCTCCCCTGCTTTTCCACATGGAAAATCGCCGAAGTCGCCCACTTCAGCGCCAATTTCGAAAGCCACGCCAGAAAGACCATGGCGAAATATCCCAGAAACGCCTTTCCGGCCGTCATTTTCTCCAGGAACCCGTATTTCCGGATATACGCGCCCAAAAGATACAGGATTCCGAGCCAGAGGACGTCGTAACCGCCTCCAAACGGCGTGACATGAAAAATCGTCTGCAAAACGGAATACACGGCGAGCAACGAAAGCAAGACCGCCCGCATCCGCCCTTTGCTGAGGCGCTGTACCGCCAGATTCAGCACCGGGATACAGAAAAAGAGGAACGCATAGCAGGTGAAATACCAGTAAGATTTTCCCATGACCGGCAGGAACGCCTTGACGACCGTGCGGAGCCCCACCGTCTGTGGCATCACGACCGCGAAAATCGCCGTAATTCCCACCGTGTAAAACGCCACGCGCAACCACAGCACCGCAAGGTTCGTATACCGAACCTTCGATTCAAGCCCGACATAGCCGGATATCAGCGCATAGCAGTTGACCGCGCAATACGCGGCTGTTTCCAAAAACCAAGCGACGCCGTAATTGACGGAGAGTTCCCCGTTTAACCCCCCCCCGGCGCCTTGTCCGAGTACGTGCAGAACAGCCACCATATACATGGCGACCATTCGGAGCAGGTCGATTCCGTAATTTCTTGTTTTTCCCATATTCCCTTCCTTCGACAATTCCTTTCTTATCGTTTCCCTCAACGGGTCATGGTTTTCGCGGTGCGGATATCGAAACGACCCTCGACCGCGCTGTCGACACGAACCGCGTCGAAGAAGCTCTCAAGGTAGTCGTAAATCGCCGTATCGACGAGCGGGTCCTCGACTTCGGAATAGTTCTCGTCGAGGTCGTCGTCGGTCAGTTCGTGTTTCCGCAACAGGTAAATGCCGTAGCCCGGCACCTCGATACGGACCAGTTCGCCATCCGCCGCGTCGAGCAACGCCTCGCGGAAGGTCTCGTCCTGCTGGGAAAGTTCCAGAACGGTCGGTTCGGAATAGTCGTAGAGCGCCCCGTCCGCCGGTTTCGCGAACGCCGCGCCGTTCTGCAGGTCGGCGTAGACCCGGTCCGCCTCCGCCTGCAGTTTCTCACGGGACATCGCGGCGGTCACGTCCGCCTCGGTGAACGCGGAACCGTCCAATTCCAGACGGGTGATGACGTGCCAGCCGTAATCGCTTTGCGCGAGGGCGTACTGCCCGACGGAAATCCCGTAGGCGGCTTCGTCGAATTCCTCGACCATGCTCCCGTGCGTGAACGTGTACTGCACGCCGCTGTCGGCGGTTTCGCCCTCATGTTCGGCGAACGTGGTGGTCCCGGCCTGCAGGGCATCGTAGACCTCCTTCGCCTTCGTTTCGTCGGTATAGAGGATATGGCGGACCGTGATATAGTTTTCGTCGAAGTACGCCTTCGCGTCACGGGTCACCATCGCGGCGCGGACCTTCGCGTCGACCTTCTCCGCGTTCTCGCCCTCGGTCAGCGCGGACGCCGAGACCGGCTTGCGGCAAATGACGTAATAGGAACTCCCGTCGGTCCCTTCCCCGCCGGAAAGGTACCACGCCCCCTCGTCGACCGCGTTCAGCCCGTCGAACAGGGTCTCGGAAAACTCGCCCGCCGTCACATAGGAATCCTGTGCCGTCGACGCGGCTTTTCCGGCGCTCACGAGCGACTCGAACGTTTCACTGCCGTCCGTCAGCGCACGATAGGCGGACTTCGCCGCCTCCTCGTCCGTATAGCGCAGGTAATCCACGCAATAGAAATCCGAAAGCAGGAACGCCTCCACGTCCGCCTTCGCGTAATCGGACGCGAAATCGTACTGATACGGCGCGCGACCGGACGAGGACCCGTCCGACGCGAGGTAACTGAACAGGTACCCCTCCGCCTTCGCATAGGTGGACAGGAAATTCTGCCGGACCTCCTCGCGGGAAAGCCGGGCGACCCCGTTTTCACCGTAGCGGTAATCGCGCAGGAGCGTGAAAAGCTGGTTATACCGCTCGTAGCGCTCGACGGCGTCCGGCGTGACCCCGATTTTCGCAAGTTCGATTTCCATCGCGTCGGCGCCGCCGTAATCGTCCGAAAGCCCCTGCATATACTCGTCGATCTCCGCGAGCGTTTCCGCGTCGTCGATGGTCAGCCCCGCCTCCGCGCAAAGCTGTTCGACGATGAGCATCATCTTCCCCGAATTGCGCACCGTTTCGGTCAGGGCGTCCGCGAAGGTGACGCCGTCGCCCGCCGCCGTATCCCAGATACTGTCGAGCGTCGAGCCGTAGTAGTATTGCGCGTAGTAATCGTAGTATTCCTTCACCGTCGCCATCAGGTAGGCGTAGTCCGATTCGAGAAGTTCCTGCTCCCCGTACCGCATGACCGTATCCCCCGCCGAGCAGGACGCGAGCGACAGCGCCGCCGCGAGCGCCAACAGGAACAGAAGGGGTCTGTACAACCGTTTCATCTGCATTTCCTCCGTACTTTCGGATAATCTTTCCTTATTATACACGTTTCAATCGGGTTTGTCCATAGGTTTTTGTGAGAAATTTGTGTACAAATTGAGCAATCGACGCACCTCCGGGAGCAATTTCGCCCCGGCGGGCATGCGCAAGGCGATATGCGCCTTTCCCGCGAAGGTCAGCAGGACCCGCCCGCGCAACCCCTCGGCGTGCGGCAGGCGCATCCAAATCGCCGCGTCCGGCGACGGGTGATAGAAGCAGACCGGACCGTCCCGCTGTTCGATGGACGTGAATCCCGCGTCCATCGCCGCGTGGCGAATCAGCGACACGTCCATGAGGTTCCGCACCGGCTCCGGCAGGTCGCCGAAACGGTCGGTCAGCTCGTCCTCGAGGTCCCGCCGCTCCTCCTCGTTCGAAAGCGTGCCGATTTTGCGGTAGACGTCCATACGAAGGCGGGAGGACTCGATGTACGCCTCCGGCAGGTACGCGTCGACCCGCAAATCGACGATACAGTTCCGTTCCGCCTTCGCGGGGAGCCCGCGTTCGGCGTTGACCGCGTCCTCAAGGATTTTGACGTACAAATCGTAGCCGATGGCTTCCATATGCCCGCTCTGCTCGGCGCCGAGCAGGTTGCCCGCCCCGCGAAGTTCCAAATCGCGCATGGCGATTTTGAAACCGGAACCGAACGACGTGAACTCTCGGATGGCTTCCAGCCGTTTCTGGGCGATTTCGGTCAGCGCCCCGCCCGAACGGTAGGTGAAATAGGCGTACGCCTTGCGGGCGGAGCGACCGACCCGTCCGCGAAGCTGGTGGAGCTGGGCGAGACCCATGCGGTCGGCTTCCTCGATGATCAGCGTATTGGCGTTGGGCAGGTTGATGCCGGTCTCGATGATGGTCGTGCAGACGAGCAGGTCGATTTTCCCCTCGACCATGTCCTGCCAGACCGCCGAAAGTTCCTCTCGTTCCATGCGCCCGTGCGCGACGGCGACCGTGCGGTCCGGGAACCGTTTGGACAGTTCGGCAGCCTTGGAATAGATGGAATCGATGAAGTTGTGCAGGTAGAACACCTGCCCGCCCCGGCGGAATTCCCGCCGAACGGCTTCGCTCAGCACGTCCTCGTCGTGTTCGAGCACGAACGTCTGCACCGGCACCCGGTCGACCGGCGCTTCCTCCAGCACGGACATATCCCGGATACCGGAGAGCGCCATGTTGAGCGTGCGGGGAATCGGCGTAGCGGTCAGGGTCAGCACGTCGACGTCCTTGGCGAGCTGCTTGAGTTTTTCCTTGTGCGTCACGCCGAATCGCTGTTCCTCGTCGACGATGAGCAGACCGAGGTCGTGGAAAACCACGTCCTTCTGCAGCAGCCGGTGGGTGCCGACGATGACGTTGAGCCTGCCGCTTTTCAGCGCGTCGAGCGTTTCCAGCTGCCGCTTCTTCGGCACGAAACGGGACACTTCCCCGATTTCGACCGGGTAGCCGCGGAAACGGGCGAGCAGGGTCTGGTAATGCTGGGACGAAAGAATCGTCGTCGGCACGAGAATGGCGGCTTGCTTGCCGGCGAACACGCACTTGAACACCGCCCGCAGGGCGACCTCGGTCTTGCCGAACCCGACGTCCCCGCAAAGCAACCGGTCCATCGGGTAGGACTTCTCCATGTCCGCCTTGATTTCCCGCGACGCGACCGTCTGCCCCTCGGTGTCCTCGTATTCGAAACTGCCCTCGAATTCCTCCTGCAAATCGTCGTCCGGCGGGAACGCGTATCCCGCGCGGGCGCGCCGCTCGGCGTAGAGCCGAATCAGGTCCTTCGCGATGTCGCTCGCGGCGTGTTTCGCGCGGAGTTTCGCCCGTTTCCATTCCGCGCCGCCCATCTTCGAAAGTTTGGTGTGCTCGTCGCCGCCGACGTACTTGCTGACGAGGTCGAGCTGGTTGCAGGGAACGTACAGCACCCCGCCGTCGGCGTAGACGATTTTGATGAAATCCCGCGAAATCCCGTCGGCGGTGAGGTTCTGAATCCCCATGTACCGCCCGATACCGTGGTTGACGTGTACGACGAGGTCGCCGACGGACAGGTCCGCGTAGGACGCGATACGCTCCGCCTTGTGCGAGACCGCCCGCTGCCGGCGCCGAACCGGCGCGTCGGTCCCGGCGGCGGTGTCGGTGAACAGCGTAAAGCCCGCGCCGGGCAGCGTAAACCCGCGCGGCAGGGATTCCCACGCCCCGGCGTACACGGAAACGACGCCGGGGTGCAGTTGTCCGGCGTAGGGGGCGGCGCGGACCTCCTTTTGTGCGAGCAGGGCGAGCAAAGCCGACGCGGCGCGCTCCCCGGCGGTCACGAACAGCACCTTCTGTTTCGCGTCGAGCAGGGACTGCAATTCCTCGGCGAGCAGTTCCGGGTTGCCGCCGAAACCCGCGGCGGCTTGCGTCGGCAGGGTGTACGCCGCCTTCGCGCCGAACGCGGCGCCGCTGTGCGGGAACAAATCGACCAGCACGGTCCGCCCGGACAGCAGATACGCGAACTTCTCCGCGTCCGCGAGCGGCAGACCGTTCTTCAGCCGGACCAGCCGCCGCTCGGCGAGGGAGGTCAGCACCGCCGCCGTTTCGCCGTAGAACCCCTTCGCCCGTTCGAGCACCCGCTGGGAATCGAACACCAGCGTCAACCCCGCGCGGAACGCCTCCGCGAGCGAATACCCCTTCCCGAACAGCATGGGGTAGAACCGGTCCGGGAAACGCAATTTTTCCCGCCGTTCCGCCGCGTCGAGCGCCGCGCGAAGCTGGTCGCGGTCGCGTTCTTCCCCGCGAAAGCCCTTGAGCAGCGCCCGCAACTCCTCCCCGACCCGGTCGAACGCCGCCTCGTCCGCGAACAGCTCCTCGCACGGGAGGATTTCCGCGGCCAGCACGTTGTCGATGGTCCGCTGTGCGACGGTATCGAAGAACCCGATCAGGTCCACCTCGTCGCCGAAGAAATCGATGCGGAGCGGCTCGCCGTATTGCGGGGAAAACACGTCCACAATCCCGCCGCGGTGGGAGAACTGCCCGACCCCTTCGACGACCTCGGCGGACGTGTAGCCCATTCGTTCGAGCTTCCGGCAGAGTTCGCCGACCGAACATTCCTCCCCGACCTTCAGCCGCACCGTCCGGCTCTCCAGCACGTCCGGCGGAATCGTGTACTGCATGAGCGCGTCCGGAACGGTCAGCACAACGTCGTACTTCCCGTCCAGCACGCTCTTCAGCACGCTGATACGCTCGTGCTCCCATTCGCGGGAATGTGCCTCGACGTTCTCAAACACGAAATCCCGCGCCGGATAGACCAGCACCCGCTCGAAGAACGCCGAAAGCAACCGTTGCGCCGCGTAGGCGTCCTTCTCCTCCGGCAGGACGACCAGCCCCTTCCCGCCGAGCGTCCGGAACAGCGCCGACGCGAAAAAAGGGCGTGACGAATCGCACATCCCGCTGACGATACAGGGGGTGTGTCCCGCCCGGATTCCCTCCAACAGGGAACCGTATTCCCGTTCGCCGGCGAACTGCCGGCAAAGTTCTTCTATCATGTTTCTTCCCCTCGCGGTCCCGGCATCCGGTTATACAGCGCCATCGCCTGTTCGCCCTTGCCGTCGAACAGCAGCCGAAGCGCCGGTTCGAGCAGCGAAAAATTCTCCCGAATCAGCCGTTCGTCCGCCGGGGACAGTTTGCCGAGCACATGGTCGGCGAGGTCCATGTCCGGGTGCGCCTTGCCGCCGACCCCGAACTTGAACCGCACATACGCGTCCGACCCCAGCCATTCCTGCACGGACTTCAGCCCGTTGTGTCCGCCCGCGCTCCCGTGCAGCCGGATACGCATCGCCCCGACCGGCAGCGACACGTCGTCATGCAGCACCACCACGCGCTCCGGCGGCACCCGGTAGAACCGCGCCGCGTCCGCGACCGACTCGCCCGAACGGTTCATATACGTCTGGGGCTTCAGAAACAGCACGTCCTCGCCGCCGAGCGTCCCTTTGCCGGTCAGCGCCATGTGCTTGAGCCGTTTCACCTCCGCGCCGCACCGAGCCGCCAAATCGTCCAGCGCCATGAACCCCACGTTGTGCCGCGTCCGTTCGTATTCCCGCCCCGGATTTCCCAAACCTACGACCAGATACATCTTCCCGTTCCCCCGTTTTTTTTCGGATACAGTCAGTTTACCTTTTTCCGCCGGGTTTGTCAAGAGCGATTTTTCGGTTTTGTAGGTTTGTCAATGATGTGTTACAAAGTCAGGAAAAGAAAAGAGGACAAATTTAGGAGAGAACCAGTTAAGCGGACGCATGGGAAAATTGTTGTATTGACGTTGGCGGACGGCTAACTGCTTTTTGAAATCGTCGAAGGAATAAAACTTGTGAGAAGCATAAAACTCCTCGTTGTCCTTGCGGTGAGAACGCTCCACTTTACCGTTATGTCGCGGCGTGAAAGGCTTGATCAGCTTGTGCCGAATACCAAACTTGGCAAGGGTGTTCTCAAAGAGCGTCTTTTTGGGGCTTTTCTGGGGATTCAGCCTGTTTGTGAACTCCGAGCCATTGTCGGTCTGGACGCATTCGATGGCGTAGGGGAATCTCTCGATAACGTGTTGTAGAAATACGGTAGAGGAATAGGTGCTGTGCTCTTCAAAGGCTTCCAGATAGCGAAAACG
>CANQTR010000009.1 GCA_947626805.1 uncultured Clostridia bacterium
GATTCGCTCGAAAAAATGGCGAACATCGGCACCATGCTCATCGTCGCGCACCGCCTTTCGACGGTCCAGCACGCCGACCGTATCCTCGTGCTGTCCCATGGCGAAATCGTCGAGCAGGGCACCCACCAGCAATTGCTCGAGCAGAAGGGCCGCTACTACGAACTTTACAAACTGCAATACACCAAAAAACAGCTACAATCCAATCCGCAATAGGATTTTTCGGACCCGACGCACCGTCGGGTCTTTCTTTTGGAAAATTCGCGCAAAATCGGCGAAAAAAAGCAAAAAAACGCTTGCCAAACCCGAAAAAATATGCTATAAAGGAATTGGGGGTCCGAGGGGAACAAAAGAATAGGAGAATGTACCCATGAAAAAGCCGCACTTTTCCGTGAGACACGTCCTTCCGACGCTGCTCGCACTCCTTGTGACGCTCTCGGCGTTCGCGGTCGCACCGTCCGCCGCCCCGGCCAAGGAACCCAACGCACGGTACGACGTACCGTTTACCGAAGAACCCCCCGTCATCGACGGCGACATCTCCGCCAAGGAATACGGAAGTCCGATGGTGGATTGGCTCGTCGCCGACGGCGCCGTCGACGGGTTCGTCCTGTCCGATTACCTCATCAAGGACGACGCCGATTTGGAAATCGAGTTCTACTCCGTCTGGACGGATACTGACCTTTACCTCGCGTGGAAGGTCCATACGAAGTACGACTACCGCATTCCGGACAACATCGCCGACAGCAATATGTTCAACTATTGCTGTGTGCAGTTCATGCTGACGCCGGGCGCGCCGGACAACACGAAGAAGGTCTACCAAACCGCCGAATGGTCGGGCGACTACCTTGAAATCGGTATGTGCCAACGCAGCGACGGGCTTTCCTACAAGGTCTGCTGGAGCCAGCCGGCGGCGGCGGGGAACGCCCTGAAGCTGAGCGACTGGGAATTCGCCGGTTCGCGCGACGACGACAAGGAAATCACGACCTACGAATGCCGTTTGCCGCTGGATAAAACCGGTATCGCGGCAAAGGGGGACGGCGCACAGTTCGGGCTGACCTGGGCGGTCGGCGCACAGGAAAACTATGCAACGACCAAGGGCCTCATCGAATGGCAGGACGCCATCATCAGCGGCAAGAACGCCGACAACGCGGCCGTCATGACCATGACCGGCTCCGGTGAGGGGCAGCAGAACGTGGAACTCGGCGTCGCGTCCCGCGAAAAGATGCCGCACGGCGACCTGCCGGACGGGCTCGAGGAATCCCTCTTCCAAATCACCCTGCTCGACCACCCCTCCGCCTCCGAGCAAATCACCCTGCTCTCGGCGCCGGATAAGGTGAATGAAAACAACCCCAACTACTCCCAAACGCTCCTGTTGCGTCCGGAGAAAAACGACGGGGAAATTGAGGGCTACTACACGCTCCTCGAAAGCATCAACGGGTCCGGCAGCGCCGTCACCTTCCAGGAAAAACCGCAGGAGGGCGACCTCGTCCTGCTGGTCCATTCGGACGATACCGCCGGGAACACGGACGCCGGCAAAGCCCGCGCGCTCGCGAAGGAACTCGCCGTCGGTCAGCGGTTCTATCTGCACGGCGTGGAATGGAAGAACGATTCGCTTTCCTTCAAGTACAACAACGCGCAACTGGTCGTCATCGAGGATGATTCCGCGAAACTGGTCGGCACATGGAAATCTGCCGACGGCAAACTGCTCGTATTGCAGTCCGGCGGTAAGGGGACGCAGGACGGCAAGGAAATCGCATGGGCGCTCGCGGAAGAAGGAAAACTGACCCTCGACGGCAAAACGGTCGAATACACGCTCGACGGGGGAAAACTGACCCTCGACGGGGTGGAATACGCGTCCGTCAAGCCGGGCGACTACGCAAAACTGCAGACCGCCTGCAACACCGCGAAAGCCGAACTGGCAAAAACGACCGTCTACACCGCCGAAAGTCTCGACGCCCTGCAAAAGGCGTATGACGAGGCGCAAAAAGTCGTCGAGGCGGCTTACACCGCCGACGAGCAGAGCAAAATCGACGACGCGGAAAAGGCTCTGCAAGCCGCAATCAAGGCGCTCGTCAAGCAGGAAACGGACGGCTCTTCGTCCGCGTCCTCGCAAGTCTCCTCGCAATCGTCCGCCGCAAGCGCGTCCTCGTCGGCGGACGCCTCGAGCGGCGAAAGCGGCGGTCCGTCCGGCGGAATGATTGTGCTCATCGTGGTTCTTGCGCTCGTGGTGGTCGCCGCGGTCGTGGTCATCATCGTCGTCGTGCGGAAGAAGAAAGCATAAAGGGGTCCCGCGGAAACGACACACACCGGAAGGTCCGATTTTTCGGACCTTCCGGTCTTTTCGGCGGTCGTATTTTTGCCGCAAACGCGTACTTTCGCGGCATTTTGCCCGGAAACCGTTCCCGCCGGGATGAATTTTTTTGCCGTACCTCTTGCAAATGCCGTCGAGTTGTGCTAAAATGAAGAAATGGAGGAGATTACGGTATGGAGCGAAAGAGCAAAATCAATTACTACCTCGACATCGCCCAAACGGTCGCGACGCGGTCGACCTGCCTACGCAAGCATTACGGCGCCATCATCGTGCGGAACGACGTCATCGTGTCGACCGGCTACAACGGCGCGCCCCGCGGACGGCAGAACTGCTCGGATATCGGCGGCTGTTTGCGGGACAAACTCAATATTCCGCGCGGCGAACGCTACGAACTCTGCCGCTCGGTCCACGCGGAGGCGAACGCAATCATCTCCGCCGCCCGCGAAAGTATGCTCGGCGCGGACCTCTACCTCTGTTGCGTCGACCCGCGTTCCGGCGCGCCGGTCCCCGGCACGACGAGCTGTCAGATGTGCAAGCGGCTGGTCATCAACGCGGGAATTCGGCGGGTTTACGTCCGCGAGGACGGGGACGCGTTTTCCGTCTACGAGGTCGAGGACTGGGTCCGAAACGACGACAGCCTTGGACAGATTGGGTATTAAAGGAGAAAGAACCATGTCAAAGCGCCTTCGCGCCCTGTCCGCCCTTCTGCTGTGCTTTTCGCTGTTGCTCGCGTCTTGCGGGAACAAGTGGGAGCCGACCGAACTCGGTTTCCGCAATGAAACGACCGGCATCGAATACGTCGCCTGCAACGTCATCGCGGTCAAGCCAATCGTTCGGTCGGATTCCGAGCCGTACTGCAAGGTGGACGGCGTGCCGTACTACGCAATCCGCGACGAACAGCCGGAACAGTTCCTGTGCGATTACGACGAAAAGAGTCAGAGCAGTATCGTCTACCGCAACAGGGAACTGCCGGACGTCACGATTGAAAACTTCAACGCCATCGCCGCGTGGCTGTTCCTCGACGGCGTCATGCCGCTGATGGTCGCGCAACTGTACGCGGACGACGAATACCTCGCCGAAGAATTGCGCGGGCAGAACCCCTCGCAGGACACGGCGCTGGTCCGCAAAATCACGGACGCGCTGGTCAACGGCGAAGCGCGGAACGTCCCGCAGGACACCTATTCCGACGACGACCTCTACTATTTCCGCCTGCTCAGCGCCGATTACCCCGGACTGTATTACAGCGTCTGCTTTTTCGGGGACATCTACGGGTGCTACTATGTACAGGATATGGCGACCTTCCGCGTCGCGGACGCCCCGCCGGAAATCGTCGCATGGATTGTCGGAGCGAACGGAGATACGATATGAAACGAAAAACCGTATGCCTGCTTCTGGCGTTGCTCGCCCTCCTGCCGGGCTGTCAGGCGAAATACTACCGCGAAACCTCCTCGGAGACACTCTCCGTCGAATCCCTGACGGATTCCGTCCCGCCGTTCGTGTTCGGACAAAACGGGTTCTACGACACCGTTTCGGACGCGGAATATCTGCCCGTGCCGGAGGTGGCGGCGAAGGAACGGGGCGAGGAATACTTCTCCGACGGCGAACGGACGCTCTACCGGGTGAAGGGTCTGCACGAAAGCTACTTCCTCATGGACGGCGAGGGGAACGTCTATAAAAACACCGCCATGCCGTGGATGGTCGAACCGGGCGAGAACGGCTGGGAGGACGACTACCCCGCCCTGACCTATGCCGGTTGAAATTGCCCCGCTGACGGCGGAACGCGTGCCGGAGGCGGCGGAAGTCGAAAAAGCCTGCCTCGAAACCGCGTGGAGCGCCCGTCAACTCGCGGAACTGCCCCCGGAAGCGGTCTATCTGACCGCCCTTGCGGACGGCGGGGTTTGCGGGGTCGGCAGTATGTATTGCGTCGGCGGCGAGGCGGAACTGCAAAATCTCGCGGTCCTGCCGGATTTCCGGCGGCGCGGGGTCGCGCAATCCCTGCTCGACGGGCTGTTTGACGAAGCGCGGAAACGGGGTTGCGAGAGCGTGTTTTTGGAGGTCGACGGCGGCAATCTCGCCGCGCAATCGCTCTACCGCAAAAACGGCTTTCGGCAGGTCGGCGTGCGGCGCGGGTTCTACCGCGGACGGGACGCGCTGCTGTTTCGGAAAGGATTGGAAACACCTTGAAACTACTCGGAATCGAATCCTCTTGCGACGAAACCGCCGCGGCGGTCGTGGAGGATGGGCGGAACCTGCTTTCCTCCGTCGTCGCGACACAGGTGGAGACCCACGCCCTTTACGGCGGCGTGGTGCCGGAAATCGCCTCCCGCGCCCATACGGAGGCGCTCTGGGGCGTGACCGAGCAGGCGCTTCGGGAAGCGGGGCTGTCCCTCGCGGACGTTGACGCCGTCGCCGTCACCCATGCTCCCGGTCTTATCGGGGCGTTGCTGACCGGCGTATCGTTCGCGAAAGGGCTTGCGCTCGCGTCCGGCAAGCCGCTCGTCCCGGTGCACCACTTGCGCGGGCACGTCGCGGCGGTCTACCTCGTTTCCCCGGCGCTGGAGCCGCCGTTCGCGGCGCTTTGCGTTTCCGGCGGGAACACCGAACTGCTCGCGGTGGAGGGGTATACGTCCTACCGGCAGGTCGGCACGACGCGGGACGACGCGGCGGGAGAAGCGTTCGACAAGTGCGCGCGGGTGCTGGGACTTCCCTATCCGGGCGGCGTTGCCATGGACAAACTCGCGTCTGCCGGAAACCCGGACGCCTACCCGTTCCCGGAGGGAAACGTCAACGGCTGTCCGTTCGACTTCTCCTTTTCCGGGCTGAAAACCGCCGTCATCAACACGGTCCACACCGCGACCCAGCGCGGGCAGACGCTCGACGACGCCTTCCGCGCGGACATCGCCGCGTCCTTCACGAAAGCCGTCGTGCGAACGCTGACCGACCGGCTCGAACTGCTTCTGCAGAGCGAACCGACCCTAAGGAACGTGGTGCTTTGCGGCGGCGTGGCGGCGAATTCGCACCTGCGTTCGGCTTGCGCGGACCTCGCGTCCGCATACGGGCGGACACTGCACCTGCCGCCGCTGAACCTGTGCGGCGACAACGCCGCGATGATTGCGTCGCAAGGATACTACGAACTGCTCGCCGGACATACCGCCGGCGCGACGCTCAACGCCCACGCGACCCTGTCAATCGGCGATTAAGGAGGAAACGGACGAATGGACGGCAATCTGCCCCGCTGGGCAAAGCGGGCGAAAGAACTGGACCTGCTTCGCGGGCTCGCGGTACTGCTGATGATTGCCGACCACTTCTTTTTCGACCTCTGGGGGTTCCTGCCGGACCTTTTTGCGACCTATCCGAAGGCGCTCGAAACGCTCGGACGGTCCTACTGGAACTGGGAGGTCCGCGCCGTCGTGCGACCGGTCGTGCTGTTCGTGTTCTTCTCGCTGACCGGGGTCTGCTGTTCCTTTTCGCGAAGCAACCTTGCGCGCGGGGGCAAACTATTCGCGGTCGCGCTGGTGCTGACCGGCGGGACCTTCGTCGTCGGAAAGCTGACCGATTCCCCGGACCTGACCATCGCTTGCGGCGTACTGCACTGCATCTCGATTGCCCTGTTGCTGGTCGGTCTTTGCGAAAAAATCCGCATGAATAAATGGGTCTACCTCGCCGTCGGGCTTTTGCTTTGGGGGTTCGGCGTCGCCGTCGATTTGCTGGTGCAGCCGAAACTGGTACATTACGGCGCGGAGCCGCTGCTCCCGCTGCTGGTGAAGTCGTTCTTCGGGTTTTCGATGTGCGGGTCGGACAGTTTCTCCTTCCCGCTGGTTTGCGGACAGATTTTCGTCGGGGTGTTCCTCGGAAAACGGTTCTACCCCGAACGGAAATCCCTGCTCAAAAGCCCCTACC
This sequence comes from uncultured Clostridia bacterium, assembly GCA_947626805.1. Lineage (GTDB taxonomy): Bacteria > Bacillota > Clostridia > Oscillospirales > CAG-382 > Coliplasma. Next base: position 6,209 of record CANQTR010000009.1, read on the forward strand.
GCAACCACCCGCTGACCTTTCTCGGGCGGCACAGCCTGTGGGTCTATTTCGCCCACCAACTGCTCCTGCCGGTGCTGACGGCGGGGGTATTGCTCGCGGCAGGGTACACGCTTGCCCTGTAATTCTCTTTGAAAAGGTGATGTTTCCATGGCGGAAAGCCTGTACGAACGTCTGGCGAACAACCGGAACAGTTCCTCCCCGGCGCTCTACTACGAAAACAAACGCATTTCCTACCCCGTTCTCCTGCACCGGGTGCGTCAAATGGCGGGCTGGCTCCGCCGTCTGGGCGTGAAAAAGGGGGACGTCGTGACGGTATCCCTGCCGAATATCCCGGCTTGCGTCTACGCGCTGTACGCGCTGAACATGGTCGGGGCGGTGCAGAACATCATTCACCCGCTTTCCCCGGTTTCCGAGGTCATTCGCACCGCCGACGACACGGACAGCGCGCTCGTTCTGCTGCTTTCGACGGCATACCGCGAGAATCGGGACCTGTTCCGCGCAAGCAAGCGGCGGTTCGCCTTCGCGAACCCCATGTACGAGCATTCCCTGCATATGCGCCTGCTCTGCCGGCTGAAATACGGCGCCGTCCCGGAGAGCGACCGAATATTCGACCTCGACCGCTTCCGCCGGGAGGCGGAATGTACCGAATGTACCCCGCCGGACAGCACGTCGCCGTCCGTGCTGCTGCATTCCGGCGGGACGACCGGGTACCCGAAGACCATCGAACTGAACGACGACGCAATCAATTCCCTCGTCGCGAAAGCCGACGACCTGCTGCCGAACGGCATGAAGAACCGCGCCATGCTCGCGGTCCTGCCCGCCTTCCACGGGTTCGGGCTGGGAATGGGGATTCACGCCCCGCTCTTCTGGGGGGAATCCTGCGCCCTGATGACCCGTTTCAGCCTCAAAAAGACCGTCCGCTGGATCAACGAGGGGAAAATCAACTTCATCATCGGCGTCCCGCTGCTCTATCAGAAACTGATGAAGGAACCGTCCTTCCTGAACGCCCGGCTGGACCGGCTGGAATGCGCGTTCATCGGCGGCGACAACGTCCCGCAAAGCCTGATTGCGTCCTTCAACCGGCTCATGGAGGAGAAAGGTTCTCCCTGCCGCATGCTGGAGGGGTACGGGCTGACCGAAACCGTCACGGTCTGCACGGTCAACACGATTGCAAACTTCCGCGCCGGCTCCGTCGGGAAACCGTTGCGCGGCATCACGCTCTCCGTCCGGGACGAGGACGAAAAACCCCTGCCGGTCGGCACGGTCGGGGAGGTCTACGTCGCCGGGGACACGCTGATGAACGGGTATCGGAACGACCCGGAAGCGACCGCCTGCACGATTCGCTCGCTCGACGGAAAAACGTGGATTCGCACCGGCGACCTCGGATACCTCGACGAGGACGGCTACCTGTTCCTCAAGGGTCGCAAGAAACGGGTGTTCAAGGTCGCGGGAATCAACGTCTACCCCGCCGAGGTCGAGCACATCGCGACGGACCTGCAGGAGGACGTCTACGACGCCGCTTTCGTGCTGTTCGAAACGCCGAAACCCCATACGGTGCTGTTTCTGGTGCGGAATAAGCATTCGGTGAAGAGCGAGGAGGAAATTCGTTCCGTCCTGCGCGCCCGGCTGGAGGAACGATTGCTGAAGTACAGCCTGCCGCAACGCATCGTTTTCCTCGACAGTTTCCCCAAGACGGCGGTCGGAAAGACCGACCACAAGGCGTTCCGCGACGTCGGCGAGGAGGAGAACGCATGAAACTGCTGCTGCTTCCCCACCCGTTGCGTGCGGAAACCGTGACGTTCTGCGCCGAATTGGCGGGATTTCTCAAGCAAAACGGACACACCGCTTGCGCCCTGCCGGACGGGCTTGCGCCGTTGCGCCGGGCGGGCGCGGACCTGCCCGCGTTCGACGGGCAGGCGGACCTCGCGGCGGTCGCCGGCGGGGACGGCGCGGTACTGCGGAGCGTGCGGGCGCTGCTCGCGTATGACCTGCCGGTCTGGGCGGTCAACTTCGGGCGCGTCGGCTACCTGACCGATTGCGAACCGGCGGACGCATTCGCGTCGTTTCGCAAACTGCTCGCCGGGGACTGTCTGGTCGAGCGTCGAATCCTGCTCGAAGGCGAGGCGGAAAATCCGGGCGAACCCCCGCGCCGTTTCCTCGCGCTCAACGAGGCGGTCATTCACCGTTCGGCGCTCTCGCGGGCGCTCCGGCTGGAACTTTCCGTCGACCAAACCCTGTTGCAGACCTTCCCGGCGGACGGGCTTATCGTCGCGACGCCGACCGGCTCGACGGCGTACAACCTATCCGCGGGCGGACCGATTCTGATGCCGGAATCCGGCAACCTCGTCGTGACCCCGGTCTGTCCGTACACCCTCAACAACCGTTCGCTCGTCGTGCCGGGGACAGACACGGTCGGCGTTCGCGTTTCCCTGCCCCCGCCGGAAGGCGACGGGGAGGACGGACTGCCCCTGCTGACCGCCGACGGTTGCGAAAAACTGCCGTTGCGCGACGGGGCGCTCGTCACGGTGCGGCAGGCGGAAAAGACCTTCCGTCTGGTCCGCACGTCCCGCGACAGTTTCTGCCGGACCCTCCAGCAAAAACTTGCAAGAACCCTTTGAACCAAGCCCCTCGGAAGAAAGAAAGGATAACCGTATATGTACCGCATCGTTTCCAAAACACCCCTCAACCCCACCGTCACCCGCATGGAAATCGAGGCCCCGTTCGTCGCCCGCAAAGCGAAACCGGGGCAGTTCATCATTCTTCGCGTGGACGAAACCGGGGAACGTATTCCGCTGACCGTCGCCGGGTACGACCGCGAGGCGGGGACCGTGGAAATCATCTTCCAGGTCGTCGGCGCGACCACCGAACTGCTCAACCGCAAGCAGGCGGGCGAGTTCATTCAGGATTTCGTCGGTCCGCTCGGCGTCCCGTCCAAACTCGACGGTCTGCAGAACGTCTGCATCGTCGGCGGCGGGGTCGGCTGCGCCATTGCCCTGCCGATTGCGCGCGCACTGCACGAGGCGGGCGCGAAGGTCACGTCCGTCATCGGTTTTCGAAACAAGGACCTGCTGATTCTGGAGGACGATTTCCGCGCCGTGTCCGACCGGCTGTTCGTCATGACCGACGACGGCTCCTACGGCGAAAAAGGCAACGTCTGCGTCCCGCTGAACGACCTGTTCGCGCGGGGCGAAACGTTCGACGAAATCATCACAATCGGTCCGCTGATCATGATGAAATTCGTCGTCGAAGCCGCGCGTCCGACCGGGATTCCCTGCACGGTCTCGATGAACCCCATCATGATTGACGGCACCGGCATGTGCGGCGGCTGTCGTCTGACCCTGCACCGCGACGGCAAACCCGTCACGAAATTCGCCTGCGTGGACGGGCCGGACTTCAACGGGTACGAGGTGGACTTCGACGAGGCGATGTCCCGCGGGACGATGTATCGGGACTTCGAACAGGCGGCCCGCGAGCGGGTCTGCAACCTCTACCGCACCCAAAGCTGACGCGCAAGAAAGGAAGAAACCCATGTCTGTCAAACCGAATCTTTCCCCGAAAAAGAATCCGATGCCCTCACAACCGCCGGAGGTGCGCGCCCACAACTTTCTGGAAGTCGCGACCGGCTACGACGAAGCGACCGCCGTCGACGAGGCGCTCCGCTGCCTGCACTGTAAAAATATGCCCTGCGTGTCCGGTTGTCCGGTCAACGTGGAGATTCCGGCGTTCATCGAAAAGGTCAAGGAGGGCGACTTCGAGGGCGCCTACGAGGTCATCAGCCGCACCTCCTCCCTGCCCGCCGTCTGCGGACGGGTCTGCCCGCAGGAAACGCAATGCGAGGCGAAATGCGTCCGCGGGCTGAAGGGCGAACCGGTCGGGATCGGTCGCCTTGAGCGGTTCGTCGCCGATTGGCACAACCTCCACAGCGTTCAACCGACCGAGCGCCCCGCCCCGAACGGACACAAGGTCGCCGTCGTCGGTTCCGGTCCCGCGGGGCTGACCTGCGCGGGGGATTTGGCGAAGAAAGGGTACGCCGTGACCGTCTTTGAGGCGCTCCACACCGCCGGCGGCGTGCTGGTCTACGGAATCCCGGAGTTCCGCCTGCCGAAGGAAATCGTTCGCAAGGAGGTCGAACACCTCTCGGAACTGGGCGTGGACGTGCAGACGAATATGGTCGTCGGCAAGACGCTGACCGTCGATGAACTGTTCGAAATGGGATTTGAAGCGGTGTTTATCGGCTCCGGCGCGGGATTGCCGAATTTCATGGGTATTCCGGGCGAAAGTCTGAAAGGCGTCTATTCCGCCAACGAATTCCTGACCCGCAGCAACCTGATGAAAGCCTACGAGGAGAACCCGGTCACGCCGATTCGCAAGGGCGGCAGGGTCGCCGTCGTCGGCGGCGGCAACGTCGCGATGGACGCGGCGCGGACGGCGTTGCGGCTGGGGGCGGAAAAGGTGTACATCGTCTACCGCCGCTCCATGGAGGAGCTTCCCGCCCGCCGGGAGGAGGTCGAGCACGCGCAGGAGGAGGGTATCGAGTTCCGCCTGCTCAACAATCCGGTCGAAGTGCTCGGCCACGAGAACCCGTCGGACCGCCGCGACCCGAAAAACGGTTGCGTGACCGGTCTGAAATGTATCCGCATGGAGCTTGGCGAACCCGACGAGCGGGGGCGCCGCCGTCCCGTTCCGGTGCCGGGCAGCGAGTTCGTGCTGGACGTGGACACCGTCGTCATCGCAATCGGCACCTCCCCGAACCCGCTCATCAAAACCACGACGGAGGGGCTTTCGGTCAATCCGCGCGGGGGCATTATCGTCGAGGAAGCGACCGGCGCGACCACGCGGGAGGGCGTGTTCGCCGGCGGCGACGCGGTAACCGGCGCGGCGACCGTCATTTCCGCCATGGGCGCGGGCAAGGTCGCGGCGAAGGCAATCGACGAATTCCTCTCGAAAGAATCCTAAAACACACCGCATTTTCGGCGTTTCCGCCGGGGCTTTTTACGGCTCCGGCGGAAAATTTTTCCCGTTTTCAAGAAAAATCACAAGAAACCTATTGACAATCACTTGATTATGTGCTATTATCGTCTGTGAAAGGAGGCGCAGGGAATGGAACTGCAATTTCGGAATATCTGCAAGCGATTCGGGGAGAAAATCGTCTTGCGGGAGGTCGGTTTTACCGCGGAAGGCGGGAAGGCGTTCGGTCTGCTCGGTCGGAACGGCGCGGGGAAAACCACGTCCATTCGAATCCTCATGAACGTATTTCCGGCGGACAGCGGGGAGGTTCTGCTCGACGGCGAACCGATTCGGCGGGAAATCCGCACGTTCGGCTACCTGCCGGAGGAACGCGGGCTTTACCCGAAGAAAAAGGTGCTCGAACAGCTCACCTATTTCGCCGAACTCAAGGGCATGGCGCGAAAGGACGCGGTCCGCGCCGTCGACGCCTGGCTGGAAAAGCTGGGCATGACGGACTGCCGGAACAAACGGCTGGACACCCTCTCCAAGGGCAACCAGCAAAAAATCCAATTAATCACCGCCCTTGCCCACGACCCGCCCATCATCATCCTCGACGAGCCGTTCTCTGGGCTCGACCCGGTCAACGCCCGTCTGCTCAAGGACGTCGTGCGGGAGGAAATCGGTCGGGGAAAAATCGTCCTGTTTTCCAGCCACCAGATGAACTACATCGAGGAATTCTGCGACAGTATCGCCATTCTCAACGGCGGGCGGGTCGTGCTTTCCGGCAATTTGCAGGAAATCAAGCGGGCGTATCCCCGCGACCGGCTGACCGTCCGTTCCCGGCAGTGCGGGGAAATCCGCGCCCTGCTCGGCGAACGCTGTGCGCCGGACGGTCCCGACGGACTGCTGATTCGCCTGGATTCCCCCGACGACAAGCCGGAGGTCATGCGGACGCTGACGGAGCGGTTCGATATCGACGAACTGCGCGTCTTTGAGCCGTCGCTCAACGACATTTTCGTTTCCTGCGCAACCGAAAGAGCGTAGGAGGAAGGAGGGACCCGACTCATGAGACAGTTTCGAAAGATTTTTCGCTTTGAAACGGTCAATCTGCTGACCAAAAAGGTCTATATCGGCGTGACGCTGTTCCTGCTCGCCGTCATCGTTTGCGTGACCTTCTTTCCGCGCGTCGCGGCGCTGTTCGAGGACGACGAAGAAGAACAGGGCGGGACGGCGGACGCGCTGCTGGTCGCCGGCGTGCCGGAGGACGGTGAGGAGACCGTTCGTCAGGTGTTCTCCGGCGCGTTCCCCGGCGCGGACGTGCAGATTCGGAACGACGTGCCGAACCGGGACGAACTGGAAGGACTGCTGACCGACGGCGGGATTTCCTGCGCCTTCCTGCTCGACGGCTGGACGTCCTACACCTATTGCGTCGAGAATCTCTCGATGTACGACTACAACACCGCCGTCGCGGACGAAGCGCTGCAGACCGCCTACCGCATGAACGCCCTGACGTCGAGCGGCGTCCCCGCCGACGAGGCGGCGACTATCCTTTCGACCCCCGTGACCCACGAAACGCTCGCCCTGCGGGCGGTTCAGGCGGAAAACTACCTCTACACCTACGTCATGATTTTCGCCCTGTACATCGTCATCATGGTCTACGGGCAAATCATCGCGTCGAACGTCGCCGCCGAAAAGAGTTCGCGGGCGATGGAACTGCTCATCACCAGCGTCGACCCGCTCAGCATGATGTTCGGCAAGGTGCTCGCGTCCTGTCTCGCCGGATTCGTGCAGCTCGCGGCGGTGTTCGGGACCGCCCTCGTCTGCTTCCGGCTCAACGCGTCCGAATGGGAGGACCTGCCGGTCATCGGGGGACTGTTCAATATCCCCGGCGGGCTGTTCGCCTACCTGCTGGTGTTCTTCGTACTCGGTTTCCTGTTCTACGCGTTCCTCTACGGGGCGGTCGGCTCGACGGTTTCCAAACTCGAGGACGCGAACATGGCGGTCATGCCGGTCACGATGCTGTTCGTCCTCTCGTTCGTCGTCGTCATGACGGGGATCAGCGGGGACGCCATGATCGACGGGACGATGATGCGCGTCTTCTCGTTCCTGCCGTTCTCGTCGCCGATGGCGATGTTCGCCCGTATCGCGATGGGGCGGGTCGCGGTTTGGGAAATCGTCCTGTCGCTCTCCCTGCTGACCGTATCGGTCGTCGGGGTCGGCGTGCTCTCGGCGAAAATCTATCGGGTCGGCGTCCTGCTGTACGGCGCGCGCCCGAAACTGCGCGACCTGCTCAAGGCGGTGCGGAACGCATGAAAAAGCGCCTGTACCTGCTCGGCGGTCCGATGGGCGTCGGAAAGACCACCGTCTGTCGGGTGCTGCAGGAACGCCTGCCGCACTGCGTCTTTCTGGACGGCGACTGGTGCTGGGACGCCCGTCCGTTCACCGTCAACGCGGAAACCAAGCGAATGGTGCTGGACAATATTCGCCATTTGTTGGGGAATTTTCTCCGCTGTTCCGCCTATGAGAACGTCCTGTTCTGCCGGGTCCTGCAGGAGCAATCCGTCTGGGACGACCTGCTTTCCCTGCGGGAAACCGCGGACGTCGACGTGACCTGCGCCGCCCTGCTCTGCTCGCCGGACGCGCTCAGGGACCGCCTTCTCCGGGACGTCGACGCGGGACTTCGTCAACCGGACGTCCTCGCGCGTAGTCCGGAACGGCTCCCGCTCTACCGCAATCTGCACGTCCCAACGCTGGACACCACCGCCCTCACGCCGGAACAGACCGCGGACGCCGTCCTGCGCATGGCTAAGAAAACCCCGTAAGGAAAGGAGCGAACCCTATGCCGTTCACCACGGAAGAACAGCAACGCTACGCAAGACACTTCGTCCTGCGGGAAATCGGACCGGACGGGCAGGAAAAACTCCGCTCGTCGAAGGTCCTCGTCATCGGCGCGGGCGCGCTGGGCGGAACGGCCCTGCTCTACCTCGCGGCAGCCGGGGTCGGCACGCTCGGCGTCGCGGAATTCGACCGCGTGGAACTGTCCAACCTCCAGCGGCAGACCCTTTACACCGTTTCCGACGTCGGGCGGGACAAACTCGACGCCGCCGTCGCGGCGATTCGCGCACGCAATCCGCATGTGACCGTCGTCCCCCACCGCGGACGGGTCACCCCGGAAACCCTGCCCGCCCTGCTCAAACCCTACGACTTCGTGCTGGACTGTACCGACCGCTTCGAAACCAAATTTCTCATCAACGACGCTTGCGTTTTGGGGCGTAAACCCTATTGTCACGCCGGGGTCCTTCGGTTCGAGGGGCAGGTGCTGACCTATCTGCCCGGCAAGGGTCCCTGCCTGCGGTGCCTGCTCGGAAACGTCCCGACCGGCGCGCCGACCTGTGCGGAGAGCGGCGTACTGGGTGCGGTGACCGGGGTCGTCGGCAGTCTGCAGGCACTTGAGGCAATCAAATACCTGCTCGGCGTCGGGGACTTGCTGGTGGGACGGGTATTTCGGTTCGACGGGCTGACGATGGAGGCACGCGTTTCCCCGTTCCCGCACCGCGACCCGGAATGCCCGGTCTGCGGCGAGCATCCGACCGTCCGCGACCTGACGTCGCCCGGCGTCCGCGAACAGTACGAACCCGCCGGTTGCGAAACGGAAGCACCGGCGCGGGAAATGGATTTCCGCACGTTCCTGCAAACCCGAACGGAAAGCGACCTGTTGCTCGACGCGCGGGAGGAAGGACTTCGGAAATTCGGCGGTATCCCCGGTTCGCTTCCCTATCCGGCGGACGACGGGGGACTTCCGACGGACCGACGCATCTTCGTCTACTGTCAGACCGGCGAAAAGAGCGCTTCCCTGGTGCGCCGTCTAAACGCGCGGGGGCTCGACGCCTACAACCTGACCGGCGGATTCCGCGCATACCTGCGTTTAGACGACGGAACGTCTTGACAGGTCGAAAAAATTGTGCTATAGTGACTGTATACAGAATGTTGAATGGGAAGGAGCCCCTATTGCCATGAAACAGTTCCGCATCGCCATTATCGGACAAGGTCGGAGCGGCCGCGATATCCACGGCTTGCACCTTCGGAAGGACACCGAGCGTTTCCGCGTCGTCGCCGTCGTCGATTTGCTCGAAAAGCGCCGCGAACGGGCGGCGCAGGAGTACGGTTGCGACGTCTATGAGGACTACACCGCCCTGTTCGGTCGGAACGACATCGATTTGGTGGTCAATTCCACCCCGAGCCACCTGCATTACGCCATTTCCAAGGATTTGCTCGAACACGGGTTCAACGTCCTGTGCGAGAAACCCTGCGTTCCGACGGTCGCGGAATTCGACGACCTGTGCGAAACGGCGAAACGGAAAAACCGGCATTTCCTGGTCTTTCAGCAGAGCCGGTTTGCCGATTACTTCCTGCAAGTCAAAAACGTCATTGCCTCCGGCAAACTCGGCCGTATCGTGCATATCGGCATACAGTTCAACGGTTTCGCCCGCCGCTGGGACTGGCAGTGCTGTCTTGACCGCAACGGCGGCAACCTCGCCAACACCGGGCCGCACCCGCTGGACCAAGCGCTCAATTTGCTGGACGCATATGGCCAAGAGCTGGGTATTTTCTGCAGAATGGACCGCTGCAACACCTTCGGCAACGCGGAGGATTACGTCAAACTGATTCTGACAGCCCCCGACCGCCCGCTCGTCGACCTCGACATCTCCTCCTGCGACGCCTACCCGTCCTACACCTACAAGGTGGAAGGCACGCGGGGCACGCTCAAGGGGGACATGAAGAAACTGGAATGGAAGTATTTCAAGGAGGAGGAAGCCCCAAAGCAGACCCTCATTCGCACGCCGCTCTACGTCGACGAGGAACAGCACCCCGCCTACTGCTCCGAACAGCTCAAATGGTACGAGGAAAGCTGGGAGGGCGACCCGCAAGCGCCGTTCATCGCCGCCGTGCAGACCTATTACGACCAAGTCTACGAACTGTTGTGCAACGGGCGCGAGCACGACATCAAGCTCTATCAGGTCCGTCAACAGCTTGACGTCATCCGCAAGTGCCACGAGATGAACCCCCAAATCAACTGACGCGGGAGGTGTCGGTATGACTTCCCCGTTCTACCGTGCGGTCCGTTCCGCTTACCGGCAGAAGGTCTATCCCCGCGCCGACGGGGACGGTGCGGTGTTCTATTACGACGTAGGGGATTTTCCCGGGCTCGCGCGGCGGGATTACCCTTTCCGTTCCTCGCGCGGTCACGCGCTCGCGGGGTGGCTGTACTTTCGCGGGGAAATGCGGACCGACCGGCTGGTCGTGTTCGACCACGGCATCGGTTCCGGGCACCGGGGGTATCTGCGGGAAATCGAACTGCTGACCCGGCGGGGGTACACGGTGTTTGCCTACGACCATACCGGCTGTATGGAATCCGGCGGGGAGGATACCGGCGGGCTGTGTCAGTCGCTCATCGACCTTGACGACCTGCTGACCACCCTGCAGAAGGACCCGACGTTCCGCGAAACGGACTTTTCGGTCGTCGGTCACAGTTGGGGCGGGTTCGCCGCGCTCAACATCGCCGCGTTCCACCCGGACGTGACGCACGCCGTCGCGTTTGCGGGATTCCGTTCGCTCGCCTGTATCCTCGGTCAGACGCTCGACCATTTCCCGCTGAAACGGTACTGCAGGCGCATCCTGCGCGAGGAATTCGACCGGAATCCGCGATACGCCGGGATAGACGCGCTGGAAACGCTGCGGAACGCGGAAACCAGGGTGCTGGTCGTACATTCCGCAGACGACCCGGTCGTCCGTTTCGAACGGAACTTCCTGCCGTTGCAGCGCGAACTGTGGGAGCGGGACAACCTGACCTTCCTGCGCGTCGACGGCAAACGGCACAACCCGCACTACACGCGTGACGCCGTCGCCTATAAGGACGCGTTCTTCAAGGCGTATCGCGCCGCGCAAAAGCAACACGCCCTGACGACCGACGAAGAAAAAACCGCCTTCCGCACCCGGTTCGACTGGGCGCGCATGACGGCGCAAGACGAAAGCGTTTGGCAGACCGTGTTCGAATTTCTGGAATCCTGAAACGCATAAAAATCGGACGGCATGCGCGATTCGTGCTGTCCTTTCTTTTTGCCTTACGGGGAAACCGCTTGTCTCCCTGCCTCGTTTCCCGCAAAAGCGATAGAAATCACGCCTCCCAGCGGCTTTTCCCCGTGCAGAGCGATTCCCACTGACACCCGCCGCAAACGGACGGACGCTTTCCCGGCGCAAGGACGCGTTCCTGCACCCGCCGGACGAATTCGCCGAACGGCAGAACCGCATCCTCCCGCAAACCGCACAACGCCAACACGGCGCGGTCATATCCCGCGACCTTCTCCGCCTGTACGCACACGCCGCCGACGTTGTTCGGGCAGGCGGAACAGACGCAATCCGTTCCGACGGTCAGCGTCACCGCCGTTTCCGCCGTCAGGACGTCCAACAGCTCCGCCGTGTGACGGGAAAACCCGTCGCTGTAACCGTACCCCGCAAAATACGCGAGGCACATCCCATGGTGCGGTCGTAACCGCAACGCCTCACCGCACATACGCCCGCATCCGACTCGTCAGCAAAAGCGCCAAGGCGACCTTCAGCAGGTCCGGCAGCAGGTACGGGAATACGCACCAACTCATCGCGACCCAAAACCCGACCGGCTCGCCGGTCTGCAAATAAACGTTCATATACCACAGCGTTCCGAACAGGTAGCAAAGCGCAAGCCCCAGCACCATGCCGACCGCCTGCACCCAAAGCCGTCTTCCGAACAGCGCTTCGAGAAGCCACATCGTCAGCCCGGTCAGCAGGAATCCGAGCAGATACCCGCCCGTTTCGCCGAGCAGAACGCCCGCGCCGCCGGTGAACCCCGCGAGCACCGGCACGCCCACCGCCGCAAGCAGCAGGTACAGCAGTATCGCCATCGTCCCCCGTTCCCCGCCGAGCAAACCGACGGTCAGGCACACCCCCAGCGTCTGCAATGTGAACGGAATCGTCGTCGGCACGGAAATCCACGAGCAAACCGCGAGCAGGACGGCGAACAGCGCGATATATACGAGGTCGACCGTCGAAAGTCTCTGTTTTTCCGCCATGGAAACCTCTCCTTCGTTTCATTTCGCCCTTCAGTATACCATATCCCGTCCTGATTGTCAACCCATTTTTTGAAATTTGGTTTACATTTCGAAAGAATCCACGGACGGTTCGCGATTTTTCGTGATTCCGCCCTGTTTTTCCGGATTTTTCCCGTTTCATTTCTCGCGTCCGGCGCTTGATTTTCGTTCCCCACTGTGATACAATATATGAGAGAAAAATTCACAACGGAAAAGAGAAACGCGAAATATGAACAGTTATCAGGTCGCGGTCATCGGCGCGGGCGTCGTCGGAAGTCTCGTCGCGCGGGAATTGACGAAATACGACCTTTCCGTCGCGCTCATCGAGGCGCGGGAGGACGTCGCAACCGGTTCGACGGCGGCGAACAGTTCCATCGTTCACGGCGGGTTCGACCCGGAACCCGGCACACTCAAGGCGTCCCTGAACGTGAAAGGAACGGCGATGATGCCCGCGCTCGCCGCGGAATTGGGGGTATCCTACCGAAACAACGGGTCGTTGGTGATCGCATTCTCGGCGGAGGAGATGGAAACGGTGCGTGCGCTGTACGCGCGCGGGCGGACCAACGGCGTGCCGGCGGATTCGCTGTCCGTCCTCGGGCAGGCGGAACTCCGCAAACTCGAACCGAACGTATCCGACGACGCGGTCGGCGCCCTGCGGTGCGCTTCCGCCGGAATCGTCTGCCCTTACGGGCTCGCGATTGCCGCCGCCGGAAACGCTGCCGACAACGGCGCGTCGCTCTACCTGTCCGCCCCGGTCACGGCAATCGCAAAGCGGGACGGGAAATTTCTCGTCACCGCCGGACCGCACATGATTCAAGCCGACTACCTCGTCAACTGCGCCGGGCTGTACGCCGACCGCGTCGCCCGCCTGATTGGCGACGACAGTTTCACCTTGCGCCCCCGCAAGGGCGAATACCTGCTGTTCGACAAATCCGAGGGCGAATTAACCGGGCATACGATGTTTCAGGTGCCGACGACCGCCGGGAAGGGCGTGCTGGTCACGCCGACGGTGGACGGCAACCTGCTGATTGGTCCGACTTCGGTCTTTTCGGACGACCGAGAGGACAAGTCCACCTCCGCCGACGGGCTTGCGTTCGTCCGCGAAACGGCGGGGAAATCCGTCAAAGGGTTGAACTTCCGGCAGGTCATCACCTCTTTCAGCGGATTGCGCGCCGTCCCCGACGGGGAAGAAAAGGATTTCATCATTCGCTTTTCCGAACGCGACGGGCACTTCCTGCACTGTGCCGGAATCGAATCGCCCGGACTTTCTGCCTCCCCCGCCATCGCCGTTTACGTCGCGGACCTGTTGCGGGACGCGGGACTCCCGATGCGCCCGAATCCGCGTTTCGACCCCTGCCGGAGGTCCGACCATTGGTTCCGCCGGTTGTCCGCGGCAGAGAAAAACGAGGTCATTCGCAAGGACCCCCGCTACGGGCGGGTGGTCTGCCGGTGCGAAACCGTCACGGAGGGCGAAATCGTCGAGGCGATTCACCGCGCCCCACAGGCGACCACGCTCGACGCGCTCAAGCGCCGCTTGCGTAGCGGCATGGGACGGTGTCAAGGCGGATTCTGCACGCCGCTGCTGGTCGAACTGCTTGCGAAAGAGACCGGCAAAGCCCCGACGGAACTTTGTAAAGGCGCGCCGGGCAGTCTGTTGCTGGCGGGAACGCTGAAGAAGGGAGCGGAACAGGCGTGAAAACAGAGATTGCCATCATCGGCGCCGGTCCCGCGGGACTTGCCGCCGCCGTCGCCGCCTATGACGCGGGCGTGAAGGATTTGCTCCTGCTCGAACGCGACGCCGCCCCCGGCGGAATTTTGCAGCAGTGTATCCACAACGGGTTCGGACTGCACCGCTACGGCGAAGAACTGACCGGTCCGGAATACGCCGCGCGGGACGTCGCGGAGGTCCGCAAGCGGAACATTCCGATCCTGACCGAAACCATGGTGCTGTCCGTCGCCCCCGACCGCACGGTCACGGCGATGAACCGTCAAAACGGCATTTTTACGGTCGAGGCGAAGGCAATCGTCCTCGCGATGGGTTGCCGCGAACGACCCCGCGGCGCGCTGAATATCCCCGGCGACCGTCCGAGCGGCATTTACACCGCCGGGACCGCCCAGCGATTCGTCAATATCCAGGGTGTCCTGCCGGGGAAGGAAATCGTCATTCTCGGCTCCGGCGACATCGGGCTCATCATGGCACGCCGCATGACGCTCGAAGGCGCGCACGTGCACGCCGTTTGCGAACTCATGCCCTATTCCGGCGGGCTCAACCGCAACATCGTCCAATGCCTGCGGGATTTTGACATTCCGCTGTTGCTCAGCCATACCGTTTCCCGCGTCCACGGGAACGGGCGGCTGACCGGCGTTTCCGTCGCGGAAGTGGACGAAAATCGCCGCGTCAAGCCGGAAACCGAGCGTTACATTCCCTGCGACACCCTCTTGCTCTCCTGCGGGCTGTTGCCGGAGAACGAGTTGAGCAAGGGCGCGGGCGTCCCGCTCGACCCCGTCACGGGCGGCGCGTCCGTCAACGAGCGGCGGGAAACCGCCATTCCGGGCGTATTCGCTTGCGGGAACGTGCTGCACGTCCACGATTTGGTGGATTTCGTTTCGGAGGAGGCGCATTTAGCGGGCGAAAGCGCCGCGAAATGGGTGCTGTCCGGCGCGGCGGGACACGCGGAGCGCTCGATTCCCGTCCGCGCGGGCGGAAAAGTGCGCTACACCGTCCCGCAACGAATCGATTCGCCGGAAACGCCGGTGCGGCTGTTCTTCCGCGTCGGGAGCGTCGCGGACAACGCGGTGCTGACCGTCAAAAGCGGGCAGACCGTGCTCGCGGCCAAAAAAAAGCGCCGCATGACGCCGGGCGAAATGGAATCCTTTGAACTGTCCCCCGCCGTCCTGTGCGCGGCGTTCGACGCCGGAGAACCCCTGACCGTTTCGGTCAACTGATTCTGTTTACCAAGGGAGATGCCCCACATGAAAACCCGTGAACTGACCTGCATCGTCTGCCCGATGGGCTGCACGCTGCGGGTGGAACTGACCGACGAAGGCGAAGTCGCCGCCGTCACCGGCAACACCTGCCCCAGAGGCGCGGCATACGCCAAAGACGAGGTCCTGCACCCGGTCCGCACCCTGACGACGACGGTCCGCGCCGCCGGAACCGACCGCCCGCTCCCGGTCAAAACCGACCGCCCAATCCCCAAGGAGCACCTGTTCGACGCGATGAAACGCGTCAATTCCCTGCAGGTCGAAGCCCCGGTCCGTATCGGGGACGTCCTGCTCGACGACCTGTTCGGCGCGAAACTGGTCGCCACGGCGGACCTACTCTAAAGAAGGAACCACACCGTACATGCATCTTACCAAACCACAATCCCGACCGGCGGGACCGCCGGTGGAAAACAAAATGGGCGTCCTGCCGGAGGGGCGGCTGCTGTTCAACATGGCGCTGCCGCTGATTGCCTCCATGCTCGTGCAGGCGCTCTACAACGTCGTCGACAGCGTCTACGTTTCGAACTACTCCGACACCGCCCTGACGGCGCTCTCCCTCGCCTTCCCCGTCCAGAATATGCAAATCGCCTTCTCGACCGGGGTCGCGGTCGGCGTCAATTCGCTGCTCTCCCGCTCGCTCGGCGAGGGGAATCGGGACAGGGCGAACCGCTCCGCCGGAAACGGTATGCTGCTGTCCGGCATTACCGTCCTGCTGTTCATGGCGTTCGGCGCGTTCGGCGTCACCGGCAGGCACCCGTTCATCGCCATGCAGTCGAACGTCGAGGCGACCGTTTACGACGGGTCGGTCTATGTGACCATCTGCTGCCTGTTCTCGCTCGGTCTGTTCGCCGAGGTGCTGTTTGAACGAATGTTGCAATCCTCCGGGCGGACGGTCTACACCATGATTACCCAAGGCACGGGCGCATTGCTGAACATCATTCTCGACCCAATCTTCATCTTCGGCTACCTCGGAATGCCCAGACTCGGCGTGGCGGGCGCCGCCATCGCGACGGTCATCGGGCAATGGGTCGCCGCGGCAATGGCGCTGTTCTTCAACCTCAAAAAGAACCCGGACATCCACCTCCACCTGTCCTACTGCAAACTCCGTTCGGACGTCATGCGGGGGATTCTCTCGGTCGGGTTTCCGTCGACGGTCATGATGGCAATCAGCTCGGTCATGAACTTCGGCATGAACCAAATCCTGCAGGGGTTCAGCGAAACGGCGACCGGCGTGTTCGGCGTCTATTACAAACTCCAGAGTTTCTTCTTCATGCCCGTGTTCGGTCTGAACAACGCGACCATCTCCATCGTCGCTTACAACTACGGCTACCGCAAGCCCAAGCGTATCCTACGGACCTTGCGCCTGTCCTGCACGGTCGCGCTGTGTATCATGCTCGTCGGGCTCGCCGTGTTCCGGCTTTTCCCGGATTTCCTGCTCGGGTTCTTCAATCCGACCGAGGAATTTCTGAACATCGGTCGGGAGGCGCTCCGTATCATCTGCTTCAACTTCCCGCTCGCCGCGTTCGGTATCGCGCTCGGCGCGAGTTTTCAGGCGATGGGAAAAGGCGCCTACGCGACGGTCATTTCGCTTTGCCGGCAGTTGATTGTGTTGCTCCCGGCGGCGTACCTGTTGAGCCTGACCGATCAGGTGGACAACGTCTGGTGGGCGTTCCCGATTTCCGAATTCGTCAGTTTGGTCATCACCGTCCTGTTCTTCCTTCGGATTTACCGCAAGAAGATTCGCCCGCTGGAGGAATAATCGTTTGCGAAGAAAAAGCCGACCGGGATTTCCCCGGTCGGTTTTTCTATCCTTTTTCACCCTTGCGCGAGCCGCCGTGATTGTGTTTGCCACCCGAAAGTATTTTTCACCCTTGCGCGGGCAGGAGCGCGCAAAGCGTGCGGCAGAACGCCGAAATCGCGTCCCCCGTCGACCGTTTCGCCTGATTCGCCGCGTTCCCGGCGGTTTTCAGCGCCTCCCGCCGCGCGTTCCCGCCTGCCGACGCCGAAAACAGCGCGTAACCGTCCACGGCGATGTATCCCTCCGAGAGCTGTTCCGCCGTCAACCAGTCGCCGTCGGAATGGGTCAGCCCCTTACGGCGGGTATCATAACGACCGGTGTCGCCCGGCATCGGGTCGATGACGAGGTACTTCCCGCTCGCCGAATCGTAACCGACCGCCGCCATGAAATGCCCCGGAACGTGCAAAGCCGCCGTTCCGCCGGAAAGCAGGTGGTCGACGAGCGCGCGCGAACGGATGTCCCCGCCCTGAAAGGCGCTCGCCGTGTAGCCGTATGCCTCGCCGTATTCCCTGGTGGAATAGTAGAAAATCGAGCGGTAACTCCCCTCGAAACCGGCGTTGAACAGCCCCGCACGGTTCGCCCAGAACGCGACCTCGACCAAATCCATCTCCTTGCCGGTCAGGTAGTAGACCGCGTTGCACAGAGTCGCCACGCCGCAAGCGGACTGCACGATATTCAGCGTCCCGACCTGCACGTCCTTCCAGCGGTCGTCACATTGCAGGTATGTGAACCCCAGCCCCGCGCCGCCGTCCGCGCCCGCGGAAACGCAAAAGACCCCGCACAGCACCGCCGCGCACAGCAACAGGCAACACAGCCGCTTTTTCATCGCGGTCCCTCCTTTTTTCGAATTTATACCCGCCGTCCGAGCCGTTCGACCGCCTCCGCCTTGAAGGACTTCCAGTACCCGCCGTCCAAAGCGTCGCGTATCTGCTCCATGAGGTGATTGTAGAAATACAGGTTGTGCAGCACGCACAGCCGCATTGCCAACATCTCCCGCGCCTTGAACAGGTGCCGGATATACGCGCGGGAATACCGACGGCACGCCGGACAATCGCAAGCGGGGTCGAGCGGCAACGGGTCCTCGGCGAACTTGCGGTTGTTGAGGTTGAGCAACCCCTCCGACGTGAACAGGTTTCCGTGCCGGGCGTTGCGCGAGGGAAGGACGCAATCGAAGAAATCCACGCCCCGGTCCACCGATTCGAGGATGTTCAGCGGCGTCCCGACGCCCATCAGGTAGCGCGGACGGTCGGACGGCATGAACGGTTCGACCTCCTCGATGACCCGGTACATCTCCTCCGCCGTTTCCCCGACCGCAAGCCCGCCGATGGCGTAGCCGTCAAGGTCGAGTTCGGCAATCTGCCGCATATGGCGGACGCGCAAGTCGGTATAGATACCGCCTTGATTGATGCCGAAAAGCATCTGGTGCGGGTTGATGGTGTCCGGCAGGGCATTCAGCCGGGTCAATTCCTCCCGACAGCGGTAAAGCCAGCGCACCGTGCGGTCGCAGGAGCGGTCGATATAGCCGTGCTCCGCGACAGAGGACGGACATTCGTCGAGCGCCATGGCAATCGTGGACGCGAGGTTCGACTGAATCCGCATGCTGACCTCCGGGCTCATGAACACCGGCGCGCCGTCCATATGCGATTGAAACTGCACGCCTTCCTCGCGGATATTGCGCAACTGTGCGAGCGAAAACACCTGAAATCCCCCGGAATCCGTCAGAATCGGGCGGTCCCAGTTGAAGAATCGGTGCAGACCGCCCATGCGGTGAATCAGGTCGTCCCCGGGGCGGACGTGCAGGTGGTAGGTATTGGAAAGTTCCACCTGGCAGCGAATCTCCCGCAAGTCGTCGGTGGAAACGCCCCCTTTGATGGCGGCGCTGGTGCCGACGTTCATGAACACCGGCGTCTGCACGGTTCCGTGGACGGTCCGGAATACGCCCCGCCTTGCGGCGCCGTCCTGTTTGAGCAGTTTGAAAGCCATGGATTTCCCTTTCTAACGGTCGAAATACCCCTCGATTTCCCGCTTGGACAGGCGGTGCAGGACCGGTCTGCCGTGCGGGCAGTAGCGTATGGACGGATTTTCAAGCAACTGTTCGACAATCCACTCGTTGTGCGCCGGGTCGTTCGGTATCCCCGCCTTCAGCGCCGCCTTGCAGGCGACGGTGAACAGCGCGCGGTCGCACTTTTCCGCGAACGGCACCCGACTCCCGTCGGTCAGTTCGGACGCGAACCCCTCAAGTAGTGTCCGCAATTCCTTCGTTCCCGCGAGCGACGCGGGCACCGAGCGGACCAGCACCGTGTCCCCGCCGAACGGCTCGACCTCGAAACCGAACTCCGCCAAATACGGCGCGTTCTCACAAAGCACCGCCGCATCCCCGGGCGGGAGCGTGAGCGGAATGCCGGTCAGCAGACCTTGCGAACGGACCTGCTTGCGGGACGCGAGTTGCTCGTAAAGGATACGCTCGTGAGCGGCGTGCTTGTCGATGACCAGCACCTCGTCCGCCGTTTCGACGAACAGGAACGCGTCGTAAGCCTCCCCGATGAGTTTGTGATACGGGCGGTCGTCCATCTTCTGTTGCGGTTCCTCCGGCAGGAGCGTCCCCTGCGCGGGGGCGTCCGCCGAATCCTCGTCGGTCGGCTCTTCCGGTTGCGCGACCCGCAACAGCGTCCCCATCTGCAAATCCTCCAGCCCGATGTCCGCCCGAAAACCCTTCGGTTCGTCGGTTTTCTTCGGCGCGGACGCGGAAAAGAGCGAAGGCTTCGGGAACGGCTCGCGCGGTCCGGCAGGTCTCGTCGGGCGCGCGGGGCGCGTCGGCTCCTTCGGAACCGTTTCCGGCTCTGCAGACGGCGCAACCGTCGTTTCCGAAGGTTCCGTCGGTTGCGCGTTCGCGTTCAAACGGTTGCGCACCGCGTAATAGACCGCCGAAAAGACCGGTCGCTCGTCGGCGAACTTGATTTCCAGTTTCGCGGGATGTACGTTGACGTCCGTCAGCCCCAGCGGCAGTTCCACAAACAGCACCGCGCCCGGATACTTCCCGTGCGGCAGGTACGAACGGAACGCCTCCTCCAGCGCCGCCATGACGGTTTTCGAGCGGACCGGGCGACCGTTGACGAAGAACAACTGCATCGACCGACTGCCCCGCGCCTGTTCCGGCGGCGTGACGTAGCCGAACGCGCGCACGCCGTCAAGCGTATAGTCCACGGGCAAAAGCCCGGCGGCGAACCCCTTGCCGTACACCGCGTACAGCGCCGCAAGCAGTTTGCCGTCCCCGGCGGTGAAAAACCGTTTTTCCCCCTCGACGGAAACCGTAAACGACACGTCCGGGCGGGAAAGCGCCGCGCCGGCGGCGACCGAAAGGCAGGCGGACGCCTCCGAAGCGTCCCGCTTGAGGAACTTCTGCCGGGCGGGGGTGTTGTAGAACAGGTCGCGGACGATGACGCTCGTGCCGTCCGGACAGCCGGTATCGGTCATGACGACCCCGTTCTCGTCCGAAGTCAGGCGGCTCCCCGCCGTTTCGCCGACCGCGCGGGAGATGATTTCCATGCGCGACACCGAACTGATGGCGGCGAGCGCCTCCCCGCGAAATCCGTAGGTGGCGATTTCGCTCAAATCCGCCCCGTCGCGTATCTTAGAGGTCGCGTGGCGCAACAGCGCCTTGGGCATATCGTCGCGGGCGATTCCGCCCCCGTTGTCCGTCACCCGCAGGAACGCCCGGCCGCCTCCCTTGATTTCCACCGAAATGCGGGACGCGCCCGCGTCCAGCGCATTTTCCAGCAGTTCCTTGAGCGCGCTTGCCGGTCGGTCAACGACCTCGCCCGCCGCGATGCGGTTGGCGGTTTGCGCGTCGAGAATGTTGATGACGCCCATGCGAAACTCCCTCCCTTCGCCGTATTACAGCATCTTTTTGAGTTCAAACAGCAGATTCATCGCCTCGTACGGCGTCAGTTCGTTCAAATCCGTCGCCCGCAGCCTGTCCGCGACGGCGTTCGCCGAAAGGTCGTCGAACGTGACCGTCCCGTCGTCCGCGGCAGGCGCTTTGCGGACCTGAGGGACGCCGTTCTGCTCGAGCAACCGTTTCAAAATCTGCTTCGCGCGATTCACGACCGCCGTCGGCACCCCCGCGAGCGCGGCGACCTCGATACCGTAACTGTCGTCCGCCGCACCGCGCACGATTTTGCGCAGGAACATGATGTCGTTCCCGCGTTTCTTCGCGGCGATGTGGTAATTCACGACGCCGGGAAGTTCCCCTTCCAGGTCGGTCAGTTCGTGGTAGTGCGTCGCGAACAGGGTCTTTGCGCCCAGTTTGCCGCAGGTATGCTCCGCCACCGCCCGCGCGATGGACATCCCGTCGTAGGTCGAGGTCCCCCGCCCGATTTCGTCGTAGATGATGAGGCTTTTCGGGGTCGCGTTCTGCAAAATCCCGGCGACCTCGCTCATTTCGAGCATGAACGTCGAATTGCCGGACGCGAGGTCGTCGGACGCGCCGATACGGGTGAAAATGCGGTCGACGATGCCGACGCGCGCCTGTTGCGCCGGAACGAAACTGCCCATTTGCGCCAACAGCGTAATCAGCGCGACCTGCCGCATATAGGTCGATTTGCCCGCCATATTCGGCCCGGTAATCAGCAACAGCCGGTCCTTCCCGTTGAGCAGGCAGTCGTTCGGCACGAAATATTCGTTCTCCAGGAACCGCTCGACGACCGGGTGCCGCCCGCCCTTGATTTCAATCACGTCCGAATCGTCCACCTCCGGGCAGACGTATCCCGCCTCACGGGCGATTTCGGCGAGCGAACACAGCACGTCCAATTCCGCCATCGCGGCCGCCGTTTCCTGCAAACGCTCCAGCGATTCCAGCACGAAATCCCGCAACGAGCAGAAAATATCGTACTCCAACGCGCTGTCGCGCTCCTTCGCGCCCAGCACGCGGGACTCCATCTCCTTCAATTCCGGCGTAACGAACCGTTCGCCGGTCGTCAGCGTCTGCCGACGAACGTAATCGTCCGGCACCTGTGCGAGGGCGGACTTGGAAACCTCTATGTAGTAGCCGAAAACCCGGTTATACCCCACTTTCAGCGAGCGAATGCCGGTCCGTTCCCGCTCGGATTCCTCGATTTTCGTCAGCCAGCTTTTGCCGTCGTCCATCATCGAGCGAAGTTCGTCCACAGCCGCGTTGCAACCGGGCTTGATGATGCCGCCCTCCTTGACGGTCATCGCCGGGTCCTCGGAAATGGTCCTCCCAATCGCCTCGGAAACCGCCTCCAGCGCGTCCAGGCGCTCCCGCAGGTCGCGTATCCGCAGGGACTTGCAGGGTTCGAGCAGTTCCTTGACCTCCGGGATACGCGTCAGCGTGTGTTCGAGCGCCTTGAGGTCGCGGGCGTTAGCGGTGCCGTATACCAGTTTCGTGCTCAGCCGTTCCACGTCCACCGTGCCGCGCAATCGCGACATCAGTTCGCCGCGCAGAATGGAATCGTCGAACAGTTCCTGCACCGCCATCTGCCGGGTGCGAATGGACTTGCAGTTGAGCAGCGGACGGTCCAGCCACTTCCGCAAAAGCCGCCCGCCGGCCGCCGTGCGGGTGCGGTCGATTGCCCAGAGCAGGCTCCCCTTGCGTTCGCCGTTCCGAAGCGTTTCGCACAGTTCGAGGTTCCGCCGCGAGCAACTGTCGATACCGAGAAAACTTTCGCTGTCGTAAAACGTCGGTTTCTTGAGATAGTGCAGGTCGATTTGCTGGGTCCGGCGCAGCAGCGAAAGCAGCGCCCCCATGGCGCAGAGCGCGTAGGTCGCGTCGCTTTCCGGCACTTCGCACAGTTCGCGGAAGCTCTCCGCCGCCTTTTCCGGCTCGAACAGCTCGTCCGGCAGGACGGTCAGCACCGCATGGAACCGCTCCGCCAATTTCGCGCCCAGCCCCCCGCGCACGGACTCCGCGCAAACCAATTCGCGCGGGGCATACGCCGCAAGTTCGGAAATCAGACGCTCCTCCGCCTTCCCGCCGAGCAATTCCGTCGCCGACGCGTCGCCGGTCGAAACGTCCGCAAACGCGGCGCCGACGCCGTCCGAACCGACGTAGACGCAACAGATATAGTTATTTTCCCGCTCCTTGAGGTATCCGCCTTCAAAGACCGTCCCCGCCGTGACGACGCGGGTGACGCCCCGCTTGACGAGCCCTTTTGCGGTCGACGGGTCCTCAAGTTGGTCGACGATTGCGGCGCGATAGCCCTTGCTCACCAGTTTGGCGAGGTACTGGTCCAGCGCATGGTGGGGCACCCCGCACATCGGCGCGCGCTCCTCCAAACCGCAATCCTTCCCGGTCAATACCAGTTCCAGTTCGCGGGACGCTACCTTCGCGTCCTCAAAAAACAGTTCGTAGAAATCTCCGATGCGCATCAGCAACAGGCAGTCCGGATTCTGCTCCTTGAACTGCCGATACTGCACCATCAACGGCGAAAGCGCCATCGCGCACCCCTCCTTTTTTGCAAAAAATCCGCTGCAAAGCCGGCTCAGCCGCAGCCTTTACAACTTGAGCAGTTGCCGGAACACGCCCCGCCCTCGACGGCTTCCGGCCGCACGATGGACTGCACGCCCCGGTCGATTTCCGCGAGAATGCGGGAGACTTCCTCCTCCGCCTGCTGCATGGCGACCATATGCTCGTTTCGCAGGATTTCGTCGTAAAGTTCCTTGAGCCTGTCGGTGATTTGGGCAATCAGTTCCTGATTCCGTTCCGGTTTCGCGCCCTCGTCCCGCAGAAGCTGCCCTTCGACGTTGTATTGATTGACCAGCGCAATCAGATGTCCGTCCGCCACATATGCGTCCTTTGCCTCCCGATACCGGACCACCGGCTCGCAGTTCCGCAACGCGTCGAGAAAAATCTCCAGGTCCTTCTTCCAGCTTTCGTTCATTTCGGTTTCCTTTCCGTTTTCAGACAACCGTCCCGGACAGCGCATACTGCCGCGACGATTGGATTTTCACCTCGCAGAACCGCCCCGCCGGGACCGGGCGGTCGAAGGTGACGATTTTATTCTGCCCGCACCGACCGGTCGGTATCCCGTTCGCGTCGACCCCGTCGGACAGCACCCGCAAGGTCTTGCCAATCAATCGGTCGTTCCGTTTCCGGGCGACCTCGTTCTGCACGACCGACAGGTATTCGAACCGCCTGACCTGCTCCTCGTGCGGGATTTGCCCGTCCATCTTCGCCGCCCGCGTACCGGCGCGCGGGGAAAACAGGAATGTGAACAGCATATCGAACTCCGCCTGCCGGACCAGTTCGACGGTTTCGAGGAATTCCTTTTCCGTTTCCGTCGGGAACCCGATGATGACGTCCGACGTCAGCGATACGTCCGGCATCGCGTCGCGGATTTTCAGCGCCTTTTCGAGGTACTGCGCGCGGGTGTAGCGCCGGTTCATCTCCGCGAGCACCCGGTCGCTGCCGGATTGGAACGGCAGATGAAAGTGCTTTGCGATTTTTTCGTTCCGCGCCATGACCGCGATTAGCTCGTCCGACGCATCCTTCGGGTGGGAGGTCATGAACCGCAGCCAGAAGTCGCCGTCGATTTGCGCGGCGCGCTCCAGCAACGCCGGAAACGACAGTTCGCCCCGGTAGGAATTGACGTTCTGCCCGAGCAGTTGCATATCCCGGCAACCGCTTTCGGCGAGCTCGCGAACCTCCCGCAGCACCGCGTCCGACGGTCGACTGCGCTCCCGCCCGCGCACATACGGGACGATACAGTAGGAACAAAAGTTGTCACAGCCGTACATGATGCTCACGAGCGCCCGATAGGGGCTTGTGCGTTTCACCGGCGCGCCTTCGCTCAGTTCGCCGAATTGGTCGTGCGGCAAATCGCTGACGTACTGCTTCTGCCCGCCGCCGGCGAGCGCATTCGCCACGATTTCCGGCACTTTGTGCAGCATATCCGTGCCGAACACGAAATCGACGTAGGGGTAACTTCGTTTCAGCTGTTCGCGCCGGTGCGCCTCCTGCGCCATGCACCCGCACATGCCGAGCAACAGCGACGGACGCCGCTCCTTTTCCTTTTTCAGCGAGCCGATGACCCCCAGCACCCGCTTTTCCGCGTGTTCGCGCACCGCGCAGGTGTTGAGAATCACCAAATCCGCCTCGGAAAGCGTTTCGGTCATCGCGTATCCGCAGGCTTCCAGCGCCCCGGCGATTTTTTCGCCGTCCGCCTCGTTCTGCTGACAGCCGAACGTGCGGACCAGCGCCTTCTTTCCGGCGAGCCGCCCCCGCAGCGAGGACGCGATTTCCGCCTGTCGGCGCATTTCCTCCTGTGGAATCATTTCGACGAAAACCGGGTCGCGGCGCAGAGCAGTTGTTCCCGCAACGACGGCCCATAGGGTCCTTTCTCAAAATCGTCCCGAATCACCCGACCCGCCGACGCGGACGCGTGCAGAAACGCGTTCCCGCCGAGCGAAAGCGCCATATGCCCGGGGAAGAACAGCAAATCGCCCGGTTTGACGTCCGCAAGCGGGATTTCCCGCAGGGAATCGTTCTTTTCGAACGACGCGTCCCGCCAAATCGTCAGCCCGTTGAGCCGGTACGCCATAAAACACAGCCCCGAACAGTCCACGCCGTACGGCGAACGTCCGCCCCAGCGATACTGCACGCCCAAATAGTTCAGCCCTTGCGCGACGATACCCGCCCGCAGGTCTTCCTCCGTCCCCAGACCGGTCGGCAGGGGGCGCAAGTGCTCCTTATGAACGTACCAGACGCGTTTCGACGGCAAAACCGCGAAACCGTAACGCTTTTCCGTGTCGGAATAGCCGACGTCCAGCCTTGCCCCGCGCGGGAGGGTCATCATCGGGCGGTAAAAATTGCGGTTCTCGCAAAGCAAATCGCAAAACGGCACGTCGACCATTCGGTTCGGGGCGTGCAGCGGTTCGGTCAGCGCGCGCCGCTCCACCCAGCCCTTGTAGCCGTAATCCGTGCGGACGCGCGCAAACGCGCCGCACTCCTCCAAAAGTTCGCAGGTTTCGCCGAACAGCAGTTCATCGACCTGTTCGCTCATCAAATCCGGCGCCTTCGTCACGGAGGCGACCGGGTAACAAACCGTCATCATGCGTCGGAACGCTCCTTCCTTCGTCGATTTTCAGGCATGAACGGCGCTTTCCGTCCGCCACGCCTCCGCGACCGCCTTCGCGACCGCCGGGCAGACGCGCGGGTCGAACGCGTCCGGCAGGATTCGCTCCGCCGAAAGTTCCGCCGCCGGAACGACCGACGCGAGCGCGTAAGCCGCCGCGACCTGCATCCCCTCGGTGATGCGCTTTGCGCGCGCGTCCAGCGCGCCGCGGAAAATCCCCGGAAAAGCGAGGACGTTGTTGACCTGATTCGGGTAATCGCTCCGCCCGGTCCCGATAACGGCTGCGCCCGCCGCTTTCGCGTCCTCCGGCAGGATTTCCGGCGTCGGATTCGCCATCGCGAACACGATTGCGCCGTCCCGCATACTTCGCACCATTTCCGGTTTCAGCACCCCCGCCGCGGATACGCCGACGAACAGGTCCGCCCCCGCGACCGCCTCCGCAAGCCCCCCGCGCTTTCCGGCGCGGTTTGTCCAGTCCAGCAGCCGCGAGCGCTCCGGGTCCAGCCCGGACATGCCGGGGCAGAGGATTCCGTCGCGGTCGCAGTAGACGACGTCCCGGATTCCCAGCGCGTGCAGCATTCGCCCGATAGCGACGCCCGCCGCGCCCGCGCCGCAAATGGCGGCTTCCGCGTCCTCCAGCCGTTTGCCGACGACCCGCAGGGCGTTGAGCACCCCGGCGGCGACCACGACCGCCGTCCCGTGCTGGTCGTCGTGGAAAATCGGGATATCCGAAACCTCCTGCAACCGCCGCTCGATTTCAAAGCAGCGCGGCGCGGAAATATCCTCCAGATTCACCCCGCCGAACGACCCCAGCAACAGTTCGACCGTGCGGACGAATTCGTCCGGGTCCTTACTTCGAACGCAAAGCGGAATCGCGTCCACCCCGCCGAACTCCTTGAACAGCAGGCACTTTCCCTCCATGACCGGCATTCCGGCTTCCGGACCGATGTCGCCCAGCCCCAGCACGGCGCTCCCGTCGGTGATGACGGCGACGGTGTTCCACCGCCGGGTCAGTTCGTAGGACAGCGACGGGTCCTTTTGAATCGCGAGGCAGGGCTCCGCGACCCCCGGCGTGTACGCCAGACTCAGCGCTTCCCGCGTCGAGGCGTTCGTGCGGGGCGCAACTTCGATTTTGCCCTTCCATTCATAATGCTTTCGCAGGGATTCCTCCC
This sequence comes from uncultured Clostridia bacterium, assembly GCA_947626805.1. GTDB lineage: Bacteria > Bacillota > Clostridia > Oscillospirales > CAG-382 > Coliplasma. Next base: position 33,327 of record CANQTR010000009.1, read on the forward strand.
GAATATCGCTCATACTGTTCCTTTCCCTCTTCAAAAAACAACTTTTTTCCTGTTGTAAGCCGTGCGTTTTTCGCACAGACTAACCATTGCAAAGCCCGACCCTCACATGAAAGGAATGGTCAAACTGTACGTTTTCAAAAAATGCACCCTGTTCCTGCTGACATTTTTGCTCCTGCTGACGCCGCTTTCGGTCTCGGCGGACGCAAACGCCCGGCAGAACTGGTTCTTCAAAACCGTCGAAGGCAAACAGCCGGTCCTGCTCGGCGGGAGCGACCTGCCGACGAAATACGGCGTGCTCGCGCTCGGCAACCCGGACGATAAGGTCGTCTACCTGACCTTCGACGCGGGCTATGAAAACGGAAACGTCGCCCGCGTCCTCGACGCCCTGCAGAAACACCGCGCGCCCGGCGCCTTCTTCATCCTGCCGGGGCTCATCAAATACAACCCCGAAATCGTCCTTCGCATGACGGAGGAGGGGCATACGGTCTGCAACCACAGCACCTCCCACAAGGACGTTTCCGCTATCCGCGACGCGGAAAGCCTGCGCAAGGAACTTTCCGGCGTGGAGGACCGCTACCGCGAACTGACCGGGAAAGAGATGGCGAAGTATTTCCGCCCGCCGGAAGGCAGTTTCTCGGAAACCACGCTCGCGCTCTGCACCGAACTCGGCTACCGAACGGTGTTCTGGTCGTTCGCTTACGCCGATTGGGACAACAACGCCCAGATGAGCGAGGCGAAAGCGAAGGAAAAACTGCTTTCCGCCCTGCACCCGGGGGAAGTCCTGCTGCTACACCCGACTTCCGCGACCAACGCGGCGATCCTCGACGACCTGCTGACCGAAATCGAGTCCCGCGGCTACCGTTTCGGAACGCTCGACGAACTTGCCGCGGACGTTTCCGCGCGGCAGACCGCGTCGGAAACCGACGGGACGTCCTTCCGCGAGAACCCCGACGCGGGCAAATACCTCGCGCTGACCTTCGACGACGGACCGCACCCGACGCAGACCGACGAAATCCTCGCCGTGCTCGCGAAATACGACGTCAAGGCGACCTTCTTCGAAATCGGTGAAAACATCGCCGCCAACCCGGAAATCGCCAAACGCGTATGCGAGGCGGGGCACGAAATCGGCAACCACACCTACTCCCACCCGAACCTTTCCAAACTGAGTGCGGACGCGCTCCGCAAGGAAATCACGGACACGCAAACCCTGCTCGAGGAGCAATGCGGCGTGACGCCGACGCTCTTCCGACCGCCGGGCGGGAACGGGAGCGACGAAACCGTCAAACTGGTCACGGAACTGGGCTACCGCTACGTCCTCTGGTCGTGGAAGGTGGACACCCGCGACTGGGCGGCGGTACCGGTCGACAGCGTGGTGAACACGGTCCTCAACAACGTCAAGGGCGGGGACGTCGTGCTGTTCCACGATTACGTCGTCGGCAAAAGCCCGAC
>CANQTR010000010.1 GCA_947626805.1 uncultured Clostridia bacterium
CGCACCAGCCGATGCACGCCGGATTCGCTCTTCAGGTAGCCGTACGCGTTCGTCCCCTCCACGAGGAAGGACACGCTCTTGATACCCGCTTCGTCCCCGTCGAGGTAGTCGAGCACCTTCACGCGGAACTTCTTGCGTTCGGCGTAACGGGTATACATCCGGTAAAGCATCTGCGCCCAGTCCTGCGCCTCCGTCCCGCCCGCGCCGGGGTGAATACTGACGATGGCGTTGTTCGCGTCGTACTCCCCGCACAGCAGGATTTCGATGCGCTGTTCCTCGTATTCCTTCCGCACGGCGTCCAAATCGGCAAGCACCTCGGGGACCATGCTTTCGTCGTCCTCCTCGATGGCCATGTCGATGAGCACGGACACGTCGTCGAACGACGCGCGCAAACGGCGGAAGTCCTCCAGAAGCGACTTCTTGACCTTCAGGCGCTTAAGCACCTTCTGGGAAGCCTGCGGGTCGTCCCAGAAACCGCTCTGCCCGGTCTGCTCCTCAAGCGACCGCACCTCGTCGACCAGCGAATCGTATTTGATGGAAACCTTCAGGTCGTCGATACCGGTTTCCAAATCGCGAAGCGACAACTTCGCCTGTTCCAATTGAATCAGCACGCACGTTTCCTCGAATCTTTTCTTGATATCCCCATTATAGAGGAATTTCCCCGCTTTGTCAAGAGCGGATTTGCCGTTTTCTGCATTTCCGAAAGGAAAAAGCGCCCGATGAAAGGCACTTTTCCACCGCTTCTGTAAGCCGGGTTCTGTCTTGAACAATCATCTATCTTGGACGCGCGTCGCCGCGCGCCTCTTTGCCACCCGTGAAGCTGCCGAGCAAGCTGAACGCTTCGGTGGGTGTTGCTCCGGATAGGGTTTACATGGCCGCGCCGTTTCCGACGCGCCGGTGGGCTCTTACCCCGCCTTTCCACCCTTACCGCAAGGGAATCCCTTTGCGGCGGTATCTCTCTGTTGCACTGGCCCTGAAGTCACCTTCGGCAGACGTTATCTGTTATCCTGCTCTGTGGAGCCCGGACTTTCCTCACCGCGTCGTCGGGTCGCCCCGCCGCGCAAGCGCGATTGTTCAAAGCGGTGCTTTTATTATAGCACGAAAAATTTCTTTTGTCAACCTATTGATTATTTGCCTTTCCGCGGATATAATAGACAGTAGGGTTTTGATTTTTCCGATTTTTTCCATACGATATACGGAGGCGTTTTCATGCTGAAAGACTATGCGGCGTCCCTGCGGGGCAAACGGGTCTGTTTCGTCGGGCTCGGCGTGAGCAACCTGCCGATTCTCGAACGGTTGCTCCCCTACGGGGTGCATTGCTCCGTGCGGGACAAGAAGGACCTGCTCGCGGAGCGCCCGGAACTTGCGCCCCTGCAAGAACGCGGGGTGACGTTTCGGTTCGGAGAGGGGTACTTATCCGACCTGACCGAGGACGTGATTTTTCTCTCCCCCGGCGTCCGGCAGGACCTGCCCGAATTCCTCGAAGCGAAGGCGAACGGGGCAAAATTGACGAGCGAACTGGAGGAATTCTTCCGCCTCTGCCCCTGCAAGCGCGTCGGCGTGACCGGGAGCGACGGCAAAACCACGACGACCACGCTGATTGCCCTGCTGCTGCGCGCGGCGGGCAAGCGGGTGCACCTCGGCGGCAACATCGGGGAAAACCTGTTCGTCCGGCTTGACGATATCCGCCCGGAGGACTACGCCGTCGTCGAACTTTCCTCCTTCCAACTCATGAAACTGACGTCCTCGCCGGAAATCGCCCTCATCACCAACCTCTCCCCCAACCACCTCGACTGGCACCGCGATATGCGGGAATACGCGGACGCGAAGGCGAATATCTTTTCCCGGCAGGACCCGTCCGGGTTGCTCGTGCTCAACCGCGACGACCCGTATGCCGCCCGTTACGCCGCGCAAGCGCCCGGCCGCGTCCGCTGGATTTCCGGCGAAGAAAAACTTCCGAACGGCGAGGACGTCTGGTTCGACGAAACCGGCGTCCACCGGGGGGAGGAACTGCTGTTGCCGGACGAGGATATCCTGCTCGTCGGGCGGCACAACCGCTACAACTACGCCGAGGCAATCGCCGCCGTCGGCGACCTCGTCCCGACCGACGCCCTGCGCGAGGTCGCACGGACTTTCGGCGGCGTGGAGCACCGTATCGAACTGGTCCGCGAGAAGGGCGGCGTGAAATTCTACAATTCGTCCATCGATTCCAGTCCGTCCCGCACGGCTGCCTGCCTGAACAGTTTTGAAAACCCGGTCGTCGTCATTTGCGGCGGCTACGACAAGCAAATTCCGCTCGCCCCGCTCGGTCCGCTGTTCCGAAAAAAGGCGAAAGCGGCGGTGCTCTGCGGGCAGACGGCGGAGAAAATCGAGACCGCCCTGCGGGACGCCGGCTACACCCGATTCGTGCGGGTGGATTCGTTCGAGGAAGCGGTCCGCGCGGCGGCGCAAATCGCCGAACCCGGCGACAGCGTCGTGCTCTCCCCCGCCGCCGCAAGTTTCGACCAATTCCGGAATTTCGCCGAACGCGGCGAAACGTTTCGGCGCATCGTCAAGGAACTTTAGGAAAGGAGAACGCCATGGAGCGCATTTACGAACTCGCAAAACAACTGACCGCCCTGCCGGGTGTCTCCGGCGACGAACAGCGCGCGCTGGGGCAGGTGCGGGAACTGCTCGGCGGTTCCTTCGACGAAACCTTCTGCACACCCGTTTCCAGTTTCTGGGGAATCCGCCGAAGTAAAAACCCGTCCGCCGGGACGGTTCTGCTCGACGCGCACCTCGACACGGTCGGCTTTATCGTGACCGCCGTCTGCGACGGAGGGTTCCTGAAGGTCGCCCCGGTCGGGCGAATCGCCGAAAAGAACCTTTCCGCCGCGGAAGTCTGGATTTACGGCGAAAAGACCATTCCGGGCGTGTTCGCCGCAAAACCCCCGCATTTGCAGGAGTCGGGGGAGAGCGAAAAGAAGATGTCCCTCTCCGACTTCGCAATCGACACCGGGTACACCCGCGAAACGCTCGAAACGCTCGTGCGCGTCGGGACCTACGTCGGGTTCAAGGCGGAAGCGGAACGGCTCAACGACCATATCGCGGTCAGCCCGTCCTTCGACGACCGCCTCTGCGCCGCCGCCCACCTGCGGGCGCTCGAACTGCTCGGGGACGAGGACGTCGGTCTGCACATCGCCTTCCAATTCTCCGCCCGCGAGGAGCAGGGCTATAAAGGGGCGATGACGACCGCCTACCGCGTCGACCCGGACATGGCTATCGTCATGGACGTCGGGCACGCCTACGTCCCCGGCGCCCCGGAAAGGCGAAAGACCGCCGTCGCCGGGAAGGGTTGTCTGCTCTCCTACGCCCCGCAAACTTCGCGCGCGCTGACCGTCTGGGCGGAGCGGGTCGCGAAGGAGGAAGGCGTCCCGGTCCAGCCGGTCGCCGAACCCGGTCGCACCGGCACCAATTCCAACGCGGTACAGACGACCCGCGGCGGGATTCCCGTCTGCCTGCTTTCCGTACCGCTCAAAAATATGCACACCGCCAACGAGGTCGTCGACCTGCGGGACGCGCGAGCCGCCGCCGATTTGGTCGCCGCTCTGCTGCGCCGCGCCGCGAAAGAACAGGAGGGACTTTTCCGCCATGGAACCGCAAGCCTTCTTTGAAAAACTCAAAGCCTACTGCGCCGTCCCCGGTCCGTCCGGCATGGAGGACGCGATTCGGGAGCGTATTCTCGCCGACATCCTGCCGTCCGGCGCGTCGTATGAGGTCGACCCGCTCGGCAACCTGCTCGTGTTCAAGCGCGGGCGGGAGCGGCGCCCGTATAAGCTGGTCGTCGCCGCGCATATGGACGAGGTCGGGTTTCTCGTGACCGCCGTGACCGACGAGGGTCTGCTCTGTTTCGACGCCGTCGGCGGGGTGGACCGCCGCGTGGTCAGCGGGCGGCGCGTGCAGTTCTGCAAGGACGGACGGACCGGCGTGGTCGCGTCGAAATCCATTCATATCCAGACCCCGGACGAATTCGGCAAGTGCGAACCGATTGCGGATATGCGTATCGACATCGGCGAAACCGACCGCGAAGGCGCGGAAGCGCTCGTCCGTATCGGCGACTTCGCCGTGTTCCAACCGAACTACGCCGAATTCGGCGAGGGGCTCGTCAAATCCAAAGCCATCGACGACCGCTTCGGCTGCGCCGTGCTGACCGACCTAATCCATTCCGACCTCGCCTACGACACCTACTTCGCGTTCGACACCTGCGAGGAAATCGGTTGCGACGGGGCGAAGGAGGTCTGCCACCGCCTTCGCCCGGACGTCGCCGTCATTCTCGAATCCACGACCGCCGGGGACGTCTGCGACACGCCGGAGGGAGCGCGCGCCTGCGAACTCCGCAAGGGCGCCGTGCTCTCCCACATGGACGGCGGCACCGTCTACGACAAGGAACTGCTTGCATTCGCCCTGCGGACCGCCGGGGAGGAAAAAATCCCCTGCCAACTCAAGAACATCGTCGCCGGAGGCAACGAGGCGCGCGCTTACCAGACCAGCGGGACCGGCGCGCGCGTGCTCGCGATCTCCGCGCCCACCCGTTACCTGCATTCCGCCTGCTGTGTCGCCGCGAAGGAGGACCTCCTCGCCGTCGGTCGGCTCACGCGGGCGATCCTCGAAAGGAGCCTGCCGCTATGCTGACGCTCATTCGTCAATTCACCTCCGCCTTCTCCGTGTCCGGCTGGGAAAGACCGCTCGCGGAGCAGATTCGCAAGACCCTCGCCCCCGTCGCCGACGAAATCACGACCGACCCGCTCGGCAACCTGCTCATCCTTCGCAAGGGCAAGGATTCCTCCCGCAAGCTGATGATTGCGTCCCATATGGACGAAATCGGTTTCGTCGTGACCGCAATCGACGACGCGGGATTCGTCCGCGTTTCCAACGTCGGCGGTATCCACGCCGTCGCGTCCGCATTCCAGCGCGTGCGCTTTCGGAACGGGACGAACGGGGTCGTCGTCCCCGAAAGCGGCGTCAAGCCCGCCGACCTGACCGCGAAGAAACTGATTGTCGACGTCGGCGCGTCCGACCGCAAAGCCGCCGAACGCAAGGGGATACGCGTCGGCGAGCTGTGCGCCGTCGTGCCGATGCTGCAACGGCTTTCCGGCACGCGCTACGCCGCAAAAGCGTTCGACGACCGTATCGGCTGCGTTCTTTCCGCCTATACCGCCCTTCACGCCGACACGCCCGCGTGCGACACCTATTTCTGCTTCACCGTGCAGGAGGAAGTCGGCTGTCGGGGCGCCCTGCCCGCCGCGTTCCGCATCGCCCCGGACTACGCAATCGCGCTGGACGTGACGACCGCCGACGATTGCGGCATCAAACAGCCCGTGACCCGCCTCGGCGGCGGCGCGGCAGTCAAGGTCAAGGATTCCTCGGTGCTTTGCGCGCCGGTCGTCGTCGACCGCATGACCGAACTCGCGAAAGCGCGGAAAATCCCGTACCAGTACGAAGTTCTGACCGCCGGGGGAACGGACACGTCCGCCATGCAGATGGCGGGGGCGGGGTGCGCGGCGGGGTGCATTTCCATTCCGACCCGCTATATCCACTCCCCGGTCGAAACCGTCGACCTGCGCGACCTGCGCGCCTGCGCGGACCTGCTGACCGCCTGCGTCGAGGAAGGCATGGCGTAAAAATCCGCCCCGGAACCGAAAGAAAGGAAACCAAACCAACCTATGAGCATCACCATTCCCGAGCGCCTGCTCGCCAAAGCGGAGGACTGCGAGCGCCTCCTCGCCGACACGTTCCGTCGGCTCGAACAGACCGCGTTCCGCAACACGCAAAAGGTCCTGCGCGTCTTTTCCGACAACAAACTCTCCGAACGGCACTTCAACGGCACGGTCGGCTACGGCTACAACGACGAAGGGCGGGACCTGTGCGACAAACTGTTCGCCGGTTGTTTCGGACGCGAAGCGGGATTCGCCCGTGCGGGCATCATCTCCGGCACCCATGCGCTGACCATCGCCCTGCAGGGGTTGCTCCGTCCGGGGGACGTCCTGCTGTCCGTCACCGGCAAGCCCTACGACACGCTCGAAGGGGTCATCGGCATCACCCCCTGCAAGGGGTCGCTTGCGGAATTCGGCGTGCGATACGAGCAAATCGACCTGATAGGCGCGTCCGCGCTCGACCTGCCCGCCGTCCGCGCGAGATTGGAGAAGGGCGGCGTGAAGGTGCTGTACGCCCAGCGGTCCAAGGGCTACGAAGCCCGCCGCACGCTGACCGTCGCGGAACTCGACGCGCTCGCCGACCTCGCGAAGGCGTATCCCGGCGTGTTCTTCGTCGTTGATAACTGCTACGGCGAATTCGTCGAGGAAACCGAACCGAAGGCGGACCTGCTGGTCGGTTCGCTCATCAAGAACCCCGGCGGCGGCATGGCGGAGAGCGGCGGCTACCTCGTCGGCAGCCCGGAAGCGGTCGAACTCGCGTCCTACCGGCTGACCGTTCCGGGAATCGGACTGGAAGCGGGCGCCTCGCTCGGTACCAACAAGCAGCTCATCAAAGGGCTGTTCTATGCCCCGCATACGGTGCTGCAGGCGCTCAAGACCGCCCATTTCGCCGCCGCACTGCTGGAAAGCTGCGGCTACGCCTGCTCCCCCGGCCCGCTCGAACCCCGCGCCGACATCATTCAGACCGTCGATTGCGGCAGCGCGGACAAGTTGTTGCGTTTCTGCAGGGGGATTCAAGCCGGTTCCCCGGTCGACAGTTACGTCACGCCGGAGGGCTGGGCAATGCCCGGTTACCACGACGACGTGGTCATGGCGGCGGGGACGTTCGTGCAGGGCGCGTCCATCGAACTGTCCGCCGACGGACCTATCCGCCCGCCCTACCGCGCGTTCCTGCAGGGCGGATTGACATACGAATCCGGCAAGTACGGCGTGCTTTGCGCGTTAGCCTGCATGGAAAACGACTGAAAAAGGAGGGGTTGCAATGATTCGCCGGTGGCTTTCCCGGTTCCTGTACGGTCGAAACGGACCGGACACGCTCTACAACGTCTGTTTCTGGACGGCGTTCGCGCTTTCGCTCGTCAACCTGTTCCTCGGCTCGCTGATTCTCGAGGTCGTTTACCTGCTGCTGTTCGGCTACGCGATTTTCCGCCTGCTCTCCCGCAATATCGCCCGCCGCCGGAAGGAAAACGAGGCGTTTCGGCGTTTCCTCGCGTCCCCGCGCAAACTGCTCGAATCGCGGAAACGGCAACGCGCCGACCGCGAACACGTCTACAAGCGTTGCCCGCACTGCAAAAGTCAACTTCGTTTCCCGCGCGAAAAAGGGAAACACACGGTCCGCTGTCCCCGCTGCGGCGCGACGTTTTCCGTCAAAATCTGACCGGCGAACGCCTTTTCGCAACTTTCTTTGCACAAACCGTTGACAAGCGCCCGTTTTTTTGGTAAGATAGGGATAGATTTTTGATTGCACAAAAGAAAGGAGCCTGCGGCAGATGAGTGAACCGACCCCTGTTCCCGCCGCCGTCACCGGCGCGGTATACGCGGGAATGCTGCTTTCCGCGTCGAACGCCCTGCACAGGCAAAAAGACCTCATCAATCGTCTTAACGTCTACCCCGTCCCGGACGGGGATACCGGCAGTAATATGAGCATGACCGTCCGACCCGCGGCGGAACTCGCCGGCTGGAGCGGACCGCTTTCCGCCTGTGCGGAAAAGGCGGCGAGCCTGTTTCTGCGCGCCGCAAGGGGCAATTCGGGCGTCATTCTCTCGCTGTTCTTCCGCGGCGTGGCGCACGGTTTCCGCGGTCTGGAGCAGGCGGGCGTCCCGGAACTGCTCGCCGCGTTCGGGCATGGCGTGGAGGAGGCGTATAAGGCCGTACAGTACCCCAGAGAGGGTACGATTCTGACGATTATGCGCTGTTGCGCGGAGGTGGACGGGACCGATTGCGACCTGCTTTCCCTGTTCGACAAACTCTGTGCGACGGCGGAGGAAACGCTCGAAAAGACCCCGGAAATGCTCCCCGTCCTCAAGCAGGCGGGGGTCGTGGACTCCGGCGGACGGGGGTTCCTCGAAATCCTGAACGGCATGCGGCTCGCCCTGTGCGGTCGACCGGTCGAAAGCGCCGAGGAAACCGACGTCGATGCGGGCGCGAACTTCTCCGCCTTCGCGACGGAGGACATTCAGAATCCCTACTGCACCGAGTGCATCGTCACCAAAAGCGACGCCTTCCGCGCGGAGGGGAGCGCCGAAAAGTTCCGCCGGTTCGTCCTCGCCGCCGGGGATTCCGTCGTTTTCGCGGAGGACGCGGAAATCATCAAAATCCACGTCCACACGAAGGACCCCGGACGCGTGCTGTCGGAGGCGCTCAAGTACGGCTCGCTCTACACGGTCAAGGTCGAAAATATGCGCAACCAGCATACCGAACTGCTTCGGGAGCAATCCCCCGCGTCCGTTCCCCCGGAGGAACCTTACGGGTTCGTCGCCGTGACGATGGGGGACGGCATGCGGGCCGCCTTCGAGGATTTCGGGGTGGCGCATTTCGTCCACGGCGGACAGACCATGAACCCCTCGACCGAGCAATTGGTCGACGCCGTTCGGGCAACCCCTGCCAGGACCGTCTACCTGTTTCCGAACAACGCGAACGTCTGTCTCGTCGCCGAGCAGGCGTGCGAACTGGTGAAGGACCGTTCCGTCGTCGTTATCCCGTCGGTCAGCGTACCGCAAGGGCTTTCCGCCCTCCTGCAGTTCGACCCGGAACAGCCCCCGGAGGTCAACACGAAGGTCATGACCGACGCCCTCTCCACCGTAAAAACCCTCGACGTCACTTTCGCCGCCCATGATTCGACGGTCAACGGCGAATCGGTCCGCGAAGGGCAGACTTTGGGGCTGGTGGACCACAAGGTCCGCGTCGTGGCGGATTCCCGACCGGACTGCTTGCGGAAACTCGCATCGGAGGTGCGGGACGCCTCCTTCCTGACCGTCTTTTACGGCGAGGAGGTTTCCGCCGAGGAGGCGGACGAGGCGCTCGCGCTGTTGCGCGCGGAACTGCCGGAGGCGGAAATTTCCATGCTTTCCGGCGGCCAGCCGCTCTATTTCTACGTCATTTCCGCGGAATGACCCCGTTTTCATGCGAACCGACGGTCGGGCAAGCCCCGACCGTTTTTGCATGAACATTCCAACCTCTTTTTGCGAAATAGGGGTTGCATTTTTTTGCGAAAAATGATATAATGGCAAATGGATTTTTGGAATCAGCAAAGGATAACATACATGAAACGCTTACCCATTCAACAAACCTCGGTCGGCATCGACATCGGCTCGACGACGGCGAAACTGGTCGTCGCGGAGAACGGGGAAGTGCTGTATCAGACTTACGAACGGCACTTTTCGCAAGTGCGGCAGAAAACGGTCGAACTGCTGGAGGGCGCGAAGGACCTGCTCGCCGGCAAGCGCTTTACGGTCGCCGTGGCGGGTTCCGCCGGCATGGGCATGGCGAACGCGGCGGGACTTCCGTTCGTGCAGGAGGTCTACGCGACGGCGGAAACCGTCTGCGCGCTGGAACCGGATACGAACGCCGTCGTCGAACTCGGCGGCGAGGACGCAAAAATCATCTTCTTCGACGGCGGGCTCGACGAGCGCATGAACGGCTCCTGTGCGGGCGGGACCGGCGCTTTCATCGACCAGATGGCGACCCTGCTGGACCTGTCGAACGACGAAATGGACCGGCTCAGCCTCCAATCCTCCCGCATCTACCCGATTGCCTCCCGTTGCGGCGTATTCGCCAAAACGGACATCCAACCGTTGCTCAACCAAGGCGCACAAAAGGCGGACATCGCCGCGAGCATCTATCAGGCGGTCGTCAACCAGACCGTCGCCGGGCTCGCGCAAGGGCGGCGTATCGCCGGGAAAGTGCTGTTCCTCGGCGGTCCTCTGCATTACTGCCTCGGTCTTCGGCAACGGTTCCGCGAAACGCTGGGGCTGGACGACGACCACGCGGTCTTCCCGGACTACGCGCTCTTCGCCGTTTCCATCGGGGCGTCCCTCTACGCGTCGTCGCAAAAGGAATCGTTCACCTACGACGAACTGCACCGCCGTCTGACCGATTCCGTCCGCACGTCGCCGAAACTCGCGACGGTGCGCCCGCTGTTTGCAAACGAAGCGGAATACCGTGCCTTCTCCGAACGCCACGCGAAGGCGGACGCCGCGTTCGCGGACCTCGAATCCTATCGCGGGGACGCCTACCTCGGCGTGGATTGCGGCTCGACGACCACAAAACTCCTGTTGCTGTCCGACAAGGACGAAATCCTCTATTCCTACTACGCCTCCAACCGGGGCAACCCGGTCACCATCGTGCGCGAGCAGTTGCAGCTGCTCTACGGGCGTATGCACCCGGACGCGGTCATTCGCGGCGCGGCCGTGACCGGCTACGGCGAGGACCTGATTCGCCACGCGTTCCACCTCGACGCGGGATTGGTCGAAACCATGGCGCACTACGCCGCCGCGAAACACTTCAACCCGAAGGTGGATTTTATCCTCGACATCGGCGGACAGGACATCAAGTGTTTCAAGGTTCACAACGACTCCATCGACAGCATCATCCTCAACGAGGCCTGCTCCTCCGGTTGCGGCTCGTTCATCGAAACGTTCGCCCGGTCGATGGGATATTCCGTCGAGGAATTTGCGAAGAAAGGGCTGTTCGGCAGGTCCCCGGTCGACCTCGGCACCCGCTGTACGGTATTCATGAATTCCTCGGTCAAGCAGGCGCAAAAGGACGGCGCCTCGGTCGAGGACATCTCGGCGGGACTGTCCATGAGCGTCGTTCGCAACGCGATTTACAAGGTCATCCGTGCCGCGAACGCGGACGAACTCGGCAAGGAAATCGTCGTGCAGGGCGGAACGTTCCTCAACGACGCGGTGTTGCGCGCCTTCGAACGGGAAATCGGGCGTGAGGTCATTCGCCCCCGTATCGCCCCGCTGATGGGCGCGTTCGGCGCGGCACTGCACGCGAAGTCGCTCGGCCTTGCGAAATCCGCCCTGCTGACCCCCGCCGAACTCGAAACCTTCACCCACACGGCCAAAGCGGTCACCTGCAACGGGTGCGGCAACCACTGCCACATGACCGTCAACCGGTTCACCTACGGAAATCACGCCGACGGCGAAAAATTCCTGTCCGGCAACCAATGCGAAAAAGGCGCCGGAATCCGGCAGACCGGCCCGACCCTGCCGAACCTCTACGCCTTCAAGCGCGACGCGCTCGCGTCGTACAAGGGCAGACCCGGCGGGAAGAAACTGGGACTGCCGCTGACGCTCGGGATGTACGAACTGCTCCCGTTCTGGCACGGGATTTTCACGACCCTCGGCTACGAGGTCGTCGTTTCCCCGTTCTCGACGCGGGAAACGTACGTCAAGGGGCAGTACTCCATCCCGTCCGACACCGCCTGCTACCCGGCGAAAATCATGCACGGGCATATCGAACAACTCATCGAGCAGGGGTGCGAAATCATTTTCTACCCCGCCCTGACCTACAACATCGACGAGGGGCGCAGCGCCAACCACTACAACTGCCCCGTCGTCGCCTACTACGCCGAACTGCTCAACGGCAACATGGAATCCTTGCGGAACGTCCGCTTCTTCTACCCCTATCTGAACGTCAATTCGGACAAGGAGTGCGCCAAGGAACTCTACCGCTACCTGCAGGCGCACGCCCCGGAGGGGGGACACAGCCTGAAGGACTGCCGAACGGCGGTCGCCGTCGGGCGAAAGCAGTACCTCGACCACATGGCGTCCGTTCGCAAAGCCGGGGAGGACGCCGTCCGTTTCGCGCGCGAGCACGGTCGCCGCATCCTGATTCTCGCCGGGCGTCCCTACCACATCGACCCGGAAATTTGCCACGGTATCGACAAACTCGCCCTGTCGCTGGGGTTCGTCGTCGTGTCGGAGGACAGCGTCGCGCACCTCGCCGAGGTGCCGCCGGTGCAGGTGCTCAACCAGTGGACCTACCATTCCCGTCTGTACGCCGCCGCGCAATTCGCGTCGGAAAATGCGGACGTGGAACTGGTGCAGATGGTGTCGTTCGGCTGTGGGGTGGACGCGATAACGACCGACGAGGTCCGTTCCATCCTCGAAAAGCACGGCAAACTCTACACCCAACTGAAAATCGACGAAATCACCAACCTCGGCGCCGTGCGAATCCGGCTCCGTAGTATGCTCGGCGCGCTGGAGGAGCGCGAACACCGGAAGGAGGCGCGGCAGACCGTATGAAAGAACGCAAAACCGTTTCCCCGGAGGACCGCGTCCTGTTCACCAAAGAAATGCGGAAGGACTACACGATTCTCGTCCCGACCATGTTGCCGATTCACTTCCGCATGATTTGCGGGGTGCTGAACGCTTACGGCTACCACGCCGAACTGCTCACGAACATCAACGACCACATCAAGGAATGTGGGCTGAAATACGTCCATAACGACGCCTGCTACCCCTCGCTTCTGGTCGTCGGGCAACTCATCGACGCGCTGGAGAGCGGCAAGTACGACCCGCACAAGGTCGCCTTCCTCTACTTCCAGACCGGCGGCGGTTGCCGCGCGTCGAACTATATCTTCCTCATTCGCAAGGCGCTCGCGAAGGCGGGATACCCGTATATCCCGGTCATCTCGATGAATTTCGTCGGGCTTGAGCCGAATCCGGGGTTCAAACTGACCCTGCCGATGTTGCTCAGGGGCATTTCCGCCGTGCTGTACGCCGACCTGCTCATGGAACTGAAGAACCAGTGCCTGCCCTACGAGACCGAACCGGGCGCGACGGAGGCGCTCGTCGCGCGGTGGGAGGAAACGCTCGGCAAGGACATTCTTGCCCACAGAATCAGTTACCGCCGCATTCGAAAGAACTACGAGCGCATCGTGAAGTCCTTCGCGTCCCTGCCGATGGACCGCTCGGTCAAGAAACCGCGGGTCGGTATCGTCGGGGAGATTTTCGTCAAGTTTTCCCCGCTCGGCAACAACAACCTCGAACAGTTCCTGATTGCCGAGGGCGCGCAACCGGTCCTGCCGGGACTGCTGGAATTCGTCATGTACATGGTCTACGATTCCATCGCCGACGCGGAACTCTACGGCGTGCACCGGTTCAAGAAATTCTGCATGGGATTCGCCTACCGCTATCTCGTCCGCAAACAGGCGGACGTTATCCGCATCGTCCGCGAGGACGGCAGGTTCGACCAGCCGATTGCCTTCGACGAGGCGCGCAAGCGCGTGCAGGAACTGATCGGACTGGGGGTCAAGATGGGCGAAGGCTGGCTGTTGACCGCCGAAATGCTCTCCCTAATCAACGACGGCATCCGCAATATCGTCTGCACCCAGCCGTTCGGTTGCCTGCCGAACCACATTTGCGGCAAGGGCATGATGAAACCGCTCAAGGAAAAATTCCCGGACGTCAACATCGTCGCGGTCGACTACGACCCCGGCGCGACGCAAATCAACCAGGAAAACCGCATCAAACTCATGCTCTCCAACGCCAATTCCCCCCTGTCCGCCGAACCGGAAAAGGAACCCGTCGGCGTATAAGCGACAAAAAGCGGCGTCGCCCGCCGCGCGAAGGAGGACCCCGCCATGACCGTCGCCGACCTTCGACAGGTGCGGTTATCCCGACAGCACCTCACGTCCCCGACCGACAAACGGACCGTCGTGCGGGATTTGTGCGGATTGCAGTGTCAAATCCTGTCGAACGCTTTCCACGCCCTTCGCACCCGTTGCGCGGAACCGCTCGACCCGGACCGCTGGGGAGAGGGATTGGTCAAAAACTGGACCCTGCGCGGGACCGTCCACGTCTTTGCCGAGGAGGATTTGCCGCTTTTCAAGTACGACGACGGCAACTACCGGAGCGACCGCTGGGACGGGGTGACCCTTCCCGGACGCTGGTGGGTGACCCCCGAACGGGAGGCTTACTTCGCCGGGCAAATCGTCCGGCTGGTTTCGGACGGGGTCGAGGAACGGGACGACTTGCGGACCGCCTGCCGCGCATTGGGCATGACGCCGGACGAGGAATCCTTCCTTTTCGACGGCTGGGGCGGTCTGCTCCGCCCGCTGTGCGAGCGGGGGTTCCTGACGTACAAGGTGTGTCAGAAAAAGGCGTTCGCGCTCGCACCCGCCTACACCCCGCTCCCCCGCGAGGACGCATTGCGGGAGCAGTTTCGCCGCTATCTCACCCACATCGCCCCCGCGACCGTGCGGGATATGGCGTATTTCTTTCATTTTTCCCAGACGCAGGTCAAACAGTTCCTGCAGGCACTTCCCGTCCGTCATTTTTCGATGGACGGAACGGACTATTTCTATTTGGGCGACCTTCCGACGGATTGCCCCGACGTTCCCGCCTGCCTGTTTCTCGCGGGGTTCGACCAACTGCTTCTCGGCTACGAAAAGCGGGAAAGCGTCTATCTTCCGCCGGAATTTTTGCGCGGAATTTTCAATCTCGCCGGTATCGTCATGCCCGGCGTCCTGCTGAACGGACGCGTCGCCGGACGCTGGAAACGCAAGGGAAAAGCGCTCGAAATCACGCCGTTCCGCCCGTTCACCGCCGCGGAAAAACGTTCGGTCGAAGAAACGGCGGATTCCCTTTGGTCCGGCGGCGCGCAAACGATTCGGTATCTGTCCTGAAAACAAAAAACTGCCCGACCGGGCAGTTTTTTCGTTATGCGGTCACGACGTTTGGGTCTGCCGCTCCAGACGGCGGAACAGGCGCCAAAGGACGACCACCGCCGCGACGGCGAGCACGACCTCCGCCGTGAATTGCGCGTACGCCAACCCGTACAGCGGGAAGAAATGATTCAGCACCACCAGCGCCGGGATTTCCAGCACCAGTTTACGCAACACCGCGAACAGCAACGCGTTCCGCCCCAGCCCGCAGGACTGAAACACCCCCACGCCGAGGAAATCCATGCACAAAAACGGCATTGCGAGGCACATGCCGCGCAGGAAACGCGTCCCGTAGCCGACGACGGCGGAATTTTCCATGAACAGGGCGGACAGTTTCCCCGCCCCGATAGAATACCCGACGGTGACGACCGCCATGAACGCGAGAATGATTTTCCCGGCGAACAGCACGGTCTTTTTCATGCGCGCGGCGTTGCCGGAGGCGTAGTTGTAACCGACGAGCGGCATGATTCCCTGTGAAAAGCCCAACGCGATTTGCACCGGCACCATATTGACCTTTTGCGCGATGCCCATCGCCGCCACCGCGTCCGAACCGAACGGGGCGGTAAAGTTGTTGAGCACGGTCATGCCCGTCACGTTGAGCAGGTTCTGAATCGCCGCCGGTACCCCGACGGCGAAAATGCCCAGCAGAATGGCGCGTTTCGGGCGCATCATCGCGGGGTTGACGCAAACGTAGGTCTTTCCGCGCCGCACGAACAGCAGTACGAAGAAGTACCCGCAAGCGACGCAATTGGACAGGAACGTCGCAAGTCCCGCTCCGGCGGCGCCCATATCCAGCCCTTGCGGCAGGATAAAAAGCGGGTCGAGCGCGATATTGAGCAGGCAGCCGCTCATCGTGCCGACGCTCGCGTGGAGCGACGCGCCCTCGCTTCGGACGAGGTACGCGAGCACGACGTTGAGGATAGACGGGACCGCCCCGCAACTGACCGTCCAGTGCAGATACGCGGCAGTCGCCGCTTCCGTCGTGTCGTCCGCGCCGAGCACCTGCAGGAACGGACCGCGAAACGACGTATACAGCAACGAAAACGCCATGGCGGAAAACAACGCGAAGTAAAACCCGGTCGCGGAACTTCGCCGCACCGTGTCGTACTCCTTCCGACCGAGCGCGCGGCTCATCATGCTCGACGCGCCGACGCCGAACAGGTTGTTGACCGCGTTGAACGCGAGTAGCACCGGGGCGGCGAGCGTCACGGCGGAATTCTGCACCGGCTCGTTGAGCATACCGACGAAATAGGTGTCGGCAAGGTTGTAAAGCACCATCACGAGCGAACTGACGATGGTCGACACCGCAAGCGTCATGACCGCTTTCGGGATGGGGACCTGCTCGAATAGCCGGACTTTTTCCGTGTCCTGCATCAGCCCGCCTCCGAAACGGCGCGCAAAATACGCGCCCAGAGCGCCTCGCGACCGAGGTTCTTTTGCGCGGAATAGAGCAACAGTTCCGTCCCCGGACGCAACGCCGGGTGCGAAAGCAATTTTTCCGACGCCTTTCGCAATTCGGTTTGGTTGAGTTTATCGCATTTGGTCGCGACCAGCAGGTACGGCAGGCGGTAATGCTCCAGGTAGTCGAGCATCATGCAGTCGTCCGCCGTCAGACCGACCTTGCAGTCCACCAATTGCAAAACCATCCGCAAAGCCGCGTTGTCCTGAAAATACGCCTCCGTCAGCGACGACCACTTCCGAATCTCCTCCTTCGGGCGGCGGGCAAACCCGTACCCCGGCAGGTCGGCGAGCCACAGCCGCCCGTCCACCGCATAGCAGTTGACCGTGACGGTCTTTCCCGGCTCTCCGCTGACCCGCGCGAGTTTCTTGCGTCCGAGCAGCGAATTGACGAGCGAACTCTTACCCACGTTGCTCCGCCCGGAGAGCGCGACCTGCGGCAGACCGGTCTTGACGAGTTGAGAGGGCAGTCCCGCCGTCAAAACCAGTTCCGCGCGGTGCAGATTCAGCCCGGCGACGTTCATTTCCGCGTCCATGGGACTCCCTCCCTTCCCTTTTTTTCGTTCACAGCGCCAAATGCAGGACTTCCGACACCGTCTTGACCGGAATGAGTTTCAAATGCTCCCGCACTTCGCTGTCGAGTTCCTCGATATCCCCCCGGTTGTCGTAGGGAATGATGACCGTGTCACAGCCGTACTTGTACGCCGCCATGGTCTTTTCGCGAAGCCCCCCAATCGGCAGGACCCGCCCGGTCAGCGTGATTTCCCCGGTCATGGCGACGTTGCGCCGGACCGGCTTGCGGGTCAGTTCGCTGACGAGCGCCGTGCAGAGCGTCACGCCGGCGGACGGACCGTCCTTCGGCACCGCCCCCTCCGGGACGTGGATATGCACGTCCTGCTTGGCGTAGAATTCCGGGTCGATGCCCAGTTCCCCGCTGTGCTTGCGGATATAGCTGACCGCCGCTTTAGCGCTTTCCTTCATCACGTCACCGAGGTTGCCGGTCAGTTCCAATTTGCCGGAGCCGTTGACCGAACTGACCTCCACCTTCAGCAGTTCCCCGCCGAGCGAGGTCCACGCAAGCCCGTTGACGATACCGATTTCGTCCTGCTCGCCCATATGCTCGGACTGGTACTTGACCGCGCCGAGCGCCTTCCGGACCGCTTCCGGCGTGATACGCACGGATTTCCGCTCGCCCGAAACGATGGACCGGGCGGTCTTGCGGCAGACGGACGCGATTGCCCGTTCGAGGTTCCGCACCCCGTTTTCGTGGGTGTAGCCGGTGATAAGCAGCAGGACCGCCTCGTCCGTGAAGCGGCATTGCGCCTTTTTCAGACCGTGCCGTTCCAGTTCGCGGGGGATCAGGTGGTTTTTGGCGATGGACAGTTTTTCGCTGTCCGTATAACTGTTCATCTCGATGACTTCCAGCCGGTCGAGCAGGGCGGGCGGAACCGTATCGAGCGTGTTCGCCGTGGCGATGAACAGCACCTTTGAAAGGTCGAACGGCAATTCGATGAAATGGTCGCGGAACGTGTTGTTCTGCTCGCCGTCGAGCACTTCGAGCAGGGCGGCGGCGGGGTCGCCGTGGGCGTCCGCCGTCAGTTTGTCGATTTCGTCGAGCAGCAGCACCGGATTGGCGCTGCCCGCCTGCTTGATTGCGTTGATAATACGCCCCGGCATGGCGCCGATGTACGTCTTGCGGTGTCCGCGAATCTCCGCCTCGTCCCGTATCCCGCCGAGCGAAACGCGGGCAAACGTCCGATTCGCCGCCCGCGCGATGGACTTCGCGACCGAGGTCTTGCCGACCCCCGGCGGACCGACGAAACAGAGGATCTGCCCCCGCGCGTCCGGCTTGAGTTGGCGAACCGAAAGGAACTCCAGAATCCGGTCCTTGACCTTTTTGATTCCGTCGTGGTCCTCGTCGAGAATTTTTTGCGCGAGCGAAAGGTCCGTGCGGTCCTTGGTATACTTGCCCCACGGCAATTCCAGACAGGTGTCCAGATAGTTGTGCAGGACCGTCGCCTCCGCGCTCCCGAAGGGCATGCGTGAGAGTTTCACCGCCTCCGCATGCAATTTTTCGGCGACCTCGGCGGGCAGGTTCGCCTCGGCGATGCGCTTGGTATATTCGCCGCCCTCGGCGTCGGTCTCCTCCGCTTCCTCGTCCATGCCGAGTTCGCTCCGAATGGTATTGAGTTGTTCGCGCAGGTACGCGTCCCGCTGACGCCGCTGTAAACGGTACTTGACCTTGGACTGAATCGAACTTTCCAGTTCCAGCAGCGCGATGTCCCGCTCCAGAATCGAACAGAACTGCTCCGCCCGGCGAAGCGGGTCGAGCGTTTCCAGAATCGTCCGCCGCTCCTCGAAACTGCTCAGGAAATTGCTCGCGAGGAAATCGGTCAGAAGCCCGACGTCCTCGACCTTGCGAATCTCCTCCAGAATCTCCGGCGACGGCTGACTGACATAGCGCAGGTAATCCCCGAACACCCGCCAAAGGGTGTCCAGCGCCTTCTTTTCCCGCCCGGGCGAATGGCGCGCCGGCTCAAACGGACGCACTTCGCTTTTGAGACTGTCCTCCTCGCGGTAGGTCGTCAGCCGCTCCGCGCGGTACATGCCCTCGGTCATGATTTGATAGTTGCCGTTGGTCAGGCGCAGGACGTTGACGACCCGCGCGACCACGCCCACGCGCAACAAATCCTGCTCTTCCGGTTCCTCGGAGGACGCGTCCTTCTGGACCGCCAGAAACACCGGCTGACCCTCCTCAGCCGCCTGTTTCAGCGACGCGACCGACAGTTTTCGTCCCAACTCGAAACTCGTGGTGATGCCCGGAAAAATCACGATGCCCCGGAGCGCAATCGTATGGAACGTCTGCACCCCGTCTTTTTCTTCAAGTAATGCCATAGATTCTTCAAAACTCCCGTGTATGTGTCTTGCTGTGCGCGGGGAAACGGCTTATCTGCCGAGCGACGCCGCGCCGATGATGCCCGCCCGGTTGCCCAGTTTGGCGGCGCGAATCTCGGTCTTTTTTTCGCTGTTGCGCGAATACTGCTCCCGCCCGACAATCTCGCGCAGCGGGGCGAGCAAGGTTTCCCCTTCGTTGCCGATTCCGCCGCCGATGCTGAGCACCTCCGGCTGGAAAATGTTGATGAAATTGGTCACCCCGCAAGCGAGGTATCCGATGTAGGTATCCACGACCCGTTTCGCGGTCGCGTCCCCGGCGCGCATCCCGTCAAACGCGGTGCGCCCGCTCGCCTTGTTCAGGTCGCCGTCGCAAAGCCCCCACATGGCTGACTCCGGGTGCGCCTGCATTTGCTCCTTGGTCTGCTCGATGAGCGCCGTCGCGGAGGCGTAACACTCCAGACACCCCCGACGCCCGCAAGTACAGGGCTTGCCGCCGTGAACGATGACCGTATGCCCCAATTCCGCGCCCGCGAAATTGAACCCGGAAAGGATTTTCCCGTCCACGATGATGCCGCCGCCCACGCCGGTCCCCAGCGTCAGGAACAGCGAATCGCGGTACCCCTTCGCGGCGCCGAAAATCGCCTCGCCCTTCGCGGCGGCGTTCGCGTCGTTCTCAATGTACACCTTGCGGATACCGGTCAGCGCCGAAAGCCTTTCGGCGAGCGGATACCGCAAAAACGGCAGGGTGCTCGCGTAAACGATAACGCCCCGCTCGCTGTCCGCCGTCCCCGGCGACGCGACGCCGGCGTAAGCGACGTCCGACGCGGTCACGCCGCCCTTCTCCAGCACCCGCAGGCACAGCGCCGCCATATCCTCCAGAATCCGGTCGCCGCCCTGGTCGCGCACCGTCGGGCAGGAATCCTGCACCAGAATTTCCCCGTTTTCGTCGCAAAGCCCTGCCTTGACGGACATTCCGCCGAGGTCGATTCCCAAATATACCATACCGTTTCTTCCTTTCCGTTTTCAGTTTTGCTGTTTCTGCTGGAATTCCAGACAGCGTTTATTGAATTCCTCCGCCGTATTGTACCCCATCCGCTTCTGACGGTGGTTCATGGCGGCGATTTCGATGATGACCGCCAAATTCCGCCCCGGCTTGACCGGAATGGTGATGGACGGGATACGGATACCGAGAATATCGGTGTATTCCGCGTCCAGCCCGAACCGCTCGTACTGCTTTTCCGGGTCCCACGGCTCGAAATGAATGGCGAGGTTGACCTTTTCCGTTTCCTTGACCGACCCCATGCCGAAAATGCGGCGGACGTCGACGATACCGATACCCCGCAATTCGATGTAATGCTTGATGAGTTCCGGCGCACTGCCGACGAGCGTCACGTCCGACACCCGCTTGAGTTCCACCGCGTCGTCCGCGATAAGCCGGTGCCCCCGCTTGACCAGTTCGATGGCGGTCTCGCTCTTGCCGATACCGCTTTCCCCCATGATGAGCACGCCCTCGCCGTAAACCTCGACGAGCACCCCGTGAATCGTGACCCGCTCGGCGAGCGAAACGTTCAGCGCCCCGGTCAGCCGCGCGACCAGCGCCGACGTGCGCTTATCGGAACGATAGAGCGGCGTGCCGGACGCCGCCGCAAGTTCCTTCATCTCCGGGAAAATCGGCAGTCCGGCGCTGACGATGACCATGACGACGTCCCGCGAAAAGAACCCGGAAAGCGACGCCTTCCGCTGTTCGAGCGGCAGGGAGCAGAGGTAACTGTGCTCCATATTGCCGATAACCTGGATACGCTCCCGCTCGAAATCCCGGAAGAACCCCGCCAGCGGAAGCCCCGGACGGGAAATGTCCGACCGCGTCACGACGCGTTCGGCGATGTCCTCCGGC
The DNA here is from genome assembly GCA_947626805.1 of uncultured Clostridia bacterium. Taxonomy (GTDB): domain Bacteria; phylum Bacillota; class Clostridia; order Oscillospirales; family CAG-382; genus Coliplasma. The sequence continues at coordinate 20,897 of CANQTR010000010.1, forward strand.
TCGAAAATCGGTTCGAGCGCAAACTGCTCGACGATGCTACGAATTTTCTCCTGGTACTTCGGTTTGTTCATCCGGTATCGCCTCCCCTTCCGTTTCCGCCGCGACCGGCTTTTTCGCCGGGCGGTTCTTGCGCCATTCCGCCGCCCAAAGCCCGCCGAGCACGGAAAGAATGACCACCAGCGGAATCAGCACGGCGAGCACCGCCGTCGCCTTCGTGTCACCGAGCACCTTCGCCCACAATTTCGCATAGCGGTACAGCAATTCCTTCGCGCCGTACGCCAACCGCCGACCGAGGTCGACGAGGAACGTGCCGGATTTTTTCAGCGTCGGCGCCCGCAAAAGCAAGCCCTGCCGCGCGAGGAAATCCCGCACGACGAAGTGGTACCCGGCAAGCACCGCCGCCACCGCGTCAAACACATAGAACAGAATCGCCGTGTTGCGGTAATGCACCGCCGTGCGTTTCCGCCCCTCCTCGCTTTCGCCAATCGGCGTTTCGGAAAGGAAATACCCCCAAAGCGAGTAGGACGCGCACAGCGTTTCGCCGACCTCCGACCGGGAAGCGACGTAGGACGCGCCTTCCTCGCTCTCCGGCGAACAGCCCAGCCATTCCACCCGGTAGTAGAATCGCTTTTCCGGCTCCTCCTCAAAAAAGTACCGTCCGTCCTTCCTTTCGACCAGCCGACAGCCCTTCCGACCCATTTCGTCCAGCCATTCGTTCTCCTTTTTCGAGGAGAAGAAACTCTTGGTCGCCCGTATGCGCCCCATGGCGGGACCCCCTTTCCTTCCGTTCGTCCTTCTTTACCGCTCCATTATACCCTGTTTCTTCGGTTTTGTCAATGTTCCGGCGTATTTTTTCCGATGGTTTTTCCTGTAAAATAAAAAAGCGGTCCCCCGTCGGGACTGCCCGGTCCGTCGAAAGCGGATTCTTTGGGGCGTCGCCCCCCCGTTCAAGGGACTTCTTGAAAAAATTCCGGGAACTTTTTTTAAAAGTTCCCTAAATCCCCCCCAAAAACGTTTCTTTTGCCGTCCGAGGCGAAGGGGTCTGCCCGTTTCGCGCGGACCGACCTCGCCGCCGCGCCCGTCAAACCTCTTCCGCGCCGCTTTGGAACAGCGCGTCAAAAATTTCCCCGTCCATCGAAAAAATATCGTCCATCGGAACGGTTTTCCCGTCCGTAAACCGAAGGACGCGCCGACAATCGTCGACACGGCTCACCCTGCCGGAAAGCGCGACGTACCTGCCGCCCGCTTTCTTTTCGTCCGGCAGAAAATAGGTCACGGTAATTTCCGGCGTTTCGGCGATATGGTCCTGCAAAATCTGCATTTCGGCGTTGAGCAGGTCGATTCCGCTCTCGTCCGGCTCGATTTTTGCGTCGGTCAGGCGCGCGGCTTCGTCCACCGCGTCCTCGTAGCCGGTCAGCGCCTTGAACGGGGCGAATTGTGCCGCCCGGTCGGTCATGGACATGCGCGCATAGGGATATCGCACCCCTTCCGGGTAGGGCAGGTCGTATTCGTTTGCGTATTTCGAATCGAATTCCATGCGGCACGCTCCTTTCCGGCGTCTACGCCTTATGCCCGCCGATTTGGGAATTGCGCTCCTTAGCGGTGGCGCCCTCCTCAAAATCCATGCCTTTCAGGATGGCGTTTTTCCCGTACTTCCGCTTGATTTCCAGCAACGCCTCCTGCATTTTGCGCTCCTGCTCGCGTTCCCGCTCCTCCTCGCGCTGTTTGCGCTCGATTTCCGCCGGGTCGTCAAAGAGCGACAACTGCATGGAAGGCACGAGGACCTTTCTGCCCGTTTCTTCGTCCACCACGCGGCAGGCGGTGACATTCAGCCGCCGCACCAAAAGACGCGGGTCCACGATACGGTCGAACAGCCGCAACACCGCCCCGACGATTTGTTTCGTCGAGGAAGTCGGCGACGGCAGATGTTCGGTGCCGTGGGCGTGTTTCGGGATTTTGCGCCCGTACCGGTCGGTCGTCACCTCGCCGCGATACGCCCGCCGAATCGCGGGATTCGTCAGGTTTTCCGCGTCGTAACCGACCGTCAAAACGACCTGATTCGTGACCAAACGCTTTTCCACGAGGTCCAGCACCAGCAGTTCGGTCATTTCCCGCACCACCAGCCGCGCCTTCTCGCAGGAATACGGCTGTTGCAGGACCTGCCCGGAACCGAGGCTGTTTGTTTCCGGCTTGTACGCCCGAATGTCGGGAATCCCGCACGGCTCCCAGCCCCACGCGTGGTCGATGAGCAGTTCCGCGTTCACGCCGAACAGGTCGTGCAGCAGCCGGGGGTCCCGCCGCGAACACAGCGCCACGTCGCCCATCGTATACATACGGTGCGCCTCCAGTTTTTTGGCATACCCCGGTCCGACCCGCCAAAAATCCGTCAGCGGTCGGTGCGACCAAAGCTGCCTACGGTAACTGCTTTCGTCCAGTTCGGCGATACGCACACCGTCTTTGTCGGGTTTCATTTTCTTCGCGGTGATGTCCATGGCGATTTTCGCGAGGTACAGATTCGTCCCGACGCCCGCCGTCGCGGTGATACCGGTCTCCCGGATCACCTCGCGCAAGATACGCATGGCGAAGTCGTGCGGCGTAATCTTTCCGCCTTCGAGGTAGCCGGTGATATCCATGAACACCTCGTCGATAGAGTAAACGACGATATCCTCCGGCGCGACGAACCGCAAGTAGATTTGATAGATGCGCGTGCTGTATTCGATATAGTACGCCATACGGGGCGGCGCGACGATATACGAAACCGCCAAAGACGGGTCGCTTTGCAGTTCCGGCAGATGACAGGATTCGCCGACGAGCTTCCCGCCGGGGGCGTTGCGCCGCCGCGCGCCGTTGACGTCCCGCACCTTCTGCACCACTTCGAAAAGCCGGGGTCTGCCGGGCAATCCGAAGGTTTTGAGCGCCGGAGAAACGGCGAGGACGATTGTCTTTTCCGTGCGACGCTCGTCCGCCACGACGAGATTTGTCGTCAGCGGGTCCAATTTTCGCTCGACACATTCGACCGAGGCGTAAAAACTCTTCAAATCGATACAGAGATAGATTTTCCCGTCCATGCCGTCCCTCCTTTCGTTTTCGGGCGCTGTCAAAAGGTTACCCGTTTCCTACGGCGTATACTCCTTCATGTTGTCGAGAATCAAAAGCAGATTTTCCCTGCTCGGCGCGCAAAACGAATAGTAGATATTGTTTTCGTGGCAGACCGCATAGTAGTTTCCTTCCTCGAACACGTAGAAATCATGCGTTCCGACCGTGTGTTTTTCCAGATGGGAATACTCCTCCTGCCCGGGTTTCATCGTATCTATAATGATTTCGATATTCGGATTTCCAAAATTATAATCGATACTTTTCCCTCCGTATTTCCTCTTGTAAATTGAAATGGACTTTACGGAAACGCCCTCCGGCAGTACGGTCGGATACATGATTTCCAGATTTTCGCCGCATAGCATCTCTTCGACCGTATCATAGGTTTCTTCCACCTCTAGTTGCTCCAGCGTAATACCGTCCAAATTTACTTTATCGCCCGGCTTCATTTCACGCAGGAATCCCATATACTCCAATATACTATACCCCATCGTGTCCGCGAATGCCGTAATGCCGAACGCCAAAAGCAGCGCGACGGCGGCGACGATAGCGACCGTTTTCCAGCGGCGCCGTTTCCGCTTTTTCGGCGGTTCCTCCGCGCACCGCTCGTCCAAAACGCGTTTCAGGAACGCGCCGTTTTTCCGCGCGGCTTCCTCGCCCTGATTGGCGTCGTCCAGAATTTTTGCACATTCCAGCAACAGCGAGGGGTCCGACGCGTCTTCGCTGACCCGTTCGCTTTCGTAGTCGAACAGCGTTTCCAGCGCCTGCACGCTCAAATCGCCCAAAGTTGCGTTTCCCTGCTCAATCATCTCCCTGAGTTCCCGACCGGAAAGCGTGTCCAGTATCTTGTTATCCATCTGTTTGCCTCCTCATCACATATCTGTAAGCACCGATAAAATCAACCGCGTTCCGCAAAACCATCATAATCCTTTGAACTGGTGCGTCAGAACGCTCTTTTTGATTTTATCTTTCAGGTTTTTTGTGAATGTTCCGTACGGTGCTTACGGAAATATGCAATTCTTCGGCCGCTTCCTTGGGCGTGTATTTTTTGATGTATAGCAGGGTATAGACCTCTTGTTCCCGAGCAGAAAGTTCGGACAGCAATTGCTCCCGAACGCCGTTTTTGACCCAGTCGCCGTAAACGACATCCTCGATAAGGTCTTGCGCCGGACCGTCCGGCATCGTTTCGTCGAGGGGTTCGTCGCGGTCCCGCCTTTGTTTCGAGCGGAACGCGTTGTGCGCGATATTTTTGGAAGTCGTGACAATCCAGCCGGTCGGATTTTCGTGCCGGAGCAGTACGTCGATTCGTTCGCAAATCATCAGGAAAACTTCCTGCACGCAATCGTCAATCAAATCCGGGCGCTCCGTTCCCAACACCTTTTGCACGGTATGCCGAATCAAATGCTGTTGCTCCTCCACGATTTTTTCCACCGCCGCCCGCTCTTCCTGTGTCATTCGCTTCGTCTGCTTCTTTTCAGAAGAAGGGTTGCTTTTCAAACGATAGTACCTCCTAAAAAACTTGCCTATCCTTTAGGCGCAAAAGCCGAAACGGGCGACCGCTTTCGGGCCGTCCGTTTCCGCCCGCAAAAAGTTCAGATATATTTGCCGAGTTCCGCTACGACCTGTTTTTCCGTGTCGAGGGAAAGCACGGTTTCGGCAATTCGGTCCGCCTCCGCCTTGCTCCAGCGGGAAATTTCCTTCCGCGTCGCGAGTACCGAGGTAGGCGTGACGCTGAATTCGTCCAGCCCGAAGGCGACCAGCAACGGAATCAGCGCCGGGTCGGCGGCTGCCTCGCCGCACATTCCGACGGGTATCCCCGCCGCCCGCGCCGTTTCGATAACGTGCCGAATGGAACGAAGGACCGCCGGGGAGAAGGCGGAATAGAGATACGCCACCTTCGCGTTGCCGCGGTCGACCGCCATCGTGTAGCCGGTCAGGTCGTTCGTGCCGATACTGAAGAAGTCCGCCTCCTTCGCGAGCCGGTCGGCGACCAGCACGGCGGCGGGCGTTTCAATCATCACGCCAATCGGGATATCCTTGCGGTAGGGAATAGCCCGTTCGTCCAATTCCGTCATCAGTTCCGCGACCATCGCGCGCACCTGCCGCAATTCGTCCACGCCCGTCACCAGCGGAATCATGATTCGCAAGTCGCCGTACGCGCTCGCGCGCAAGAGCGCGCGCAATTGTGCGCGGTACATCTCCGGGTTGTGCAGGCAGTAGCGTATCGCGCGGAACCCGAGGAACGGGTTCTGCTCCTTTTCCATGCCGAGGTAGGGAATTTCCTTGTCGCCGCCGATGTCCAGCGTCCGAATGATGACCGGCTTGCCCTTCAGAATCAGCAACGCCTTCTTATACGCTTCAAACTGTTCGTTCTCGCTCGGCATGGCGCTCCTATCCATGAACAGGAACTCCGTGCGGAACAGCCCGACGCCCTCTCCGTCGTTGGACAGCACGTTTTCCGCGTCCTCCGGCGTGCCGATATTTGCGAACAGTTCCACGCGCCTTCCGTCCGCGGTCCGTGTCTCCTTCCCGACGAATTTCGCGTTTTCGGCGCGCGCCGCGTTGAAATCCAGCCGCAACTGCATATAGCGGGCGACCGTATCCTCCTCCGGGGAGGCGACCACCTCGCCCCGAACGCCGTCGACGACCACCAACTGCCCGTCCGCGTACTTCTCCAGCGCGTTCTCCACGCTCAACACCGCCGGGATTTCCATGGCGCGCGCGAGGATAGCGGCGTGCGAGGTTTTCGAGCCGAGTTCGGTGACAAACCCGACCACGCACTCCCGGTCGATACAGGCGGTCATGGACGGGGTCAATTCCCGCGCGACCAGCACGGTGTCCTTCGGCAGGTCGGTCAGGTCCACCGTCCGCACGCCGAGCAACAGTCCGAGCATTTCCTGCTTGATGTCGCTGACGTCGGTCGCCCGCTGACGGGTCATCTCGTCGTCGACCGAGGAGAACATCCCGATGAACAGGTCGCAAACGGACTCCACCGCGCTTTCCGCGCACACCCCCTCGTCGATTTGCTTTTCGATTTCGGAGGACATATACGGGTCCTGCAACATCATGATGTGTCCGGTGATGATTTCCGCCGCCGCGTCCCCCGCCGTTTCCCGAACGCGTTCGCGCAAGCGTTCGTTGCGCTCCAAAAAGCGTCCGAGCGCGTCGGCGAGGCGTTTCTTTTCCGTTTCGGGGTCACAGCCGGTCTTTGGGGTATAGTGCAGGTCGGCGGGGCGGTACACGACGACCTTCCCGATGCCGTATCCCTTCGACGCGCCGATTCCTTTCTCCATGACGAATCACAACTCCTTTCCGGGAAACCCGAAGGGAGCGTTTCCCGCCCCCTTCGGACCTTTTCGAAACCTTTCTTCCTTATTCGCCCAAACCGCTCTCAATCATGCCGGTCGCCTCGGCGAGCGCCTCCGTTTCGCGCTCCCCGTCGCAAATGACCTCGACCTCCGTCCCGCATTTGATGCAGGCGGCGATGATGTTCATCAGGCTCTTCGCGTTGACGTCTTTGCCGCCCACCCGCAATTTGATGTCGCACGGGTATTTCCCCATCGCGCCGGCGAAACTCGTCGCGGGGCGCATATGGAACCCCATTGCGTTGACGACCGTTACTTTTTTGGATACCATGTTCGTTTCCTCCTTTATTCTTCGACCTTTTTCTTCAGCAGCGCCAACATCACCATCGTCACGACAGCGCCGGCGACCAGCGAAAGCAGGTAATACGGCCAGTTCCCGACCACGGCGAACACGAAGATACCGCCGTGCGGCGCCATCAACGTGCAGTCGAACAGCATCGACAGCCCGCCCGCGACGCCCGCACCGACCATGCAGGACGGAATGACGCGCAACGGGTCGGACGCGGCGTACGGGATCGCGCCCTCCGTGATGAAGCTGAGACCCATGATGTAGTTGACCGGGCCGCTCTTGCGCTCTTGCGCGTTGAAACGGCTCTTGAAGAAGGTGGTGGCAAGCGCGATTCCGAGCGGAGGCACCATGCCGCCAATCATGACCGCCGCCATGATGTCGTAGTTGCCGGAGGTGATAGCCGCCGTGCCGAACACATACGCCGCCTTGTTGAACGGGCCGCCCATGTCGATGGCCATCATCGCGCCCAGCACGATGCCGAGCAGGACCTTACTCGACTGCCCCATGGAGTTGAGCAGGTCGGTGAGCGCCGTATTGAGCATACCCATGAAGGGGTTGACCGCGCACATGACCACCGCAATCATGCCCAGCCCGACGAGCGGATAAATCAGCACCGGCTTGATTCCCTCAAGCGCTTTCGGCAGTTTGTCGCACAGCTTTTCCAGCCCGAGCATCAGGTAACCGCCGACGAAGCCCGCGAAGAGCGCGCCGAGGAATCCGGACGGCACGTCGCCGCCGACCGCCAGAAACGTCGCGCCGGTCGTCGCGAGATAACCGCCGACCAGACCAATCAGGAACCCCGGACGGTCCGCGATGGAAAGTCCGATGAAGCCCGCCAGAATCGGTACCATGAAGTTGAACGCGGCGTTGCCGATGGTTTTGAAGAAGGCGGCGACCGGGGTCGCGGTGCCGAAATTGCTGTCTTGCGGGGCGCCCATGATGGTGTCAATCAGGAACGCGATAGCGATGAAGATACCGCCCGCGACGACGAACGGGAGCATATTGGAAACGCCGTTCATCAGATGCTTATAAATCTTCCGGCCGAAACTCTCGCCCTCCTCCCCGCTGTCGGCGGCTTTCGCGCCGGTGTGGTGATAGACCGGCGCCTGCTCGCTCAGGACGCGCTCGATGAGTTCTTTCGGTTTCTTGATACCGTCGGAAACCTTGACGCTGATGAGTTTCTTGCCGTCGAAACGCGACATTTCGACGCTCTTGTCGGCGGCGATGATGATACCGTCCGCGTCCGCGATTTCCTGTTTGGTCAGCACGTTTTTCGCGCCGCCGGAGCCGTTCGTTTCGGCCTTGAGCGGGATTCCCATTTCCTTTCCCGCCTTTTCCAGCGCCTCGGCGGCCATGTAGGTGTGCGCGATACCGGTCGGGCATGCGGTCACGGCGAGGACGCGGTAGCCCTCCTGTTTTGCCGCGGTACCGGGCGTTTCGGGGTACTTTTCCGCCTCCTTGCGGTCGATGACGGCGAGGAATTCCGCCGCTGTCGAAGCGTTGAGCAGGTCGCTTCGGAACGCTTCGTCCATCAGCAGGGTCATCAGTCGGGACAGCACTTCGAGGTGCAGATTCCCGTCCTCCGGCGCCGCAATCATGAACAGCAGGTCGGAGGGCTTTCCGTCGAGCGATTCGTAATCCACGCCGGCGGGCACCGTGATAGCGGCAAGACCGGGTTTCGCGACGGCGGACGTCTTCGCGTGCGGAATCGCAATGCCGTCGCCGACGGCGGTGGAGCCTTGCGCCTCCCGCGCGAGGATTTGCGCTTTGTAGGTCTCCCGGTCGTTGAGGTTTCCCGCCTTCTCGTGCAGCGCGATGAGCGCGTCAATCGCTTCCGCTTTCGAGGAGAGCGTACGGTTCAGGGAGATGCTTTTTTCGGACAAAAGATCTGTGATACGCATGGGGTTTCCTCCTTAAAATGTATTTTGTTTTTTGTTTTTTACGGTTGTAACAACAGGCGTTCCACGTCCTCCCGCTTTGCGAGCCCTTCGCTGAAGGCGGTCGCGCCGCCCGCCGCGCTGCCGAGCGCGAGCGCGTAGGCGTAGTCCCGTTTTTCCTCATATCCCGCGAGGAACCCGGCGACCATGGAATCCCCGGCTCCGACGGTGTTGACGACCTTTCCCTGCTTCGCGCCCGCCGTATGCAGGCGCCCGGTCTCGTCCAGCAGGACCGCGCCCTTGCCGCCCATGGACACCAGCACGTTGACCGCGCCGAGTTCCTGCAGTCGTTTCGCGTACACCGCCGTATCGTCGACGGTCTCGACGCGGACGCCGAACAGTTCGCCGAGTTCGTCGTTGTTGGGCTTGACTAAGAACGGCCGGTAGGGCAGCGCCTTACGGAGCAAATCCTTCGTCGCGTCCACGACGAACCGCACGCCCCGCCCCTGCAGACGTTCCAGAATGCGCTCGTACAGGTCGGACGGGAGCGTATCCGGGATACTGCCCGCCAGCACGAGCGTGTCGCCCTCGCCCAGCCCTTCCAGTTTCCCGAACAGGGCGTCCACGTCCGCCTCCGTAATCTCCGGCCCGCGCCCGTTGACGTCGGTCTCCCCCCGCGAGCGGATTTTGACGTTGATACGGGTAAAACCGTTCGCGAGGTGCACGAAATCCGTCCGGATACGTCCGCCCTGCAGCGAATGTTCCAGCGCGCTCCCGGTGAACCCGGCGAGGAACCCGGTCGCGACGGACGGGAACCCCAGCTCCTGCAGGACCAGCGACACGTTCACGCCTTTTCCGCCGTAGAAGATGCGTTCCCGGACCGCACGATTGATACTGCCCGCTTGGAGTTCCGGGACGAACACGAGATAATCGATTGCGGGATTGCAAGTGACGGTACAAATCATACGCCTACCTCCTCTATGACCGCGTCCTTCCGAAACGCCGCGTCCGGCAGGCGGTCGGTAATCACGCGCGCCATGTGCAGGGGCGCGAAGGTCACCGCCGCGATTTTGCCGAACTTGGAATGGTCGGCGAGGACATACGGGTGCAACGTTTTTTCCGCGACGCGCTTCTTCACGCTCGCTTCGTCCATATAGTGGGTCGTAAATCCGGCTGTTTCCTCAATGCCGTTGGCGCCGAGGAAACATTTTGTAAAATTAAAGCGTTCGACGGTTTCCAGACAGCCCATGCCCACCAGCGCCTCCGTCGGCGTTTTGACCTCCCCGCCGGTCAGGTACACCCGGAACCCCCGCCGCGCGAGGGCGTGCGCGTGACCGTAGGCGTTTGTGACATAGGTCGCGCTGCGGCAGGAAATGTACGGCAGCATCTTTTGCGTCGTCGTTCCGGCGTCCAGAAAGACCACGTCGTTCTCCTCGAGCAGGGACGCGGCGTACCGCCCGACGGTTTCCTTTTCCGACTGGTGGAGCCGCAATTTCTCATTCATGTCCGGTTCGTGCAAAAGCATTTCCGCGTTCGGCAGGGACGCGCCGCCCGGCACCTTGCGCAACCGCCCCGCGGTCGCCAGCGCCGCCAAATCCCGCCGGACCGTCGATTCGGACGCCCCCGTCAGCAGCGCCAAATCCGCCACTTTTGCCGAACGGTTGACCGCCAACGCTGCCAAAATCCGTTCCTGCCGTTCCACACTCAACATTTTCAACAATTCCTTTGTCTGTTCTGTTCGTATTTTCAGTATATCAGATATTTTTTCGTTTGTCAACCGTTTTTGTTCAAAATCTTTCAAAATTTTTCACATTTTTGGCTTTTTCGTTCATTTTCCGCCAAATGTGCGCATCGAAACCGGATTTTTCCGCCCTCCCGTTTCCGAAAAATGCCGCGCCCGCGCATTTCGAAACGCGGCGCGCGGAAAAAGGTTTGCAACAAATTCACGCCAAATTCAAAAAACCCCTTGCAAATCGGCGGAAATTGTGGTATACTGAATCCGTAAGAACCCGGTCGGGCGCGCCCGGCGGGGGGGAACGGGGTATGGAAGATGACCATACTATCCGGGGAGTTAGCGGTGCCTTGTACCTGCAATCCGCTCCAGCAGGGGGGATAGGCCGGGATGAGGGCAAGGTTTGTGTCGCCGCGCCTCTGCAAAGCCGTTGAGAAATGGGTCCCGCGCAATTCGCGCCTGTGAACCATGTCAGGTGGGGAACCAAGCAGCATTAAGCAGTCTCGCGGATGTGCCGCGGGGTCGCCTGTTTTGAGGCCGCGCAGGGGTTTACGGATGGAAGCGTTGCTCGAACCCGGCTGTATGGTCATCCTGCATACCCTGTTTTTCGTTTTTTTGCCGTCGATTTTACCGTTATGGAGGGATTTTCGTGTATCAGGCGCTCTACCGCAAATGGCGTCCGCGGACGTTCGACGAGGTCAGCGGTCAAAGCCACGTTACGGAAATCCTACGCACGCAATGTCGGGACGGTCGCGTCGCACACGCCTATCTTTTTTGCGGCACGCGCGGCACCGGAAAGACCTCCGTCGCGAAAATCCTCGCCAAAGCGGTCAACTGTGAATCGCCGGTCGACGGGAACCCCTGCAACCGCTGTCCCGCCTGCCGGGAAATCGACGCGGGGCTTTCGACGGACGTGCTGGAGATAGACGCGGCAAGCAACAACGGCGTCGACGATATCCGCGCCCTACGGGAGGAAGTCGTCTATCCCCCGTCGGTGCTGAAAAAGCGGGTCTACATCATCGACGAGGTCCATATGCTCACGAACGAAGCGTTCAACGCCCTGCTCAAAACGCTGGAGGAGCCGCCCGAATACATCCTGTTTATCCTCGCGACGACCGAGCTTTCCCAACTGCCCGCCACCATCGTTTCCCGCTGCCTCCGCTTTGATTTCAACCGCCTGTCGGAGGAAGTCATCGCCGAACGGTTGCGTTTCGTCGCCGGGCAGGAGGGCATTTCGCTCGGTGAGGGCGCGCCGGAACTGCTTGCACGGCTTGCGGACGGGGCGATGCGGGACGGGCTTTCCATTCTCGAAGCCTGCACCGCCGGGGTCGGCGAAACGAACGCGGTCACGGCGGAGGTCGTGCGGGACCGTTTGGGCATCGCCGACGCGGACCGTCTGCTCGCGTTCTACCGCGCTTGCGCAAAGCAGGATGCGCCGGGCGCGCTCGACCTGCTCGGCGAAGTGCACCGTTCTTCGAAGGACCTTTCGGTGTTCCTCGATGACCTTTCGGTGCTTGCGCGGGACCTGCTGATCTTGCGGCAGACCGCCGGACGGGTCAAGCGGTCGGATTTGCGTTTTCCCGCCGAGGCGGCGGCGCTCTTAGAGGAGTTTCCGTCCTATTTCACGCCGGAAACGCTGTTCTGGATTTGCTCCCTGCTCGATGAAACGCAAAGCCGCATGACCCGTTACAGCACGAACAAGAAAATGCTTTTGGAATTCGCCGCCATCCGGCTGTGCGACCTCACCCTGAACGACAGCCTGCAGGCCCTCGCCGCCCGCGTCGCGCGGTTGGAAAAGGGATTCGTCCCGCCGGCCGCCGCGCCGCAGGAATCGATTCCGCCCGCGCCGCAAAGCAGCCCGTCGCCTACGACGGACGACGCGGAACCGCCGACCGTCGAAACGCAGGCCGACGCGTTCGGTCAATACGCCGAACTCGCCGAGGAACTCGCCGGACACCCGGACCTCCTGCCGTATGTGCGGAAACTGACGGCGACGATGGAAGGGGACAAGTTCGTCATCCTCGCCGACCCGTTCACCAACCGTATGCTCCAGCGCGGGAGCAACGTGCAGGCGCTTGCCAACGCGGTCCGCGCCGTGACCGGAAAATCCTACGTTTTGCTGTTCCGCGACCGCGCGCCCGGCGAAAGCGGCCCGAAACCCATCGAAGAAATCACATAAACCAAGCGTTTCAAAAGAAAGGAACCGACCGAATGAAAGTCAAACTGCCGAAGGGAATGGGCGGCGGCCCGTCCGATATGAATTCCATGATTCGCCAAGCGCAAAAGATGCAGGAGCAAATGGCGGAAAAGCAGGCCGAACTGGACGCGCGGGAATACGAGGTGCAGGCGGGCGGCGGCGCCGTCACGGTCAAAATCCTCGGCACGCGGGAAGTCACGGAAATCCTGCTGCAGCCGGAAGTCGTCGACCCGGACGATTTGGAAACCTTGCAGGACATTCTGGTCGCGGCCGTCAACGAGGCGATTCGCAAGGTGGACACGACCAACGAGCAGGAAATGGGCAAAATCACCGGCAGTATGAACCTGCCCGGCATGTTCTGAGATGACGCCGGCTCTGGAGAAATTGGCGCTGCACTTCGCCGCCCTGCCCGCCATCGGGCGCAAAAGCGCGGTCCGGCTCGCCTATCATGTGCTGGAAATGGACGAGGAGGAGGTCCGTGCCTTCGCGGAAAGCCTGCTTGAGGTCAAGCGGGCGACGCGGCTTTGTTCGGTCTGCCAATGTTTCAGCGAGACCGAAATCTGCCGCTTTTGCGAGGACCCGGAACGCGACGGCGGTGTAATCATGTGCGTCGAGGACAACCGCGCGCTCGAAGCAATCGAGGCGCTCCACGAGTACCGCGGGCGCTATCACGTCCTGCACGGCGTGCTTTCCCCGATGGACGGAATCGGCCCGGAACAGTTGAA
>CANQTR010000011.1 GCA_947626805.1 uncultured Clostridia bacterium
ACGTCCGAAACGATGTGCGTCGCGAGCAGGACGCAATGCGTTTCCGCGTAACGCGCGAGCAGGTTGCGAACGCCGATACGCTGTACCGGGTCCAGCCCCGCCGTCGGTTCGTCGAGGACCAGCAGTTCCGGCTCGCCGAGCAACGCCTGCACCAGCGCCGCCCGCTGTTTCATGCCGCCGGAGAAACCGCCGAGCTTTTCCCGCCGGTGTTCCCAAAGTCCGACTTCCCGCAACAGCGTTTCCGATTGCGACAGCGTATCCTTCTTTTTTAACCCCTTCAGCGAGCCGATATAGCACAAAAACTCGTCGAGCGGGAAGGACGGGAACAACCCCGCGCTTTGCGGCATATAGCCGAGTTTCTCGCGGTAGCGCCTGCCCATCGCGCGCACGTCCTCGCCGTCGAACCGCACGGTCCCGCCGTCCGAAGGGAGGTTCAATGTCAAAATACGCATCAGCGTCGTTTTTCCGCTCCCGTTCGGACCAAGCAGGGCGTGCAGTCCGTTCCCCAGTGCGAACGACACGCCGTCGAGCGCTTTCGTCTGCTTGAAGGATTTGCTGACGGATTCGAGCGACAACTCTTTCATGGTGCGACGGTCCTCCTTGCAATTCTACCGTTTTTTTGCGGGAAAAAGCGGTTCACCGACCGGACGAAAGGTACTTTTTCAGGTAAAACCCCGTCTTACTTCGTTCGCAGGCGCAGAGTTCCTCCGGCGTGCCGCACGCGACGACCTCGCCGCCTTCCGCGCCGCCGCCCGGTCCCATGTCGACGACGTAGTCCGCGTTGCGTATCACGTCCGGGTCGTGCTCGATGACGACGACGGTCGCGCCGTTCGCGATAAGCGTCGAAAATACGCGCAACAGCACTTCCACGTCCAGCGGGTGCAGACCGATGGTCGGTTCGTCGAATACGAACACCGTATCCGCCTGCCCCTTGCCCAATTCTTCGGCGAGCTTCAGCCGTTGCGCCTCGCCGCCCGAAAGACCCGGCGTCGCCTCGCCGAGCGTCAGGTACCCGAGCCCCAGGTCCTGCAGCACGCGCAACCGTTTGGAAACCGACGGCAGGTCCTCACAGCACCGCAGCGCCTCGTCCACACTCTTGTCCATCAGTTCCGGCAGCGAGCAGGGCGTTCCGCCATGGCGCGCCGCCCGCCGGATAAGGCTCGCCTCCTTCGCGTAGCGCGTTCCGCCGCAGTCGGGGCAGGGGATTTCCACGTCCGGCAGGAACTGCACGTCCAAATCGATACTGCCCGTGCCGTCGCAGGTCGGACAGCGAAGCGCGCCGGTGTTGTAGGAGAAGTCCCCGGCTTTCCGTCCGCGCGCCTTCGCGTCCGGCGTTTTCGCGTATACCTTGCGAAGTTCGTCGTGGATATCGGCGTAGGTCGCGACCGTAGAGCGCACGTTGACCCCGATTGGAGTCGCGTCTATCAGTTTGACCTGTGCGATGCCGTCGGCGGCGATTGCTTTGACGTGTTTCGGCAAGGGTTTGCCCCGGACGGACGATTCCAGCGCGGGGACCAAACTTTCGAGAATCAGCGTGGTCTTTCCCGAACCGGAAACGCCCGTCACGGCAATCAGCCGCCCCTTCGGGAAGTCCACCTCCAGCGGCTTGACCGTGTGGAGTGCGGATGTGGACAGGTGAATGCGCCCGTGCTCGAACAGGCTTTCCCGTTCGACGCGGCTTCCGACGCGGACAGACGCCTTTCCCGTCAGGAATCCGCCGATACGGGAGCGCGGGTCGTTGACGACCGCCGCGAGCGGACCCTGTGCGAGGACCGTTCCGCCGTCCGCGCCCGCATGCGGTCCCAGTTCGATGAGCCAATCCGCCTCGGCGAGCACCTGCACGTCGTGGTCCACGAGCACGACCGTGTTGCCGTCCGCGAGCAAATCCCGCATTACGCCGGTCAGCCCTTCGAGGTTGGAGGGGTGCAGACCGATGGACGGCTCGTCGAGGACGTAGAGAACGCCGGTCGTGCGGTTTCGCACCGCGCGGGCGAGTTGCATACGCTGCCGTTCCCCGGTGGAGAGCGTCGAGGCGGCTCGGTCGAGCGTGAGGTAGGAAAGCCCGAGGTCGGTCAGGCGTTTCGACGCGGTGCGGAAGGAATCACAGATACTTTCCGCCATCGGGCGCATCTCCGCGGGCAGGGATTCCGGGACGCCATTCACCCAGTCGGTCAGCTCGGCAAGCGTCATTTTGCAGGCGTCCGCGAGGGAAATTCCACGCAATTTCGGCGCGCGCGCCGCGTCGCTCAGCCGCGTTCCGCCGCAATCCGGACAGACGTCCTGCCGTAGGAACTTTTCGACCCGTTTCATGCCCTTTTCGTCCTTGACCTTCGAGAGGGCGTTTTCGACGGTGTAGGTGGCGTTGAAATAGGTGAAATCCATGTCTCCGGCGGCGCCGCTCGTCTTGTTCTGATAGATGATGTTCTTTTTGACCGCCGGACCGTGGAACACGATGTCCCGCTCTTTCGGCGTCAGGTCCCGGAACGGCACGTCGGTACGCACGCCCATTTCCCGTGCGATGTCCTTCATCAGCGACCACATCAGCGTCTGCCACGGCGCGACCGCGCCCTCGTCGATGGTCAGGGATTCGTCCGGCACCAGCGTCGATTCGTCCACGGTCCGCACGATACCCGTGCCGTCGCATGTCCTGCACGCGCCCTGACTGTTGAACGCGAGTTCCTCCGCCCCCGGCGCGAAGAAGGTTTCGCCGCACACCGGGCAGACCAGCGGCAGACCCGCCGCGACGTTCAGGGAGGGCGCCGTCGCGTGCCCGTTCGGACAGCGGTGGCTTGCGAGCCTTGAAAACAGCAGCCGAAGGCTGTTGAGCAGTTCCGTGCCGGTCCCGAAGGTGCTTCGGATTCCGGGTACGCCGGGACGTTGACGCAACGCGAGCGCCGCCGGGACGTACAGCACTTCGTCCACCTGTGCCTTTTCCGCCTGCGTCATGCGCCGGCGCGTATAGGTCGAGAGGGATTCGAGGTATCGCCGCGAACCCTCCGCGTACAGGATACCGAGGGCGAGCGAGGACTTGCCGGAGCCGGAAACCCCCGCGATGCCGACGATTTTGTGCAGCGGGACGTCGACGTCGATATTCTTGAGGTTATGCACCCGTCCGCCGCGAACGAGGATACGGTCGGGGGGCGATTGCGGTTCGTCGGGTCTGCTCTTTTCCGTGTGCATCGGACTGCCTCCTTTTTGCGGGTTCGTCGCCCGGATAGGAACAGTATACCATACCGAACGGGGAAATGCAAGGGGAGCGGCGGCTTTGTCTTGACAAAAAATAGGGAAATCTGTATAATAAAGTATATACACTGTGGCGTTCACGGACAGGAGGAAAAGAAAGTGAAAAGATTGTGCGCATACGGAATCGTTTTGACCGTTTTGGCGGTACTCTTTGCCGGGTGCTCGGAACGCGTGCCCGGGGAGGGCTCGTTTCACGCGGGCTTGCAAAGCGAAGGCGACACGTCTTCGGCAAACGGGTTTGCGGGGACCTTCCCTGTTTCCGGGTTTGCCTCGCAATCGAAAGAAGAAATGCTTCGGACCTATCCCTACGCGATATACCCGGACGACCGAGCGATGCAACGGGCGCTCGATACGCCGCTCGCGGTATATATCAATACCGGGAACGAGGTCGTTTTGCGTTCCTATGACAAAATCACGGGGGACTTTTCGGTCGCCTGCAGGGACCCGCTTTGCGACCACGAAACCTGTTTGTGGGGATGCGCCGGAAAAAGCCTGTATTGCGGGAGCGACGGGCTGTTCTTCCTGGTGCGCGGGGATACGGAAACCGTGCTTTACCGGACGGACTTTTTCGGGAACGACGTGAAAGAACTTTATCGCAGCGGCGACACCCTGTCGCACGTCGTGCAGGAAGGGCAAACCGTTTATTTCCTTGCGGAAGGCGAGGACGAAACTTCCGGTAACTTGGTCGGACGGGTTTTGCGGTTGGACCTGACCGATTCCGGCGCCGAAACCGTGCTGTCCGGGGAAGGGATTTCCTCTTTCCTGCCGATGAACGGACGAATCCTCTATTACGACGGGGAAACCGGCGAGAACTACCGCCTTCTGAACCCGCAAACCGGCGAGGATATCCCGTATGCCTCTTCCGATATCCTTCCGCTCGCGCTTTACGGGGAGGATTTTTATTACCGAGTCGAAAATTCCCTCTGCCGCAAATCCGATTACGGGCTGGGCGACGAGGAGGTTCTCCTTCGCGATACGAAACCGTCCGAACTGCTTTTCGGCGGCGACGGCGTCTGCTTCCTGAACGCCGACAACGAAATTTATCGGGCGGACGGGGATTTCGCGCATGCGGAAAAAATCTATACCGCCCCGGTCGAAGAGAACATTTGGAATGTGATTCTCGATGGGAATTTGCTGTTCTATACCTATACGACGGGAAGCGGGGCGTCCCGCAGGCACTTCTTCGTTTTCGCGGATTTGAAAACCGGGGAAACGCTGCAAATCGAAAACGACTGAATCGGACCGGGGGCTTGTTCAACGCCCCCGGTCAAAATTGTTCTCTGCCGTTTTTTGCCGTCGGAAAGTTTGGCGCATTTGCGTCGAAATTTTGAAAAATAGCGAAAAATTTTAACGGAGGTGTTGACAAATGTCGTGTTATTGTATATAATGTAAAAGCATATGATACAAAAAAAGTCCCTGTCGGATTTTGTTGGATTTTTCCTCCATTCGGCGTGGGTCCGCGAACGATTGTCGAAAGACTTTTCAATGTTGAAATCCGCGATTGGTGATTTGAATAAACTGAAAAGCCTTTCGCTTTTTCTGGGGAAATTTACGGTTGACGGGTCGTTTCGTGGGTTAAAAAGGCAAATAAAAAGGCGAAAGCTGCACCGCAACGGTTTCGTAACGCCGTCGGTGCCTTTCGCGGAAAGGCAGTTTGTAATGAAGAGAATCCTGGCGTTGGCGCTTCTTCTCGGTTTGCTTTTTGGCTGTTTCGCGGCTTGCTTTTTCTTGAAAGCTGGCGCCGCCGAGATTACCGAAATCAGGAAAAGTTACGACATCGCGGTCGTTTATGATAACTCCGGCTCGATGTATGATGATGAAAGTTGGTGCAGGGCAAAGTACGCGCTGGAGATTTTCGCTTCCATGCTGGATTATGAGACCGACCACCTCCATGTGTTCCCCATGTGGGAGGTCGTGACGGACGGTTCTCAGCCGTCCTCCGGCGGCAGTCACGAGGCGTTTGAAATCAAAAGCAAGAACGATATCGATAAGATTTCGAATATGTATACCACCCACCCGTCGAATACGCCGTTTGAGCCAATCGACGAGGCACATGCGTACCTCCGTTCCTCTACGGCGGAAGAAAAATGGCTAATCGTCCTGACGGACGGCGCTTTTAACGAGGACGCGCGCGGGGAACGCGCCCCTATCGATTTGCAGGACAGGCTTTCGTCGCTTGCGTCCGCGCAAATCAAGGTGCAGTATCTTGGGTTCGGGAAAGCGACCGAACTTACGGCGGACGAGTCGAGGCATTTCTACGCGAGGAGAAGTTCCGCTTCGACTTTGAAGGACGATTTGATTGAGATTTGCAATCGGATTTTTCAGCGTCTGGAGCTTCCGGGCAATCGCTTGAACGGGACGACGCTGAACCTCGATTTGTCCATGCGGAACGTCATCGTGTTCGTGCAGGGACAGAATGCGGAGATTACGTCTTTGAAGAACGCCGACGGCGGCGCGGTGCCGGTGACGATGGACAGCGGTCGGCGCAAGTACAGCGAAATCGGCGCGAACGGCTATCCGAGAGCGCCGATGGATACATCGCTTGCGGGGCATGTCGTCACGTTCGGCGCGTGCGCGAAAGGAACGTATACGCTTTCCTACACGAATGCCGACCGGATTCAAATTTTCTATGAGCCCGACGTGGACATCGAAGTCACGATTACCAACAGCGACGGACAAGCCGTGACCGGTCCCGACGATTTCATTGCCGGGGAATACACGGTTTCGAGCCGTATCGTCGACAGCGCCACCGGCGAGGATGTCACAAAGCACGAATTGATGGGAAACGAGGTCGCGTTGCATACGACCGTCCGGACGTCGAATGACTCGGACGGCTCCGTGTATGAAAACGGCGCGAAAATCACCTTCGAACCCGATGAAGAAACGGAAATCGAGATTGAAGGGACCTACTTAGGAAAATTTACGATTTCGAGCAAGCAGGACGCCGATTTGTCCTGGTTGAGCGGGATTAAAATTCAGGCACCTCTGGAGAGCCTGCAGATGCGGGTCGCCACGCCGCAATCGCTGTATCAGATTTCCGGATACGCGCAATGGGAACCGATTGAGGCGTCGCTGACGCTGGACGGGCAGCCGTTGACGGACGAGCAACTTGCGGCGGTGCGTTTGAACCTGCTTTCGTCCGAGGATTTGGTGTGCAGGTGCGAGCCGGTTCCGGGGAAATCCGCTTTCCGCATTTTCGCCGCGCAGGACGAAAACGGGAACTTTGTCGAGCCAGACCTTGGCGAGCATACGCTGCAAATCACGGCAACCTATACGGATTCCTACGGAAGAGAGATTGTGTCGAGCGGAGATGCTTCGATTACCTTCCAGCGGCATTTGCTGGATATCAGCGTTTCCGTTTTGCAATCGCAGTCCTGGTACAAGCTCTCCAATCACGACGAATGGAAACCGATTCAGGTGTCGCTGTTGCTTGACGGTCAGCCGCTGACGGACGAACAGCTTGCCGACGTGACGCTTGCCGTCGAACTGTCCGACGAACTTCCGTACCGGACGGAACCGGTCGCGGGGAAGTCCGCCTATGCGATTTACATCGCGCAGGACGGGGACGGCAACTATATCGAGCCGGAAACCGGAAAATACGAACTGAAGGTATCTGCCGGATTTTTGGACGAATACGGTAAGGAAACGCGGTCCGGCGACGAGCAGGAGTCGTTCGAAATCCAAAAATACAGCAAGGTGTGGAGATACCTGTTCTGGATTCTGCTGCTCTTGGCGGTGTTCGTACTGTGGCTATTATTTATGCTTCAGAAGGTTATGCCGAAAAAAATCATCAAGCAGAATGCCGAATTCTATTCCGTTGCGTCCCAGCACTTAGGCTCGGAAAATGTGTCGGTGCGATACAACAGAAAACGGAGAACGCTGTCGGTGAACGGACCGAACGCGGTCGACGTCGATGAGCAGTGCTCCGCGACGTTTACCTTGCGACCTTTGGATAATCGATTCATAAAGTCCGCGCGCAGGCGTGTGGCGCTCGTGAAAATCAGCTCGACGTGCGAACTGATTGAGTTTGCCGGCGTGGAGTATGAAAAACGCTCCGGACAATGGGTTAAATCCACCGTGGAAGACGGCGGACACTATGTCATCAATCAGAGGGTCAGCGGCAATATCGAAGTCAAACTTTCCAGAGAGAATGGGACGGGTGCCGAAGTTATCTGTCAAACGATTCGAAGATAAAAATGATTGAAGATAAAAATATTATGGAATATAGAACCTGGAGGAACGCGCTATGTCAATCGTAAAGGAAAAAATCAAATGCAACGAGACAGTAGAAACGCTGTTTGTCGGTGTGGGCGGAATTGGTTCCGACATTGTGACCAGGGTCGCCAACCGGTGCAGAGGCACGGAGGCGGACAACATCAAGTTTGTCGCGATGGACACGAACGCAGGGGACCTGAAATGCGTCAAGCAGTCCAAGGCAAATATTGTCGTTATCCAAACTTCTTCTAGCCAAACGGTTCTCGACAGCCTGAAAAAGGACGAGGACGCTAGAAAGAACTGGTTCCCGAATAACACGACCCTGTATCCGAAGGCGCTTTCCACGGGTGCCGGTCAGGTTCGTTCCATTTCTCGCCTTGCGCTTGACACCGCAATCAAAACCGGCGAGGTGCAAAAACTTTACAAGGCAATCGACAACCTGTTCCTGAAGGACGGCGGCGAACTGAAACAGAATTTGCGCGTTGTCGTCGTTTCTTCCGCGTCGGGCGGCACCGGGTCCGGTATCGCTATGATTGTCGGCATGCTGATTCGCGAGTATCTTCGCACGAATTACAGCGAAAAGAAGGCAATCATTCGCGGATACCTGTTGCTCCCCGGCGTTATGGATACCGTAATCCGCACGGAAACGGAAAAGGAAAGCCAGCGCAGAAACGGGTATGCCACCATTAAGGAAATCAACGCTTTCATGATTAAAGCGAGCGGTTTCTGCAATGTCCGCAAGGAATTGGAACGGTATAAGGACCTGCATATCGATATTCCGTCTACGACGGAAGGGTCGGTTCGCCTGGAGGGTCTGCCGTTTGATTTCTGCTTCCTGCTTGACCGGGTGGATAATAGCCAGGAGAGCATGCTGACCCTTGACCAGTATAAGGAGTTTGCCGCGCAGAGCCTTTACGAGCAGAACATCGGTCCGATGGAAAAGGACGCGTTCGGTATCGAGGACAATATCATCAAGGACTTCGGCGAGAAGGATAACTTCGGTCGCAGCCGGTTCGGCGGCATTGGCGCGTCGGTTCTTCGGTATCCGTATGAGGATATTCTGGAGTATGTGGCGAATTCGAGGGCAATCGACTGTATCGGCAGCGGGGAATCCGTCGGCGAATGGCTCAAATATGATAGAGCGTTTAAGAAGGAAATGGCGGAGTTCCGCAAGAAGAGAGCGTATTCTTCCGATGCGGCGCCGAAACTGGAGGACGTCTATGTCCGAAGCGTAAACGAAGGCAAGTCCTACTTTGATACCAGTATCAAAGGCTGCATCGTTTCGGATGTCGAGAAGGCGGAAGCGGAAATTATGCAGAAGGCGAACGCGTTCCTGTCCGCGTTCGACGAGCAAATCCAGAATTCGTTCGACAAGGACCCCCAGATGAAGAATATGAGGATTGGGGTTCAGAATCTCGCGAGCGATAGGGATTATGAGCATGATGAAAAATTAGAAAAAGGGAAAAACGTCAAAGAGGACCTTGCAAAAATCAGGCAATACGAGCAAGCGGTCAAGAAAAATGCCGCAAGCGTCGCGACCTCGGCGGCAAAAACCATCCTGTATGACGCGCCGCCGATTTACGGGAAGGACCTTCGCCCGTACCATATAGAGTCCCTTCTCAAGGGCGCGGACGGCGCGATTCACCCGAACGCGATGCGCTACATGCTGTATGCCCTGCGTGCGAAATTCAGAAGCGCTTATGATGAAGTGAACAAAAATATCGCGAAGCAGCTAAACGCGCTCGGGCGTTACCAGCCAAACGCGGATGCCGCGGACTATTTTGACGTTCGCGGTGGATTTACCAGCAAAACCGAGGAGACCAATTTCGACGAAGTGTGCGATTTGGCTGCACAGGATTTGTCGTTCTTCGAAAAAATCGGCGGGTACAAACCCCTTTGGGAGAAGCTCAATGAGATTTTCCCGGCGTATTCGAAAGCGGTGACGACCTATTGCAGCAGCGTCCTGAAAGAGGCGTCCTACAAGGTTGCGATGGAGTATCTGGAGCAGCTTTGCACGGAGTTTGAAAACTTCTACAATTCGTTTGAAGGAAAGGTTTACCTGCTGAATAAGGCGCAGGATGAAATCGTCGAAAAGTTAAAGTACAGAAAGGGCAACAGTATCTCGTACGTCTGTGCGGACGAAAAGAGCCTGAAACATTGGGCGGACCTGTGTCCGACCAGCGGCGACGACCTGATGCTTCCCGCCGCATTAAACGCAAAGATTTTTGATGCGGTGAAGTCCAATGCGGAGAATCAGCGCGTCGCGACGTACGACCCCACGCTTGCCCACCCGCCGGTCGATATTTTCGACGCGGTCCTGGTGCAGTATTTCCAGGAGTCGGTGCAGACGCAGTGCGATGAGATTCTGAATATCAACATTCTTTCCGCGATTGCGCAGGAATTGGAATTCAGCGAGTATTTCAAGGCGCAGGAACTGTCCGACGGGGACGGTCCGGTGTTCGCGCCGAAAGTTTCGGATGACACCAAACTTGAGTACATTCGGGAGAAAATCCGGTTCGGGAACCGCCTTGCCGCACCCGGAATTTCCGGTCCCGCCTTCTGTGAGCCGCGCGACGTCGTGCTTTGCGCGTATAATAAGAAACTCGACGACCTGCGCGACCTCAATATCGCAACATTGGTGCAGCCGTTCGGAATGAACGCTACCGGGACGGACACGGTTTCCAAGTACGAACTGCATTTCTTTAACGCGCTGTATAACATCAAGCCGGATATGCTCTCGCGCTTCAAGAGCCCGGAGGAATGCAAAGAGGACGAGCAATATAACGAGGACGCCGGAATCTACTACAAGGCGTACCACGATTATATCAAAAACATCGGACCGGATTCGACGAAGAGCGCTACGATTTCTACGCACATCGATAAACGCTGGGATTCGCTTTCCGAAATGCCGGAAATCTCGATGACCGCGCATTATCGGGAAATGGTAAAGATTCATTCGGCGCTGATTTACGGGATTGTGCACGGCATGATTGTCAAACAGCCTTCTTCGCGATATGACGTGCAGAAGCGTATCTATGCGCTGGAAGATACGGAAGGCGACAGAACCGCTTTCGTCGTGTCTAACAATACGGAATGCGACGAGTTCTACGAGGTTCTCGACGCGCTTTATCGGGACCGCGCCTCCGTTTCGAAGATTTACGAGATGCAGGAAGAACGTTGCAAATTCGATATCGATTCGAACCATCGGTACACGGAAAGCGCGTTCGTCCGCGACGCCGAAAACTTTGTCATCGGCGACGGTCACGCCGCGCCTACGAGCGTTTTCGAGATTCCGCTTGCCTACTATAATTCACTTCCGCGTTCGAAGATGGACGATAATGAACTGTCGATTATGATTGACAGCGCCATTTCCGTTCTGGAATGGGAAATCGAAAAATACGAGCAAGAGGTTGACCGTGCGCCGTTCCTTGCGAATCGGTTGGAAGCGCAATTCAAGTTGTTTGTCGAAAACTTCCAAAATGATACGTACAATCAGGGCGACGCGATGCGAAAGAACACGTCGATTTCGGATAACCGCGTGGTCAATATGGTATTCCGCAAGGTGAGCAACAAGCTCAAGAAGCTGAATGTTTTCCAGTTTGATAAGAAAATTGAGGAACTGCGTGCGCTTCTCAAGTAATCCTGCAATCGGGTTTTTGGAGGAGGTTCTATCATGTTTACGGTGATATTTGCCGAAAAAAAGACGATAAGTCTCTTCGAAGAAACAAAGGTGTTTTTTGGACCGCTGTATGACCCGAATCAGGTCGCATTTTGCGAATGGAACAAGGATGCCGAGAATTTGGATACGATGGTTCCCGATTTGCATGATTTGATTTCGTTGAAGGGGGATTGGCGCGCCGTCGTGCTCAGCACGGACGGCGCCGAATCCCTCAACCCGTTCGACTTCACGGGATACAGCGACCCGTTGCCTTCCAAAAAAACCGAACCGTGGGCGTTTTTCAAAGCAAGACGGGAACAGCGGATTGCTTCCTTTGAAAAGGCGGTTTTCAACCCGCTCGTCAAACTCACGACCGCGTTGACCGGGCTTCCTTCGTTTCAATCGGTTTTAACGCCCGAAGAATACGCGTCGTTGCTGTCCGGGGAGCTGCAGACGTCCGCATACATGCTCAAAAAGCAGCTGGAATCGCTGGATTGTCCGAAATACGCGGCAAATCTCGAAAAATATCGGCGCGAGGACTTGAAAAAGTTTGTATCGGACGAACAAATCGATTCGTTGCTTCTGTCCATTCGGGACATGGATGTCGACGGCATTACACGATTGATTCCCGTCGCGGAGATTTTTGAATTCATTCGATATATTGGGAACGACCCCATCTACTTTGACCCGGAATACGCGGAGTGCCTAATCGAGAATGCAAAGAAGCACGAACTTCTCGAACAGGTTGCCGACGGTTTCTCTTTGCTTGACAGAATGCCTGTCGAGGTGATTTGCCTTTCTCCGCGGACTTTTGATTTCGAAATGGCGGAGCAGGATGCCAAGTGGAAGAAAAGGGACGAACTTCACGCGTCAAGATTCGCGGAGTTTAACCTGTACAGCAAAGAACTGAAATTTATCCTGTTTGATATTCTCCCGGAGGAAAACAAACTCCATAAATTTGAGTTGGTCAAATTCCTCAGTTTCCTGCTGGTCCTTGCAAGCAATGAGATTCCGCAAGGGTTGATGGAAACGGGAAATGTTTACCGCGTGCAAGTGGAATTCAGCGCGGAAAACGCGGCGAAACTTTGCGGGAGTTATATCGGCAAGCTGAAATCGACGCAAATCCTGTTAAAGGAGATTGAAACGCAAATCGTTCGGGACAGCGATACGTCCGTCGACGACCGAACCGTGAGAACTTTGTTTGAATCGAATATCAACATCCCGGTCGACGTCGCGGCGACATTTGACGAAAAAACGTTGTACGCCAAGAGCGGCAAAATCGGGCTTGCGACAGACTGCCCTACGGACGAGCGCACATATTGGTCCGAGCAGTACAAGACGATAAACAAGAACTTCACGCGCTATCTGCGCGAACCGAGAAGGACGCTCAAGACTTCCGTCCTGGAAGGCGTCCGAAAGAATAACGTGATTGACGACGAACGCGCGCTTTTGCTGACGGAAAACCAGGAGGAGGACATCAGATTTCACTTGGCGGACCTGGAGCAGAAGATGGTCGAGTCCACGACGACGGACCTGTTTGACGGCAAACAGTTTACGGAAAAGTTCCAGAAGGAAGATAAGCTCGTCCGGCGCGAAATCGAGCAACGAATGACGAGAAAAAAGACGCTGTTTGTCGGATTAGCCGTTGCGCTCATGTATTTCATCGGCTTTTTCCCGTTGCTTTTCGGGAATTTGAATACCGTCAAATCCTTCCTGTTCTCCCTGATCCTCACCGGGATTGTGCTCGGTCTTCTTCTCGTCGTCGGTTTTATCGACCTGTTTTTCCTCAGGCGACGGCTTGTTTTGCGGATTCGCGCGTTCAACCGCACGATGAGACAGGTTTGCCAGCAGGTCCACAGTAGTCTGACACTTTTCTCGCAATATCTCAGTAATACCTGCAATTTGATGCGTGTATTTTCCGTGCTGAAAAAGCGGGAGTCTGCGGTTTCCAAAAAGAAAAAGATTTTAGCGTACCACAATATGCGGATTTCAAATCATATTCAGGAAATCTACGAGATTTTCGCGAAGTATATTGATTTCAACAACGTTCAGATAAGCGAATGCACTCCGTATATGTTTGACTTTACCAAACCAATCGATTATGTGTTTGAAATGCCGCGCGTCCATTCCCAAAGAATCGTCTATCTGCAGCAGGGGAATGAGATTGTAATTCCGGTTGATTACATGGAATCCGTCACGATGCTTCGGGAGGAGTTGTATGATTGATACGATTCTGAATCTTGCCAAAACGCTTTTGGCGCTCCTTCCTTTTGTATTGCTATGTTTCGCCGGAAAAAAAGCGAATCTGCCGCAACCCGAACGCAGCAAGCAGTTTCTGATGGTCGCATTCTCGTTGGTGTATGCGGTCGTCGCGATGTGCCTGATGAACCGCATTAACGAATGGTTGCTTGTTTTGCTTGACAACATTCCGAAATGGATTGCGGCTTTGGCGAATTTTTCATGGATGCCGCAAAAGGTTGGCTCGTTTTTCACATCTGCCGCCGACATCATCGAATCTTTTCTGCAGAATCTGAATCTGAATTACTGGATATTCTATCTTTCGAACGCTGCCATTATTTTCGTTTACATCATTTTCAAGAAAATTTGCATTTCCGTTCTTCGCCGGGCAATCAAAACGGACGGAAGTTTGCACGCCAGAGTCGCGGAAAATTTTTATGAATACTTCTCGGAACGGGGCGTCTGGTGCGTCAAAGCGTCGTATGCGCAAACGCGAAGTTTGCTGAAAGTATTCTATTACGGCGCTGTGGTTCTTTCGGTTTTGCTGATGCTGGTCAGCCGTAGGTTCTATTTCGACGGGCTTTTGCGGACGGTTTTCTATCCGGTTTTCGGCATCATTCTGATTGGAGAGCTGTATTTCTACCTGGACGGCGTGACGAAACAGGAGTACTCGAACGACCTTCTCGGCGAGGACGACGAGGCTTATCGCGTCGTAAACTATTCTCTGCTCCGAAAGTTCCTGCGTTCGATTTTCGGCGACAAACTGCTCGCGGAGAACACGAGCGTCAACAGCTCGCTGGGATATGACGTGACCACGGACGACGTCATTCGCGAACTCGAAAAGAGCGAGGACCCGAAAGTGGTCAGTTTTGCGTCGTTTATCAGCGCGTTTAACAGGACCGGCGCTTCAATCGACCATAACTATTTGTACTCCTCCTTGCGCTTGCTGAACGGGGAGAGCATTCTCTTCAACAATCCGTTCTATAACGACCTGATTCCGTACGCGTTCTACCCGATGAACCGGGTGCTTTTGGACCATCAGAAGGTTCTGGTGGTTTTGGGGCGCCATTCAATCGAGGACGACATCAAAGCGTGGGTCGAAAAGGGGATTGAATCGGTCACGAATCTTCCGTTTCTGTGGAATATCGGCGTTTTGACTTCGGAAGCACAGGATTTGGATATCGGAATCGTCACGCGTTCGGACGTTTTGGATATCAAACTTCACCAAGCGAACGCGGAATTCCTTGAAAATGTCGGATTTGTCGTGGTCGTCGAGCCGTCGAAGCTCATTTCGACCGCCCAAATCGGGCTGAATCTGTTGGTCAAGCAGTGTCGTGGCGAGGAAGAGAAGAATCTCGTATTCTGTATGTGCGATAAGAATTGCGACGGTCTGGTCGACGCGATGTCGCATATCCTCATGACCAGTATCACCGAGGTCTCCGCTACGGAGAAACATCTCGGAACTTCCTCGTATATGTGTTGGGAAACGGACGAGGAATACCTGCACCACCGTATCGCGCCGAATATTTCAAGATATCTCGGCATCGGAACCGAGTTGTCTTTCGCGGCGATAAAGAATCAAGTCTCCTCGACGAAGTGGTATGGCGGCGACGCGTTCCCGGTTACGGATATTCGCTGGATTGATAAGCAGTATTACTACGAGCTCACCAAATACGCCAGTCTGCCCACCAATCAGGAGGCAATCGACGAGCATTTCCTAACCACGCCCAATTTTTGGAGCGCGGAGGTGAGTCAGAACGGCTACCTGACCGTCGAGGACGAGGACTGCAATATGTTCGAAGCGCTTCGGGATTTCTCGACCAGAACGACGGAGCAGGGATTCATCAACATCATTTCTTCCGAATACCTTCTGAAAGACTATATGGCGGATAACGCGTCCATTTTTGAAACGGACGCGAAAGCCATTCCGTGTATCGTCGCGGACTATGCGCGAAGCAATCGGAACACGATTCTTCGATTGGTTCTGATGATGGGCACGTTCCCGGTCTGTACCGATGTGATTGAAAAGGAACTGTCGTTGCTGGGAATTTCCGTCTTTGACCTGAAGAAGCAACTTTGGTTTGAACTGCACCGTTGCTATTCCGATGTTTCCCGAACGTTCCTCCGGCAGGAGAATTACCGTCGGGCGGTGTCGCTTGCGTACGAGGAGCCGCTTCGGATTGGGGAATCGGAATGGTCTCCCGAACTGCTTAAGGTAAAGGACGTTTTCAACCTGAAACACGGGAAAATGGAGACAACGTATTTGATTGACGACCGGAAGTTCCTGTCGCAATGCGTTTCGGAACTCCGTTCCGCCGGCTATGTCGCCGAGGACGAGAAGGGTCAGCGCTACTATCTCGGCGCGGAACTCAGCGGTCATATCTATCAGAAGTTTCTCCCCGGTCAGTTCTTTACGTTCGGCGGGAAATACTATGAAATGCAGTACCTTACCGCCGACGGGCAGATTCTGGTTCGCCGCGCCGCCGACCATATTACCGGTCGCCCCGCATATCGGCAGATTCGCCGGTATGTGATTCACGGGACGCGCCCGTCCGAAAAAATCGGCGCGCAACAGGACATTGCGGGCATGAAAATCGTGCGGGAATTTGCCGATATCAGCGTGCAGACGCCCGGTTATTACCGGATGAAAAAGTATAACGATTTCACCACCGCAAGCCGGGTCTCCTTCGAAGGGGGGCAAACCGGCATTCCGGAACGCGTTTACAAGAATAAAGAAATCCTGCGAATCGAACTGCCGGACCTCGGCGAGAAATACAGCGACACCGTGCGCTATACGGTCACGGTCCTTTTCAATGAAATCTTTCGGACCGTTTTTGCGGAGAATCAGGCGTATTTTTGCGCGGTGACGGACGATTCCTTCCTCGGCGATTCCGATGTTTGTCGCCCTTTGACGTATTCTATCGAAGGCGACGGGTGCGAGTTGCGTCCGAACGCGATTTATCTGATTGAGGACAGTCAATTAGATTTGGGTTTGCTCGTGGCATTTGAGCGAAACATACAACGGATTTTCGGGATTATGCACGATTATCTTGACTGGCACACGGAGACACTTGAAGCAAGCTTGACTCCGCCGCCGGAACCGTTGCCGCCGGTCAGTTTCACCGAAGAGGAGAAAAAACCGAAGAAGAAGCGGATTCGTCGCTTCTTCGCGGCAATCGGGCGCGGAATCAAGAAGATTTTCAATAAAATCAAGAGTTGGTTCAAACGAAAGCCGAAGAAAGAGGACCCGACCGATTCGGAAACGACGGACGGAACGACGCAGGAAGGGGAGACCGATAAAACCCTTCCTACGGATAAGCAACGCCGAAAAGCCGAAAAGCAAAAGGAGAAAGAGGCTAAAAAAGAGGCGAAAAAGAAAGCGAAAGAGGAAAAGAAAGAGGCAAAACGAAAAGCAAAAGAGGAAAAGAAACGCCAAAAAAAGGAGAAAGCCGGTCAGCGTAGCGAGGAGCCGACGGCGGGGGAAAGGATTTCCGATGACGAAGGAACATCGTCCGACGGAGCGGAATCGACTTCCGACGACGAAGGAACATCGCCCGACGGAGCGGAATCGCCTTCCGAGGAGCAGGAAACGGAGGGTGCGGTGCCGGAACCGGAAGATTCGGACGCCGGAACTTCCGAGGATTCGGAGCCGGAAGACGGAGAAGGCGTTTCGACCGGTGAACCCGATACGACGCTGTCGCCGTCCGACAACGAGTTGCAATCGTCCTCGGAATGCGATACCGACGATGACGCCGGATTTTCCGTCGAAAGACTGCCGTATCATAAGCGGTATTATATGCTTTACGGCGGGGAAGGAGACCCTTCGTCCATTGATTTGCCGGGAACTTTGCGTTATCTTTCCGAGTTGGGGTTTGCGAAGAATCCGCTGAAGCAGGCGCGGGATTCCATGGATATTGCCGCGTTCATCGAGGCTACCTTCAAGCCCGGCAAGCCGGACGCGCGGTATTGCGATTTCTGCGGCACGGAAATTTTCGGCGTCGAGTACGAAACGCTTGCGGACGGTCGCGACCGGTGTCTCAACTGCGCTAGGACCGCCGTCAAGACCGAAGCGGAATTCCGCAAGATTTTCGAAGATGTCAAGCGGAACATGGAGTCGTTCTTCGGAATCCGTATCAATGTCGGAATCAAGGTCGAAATGGTCAATTCGCGGAAATTGCACAAGCGGCTTGGTCAGGCATTTCTTCCGACGCCGAAGATGGACGCTCGCGTGCTTGGCGTTGCAATCAAGGACAAAAACGGGTATTCCCTGTTGCTGGAAAACGGTTCTCCGCGCATGATGTCAATGCTTACGATGGCGCATGAACTGACGCATATCTGGCAATATCTCAATTGGAACGACAAAGCGATTCGGAAGAAGTACGGGCGGAAACTGCGTCTGGAGATTTATGAGGGCATGGCGAAATGGGCGGAAGTCCAGTACGCATACCTGATGAATGAGCCGGCTACCGCTAAGCGCGAGGAGATTATTTCTTCCTATCGCGACGATGAATACGGACGCGGCTTCCTGCGGTACCGCGCGAATTATCCGTTCTCGCTCGGTACGGTCATTACGAAGCGGACGCCGTTTATGGACCCGCAAACTCCGCTTGACCCCGATTTTTGCGGGCAGATTACGTTCGTTCCGCCTGTGTCGCCGACCGGCGGCGACGACGACGGGGACCCGTCCGACCCTACGCGACACAAAAAGCCGAAGCCTTCGCCGATTCAGGGACCCATCGAACGGAAACCGGGCGCTTGTCCGCTGTATGCGTTTCATCTGCTGTCTGCAGACGAGCAGACGGCGTATCATACGATTTTCGAGGCGATACGGCAACAGGCGCCGGAACTGAATGACCTCGGCGTCCCTTTGAGCGATCAGCAAGTGCTGAAAATCATCGATTATGTGCAACGAGACCACCCCGAACTCTTCTGGTTCCAGCGCGGGGAATCCGTCTACTACGAAACGGCGACAAAAATCGTGAACAAAATCGCTTTCAAGTACTGCATGACGCCGGAGGAAGCGAAAGGACGTCAGGCTAAGATTGACGCGTCGCTCCAACCGTTCCTTTCCGCGGTGACGGACGGAATGAGCGATTATGAGGTTACGCTTCGCATCTACGAGAATATCATCAATCTGGTGGACTACGATACGCTCGGTCTGGAGCGCGAAACGACGAGTTTTGTACGACCGGAAGTTCCGGACGACCTTCGTTCGATTTACGGGGTTTTCGTCAACCATAAGGCGGTTTGCGCGGGGTACGCGAGAGCATTGCAGTACCTGCTGAATCGGTTCGGTATCGAGTGCGTTTATGTCGTGAGCCAAACGCACGCGTGGAACCTGATAAAACTGGAAGGCGATTATTACCATATCGACGTCACATGGGGGGACGGTTCGAACACCAAGAAAGAGGTTTCGCAATCGAACGCCATCAGTTACGACTGTTTCTGCATTACGACCGAGCAACTTTCGCGACTGGATTCCCATACGCCGCTGGATACGATGCCGCTTCCGGTTTGTACGGCGACAAAATGCAATTACCATATACGCCACGGGCTGTATTTTGAATCCTTCGATTTCGAGAAAATTCGGTCAATCGTCTGCGAGTATGTCAATGCCGGAAAATTTGACATTTCGTTCCGGTTTGCTTCCCCCGAAGCGTACCGCGAGGCGGAGGAGCAACTCATCAAGAACGGGAAGTTCGGCGAAGTGGTACAGTATATCAACCTGAAGGCGGATACGCGCATAGGCACGTCCTATTCGTATTCCCCCCGCCCGAACAATTTGGTGATTGCGTTTTTCCTGAAAAAGCAATGATTTCTGCATCTATCGCCTCCGGCAAGAACGGTTGTCGGAGGCGATTGCCCCATGGATACTGTCGGATTTGACCGTTTTGTTTTGGTCTTACATGGATTTCAAGGAGGAACGATAATGAACTGGACGATGTATTTTGCTTTCTCCGCGGGGATTCTTGCCCTTGCCATTGTTTCTGCCGTTTCCCTGGCACGGGTGAGCAATCAAAAGAGAAGGGTCCTCAATTCCGTAAATGTTTTAGTAGTCGGCGTTTTTTTGTCCTCCGTAGTCATGTTTTTGCCGATATACGGAGAAGTTTTTTCCGCGGAAACGTGTGGCGTCGTCAAACAGGTTCTCCTTTCGTTCCACAATGCGATTCGTTTGTTTATTGTCGACGGCGAATTCTCGATTGTATCCGACCATTTAGCCGGCGTCGACGGTTGGATTGCGCCAGTTTATTCGGTGTACGCCGCGATTCTTTTTGTGACGGCGCCCTTTTTGACCTTCGGATTTGTTCTGTCGTTCTTTAAGAACATGTCGGCTTACCGACGCTACTTCCTGGGATTTTTCAGGGACGCATATGTGTTTTCGGCACTCAATGACAAGTCGTATGCGCTTGCAAAAAGTTTGAAGAAGAATCATGCCAAATGCCTGATTATTTTCACGAATGTTTTTGAAACGAACGACGAGACCTCTTACGAAATCATAGAAAGAGCCCGGAGAATCGGGGCAATCTGTTTCAAGAAGGACATTCAAACCATCAATTTCAAGGTTCACAGCAGGAAGGCGTCGCTTACCTTTTTTGCAATCGGAGAAGATGAAATCGAAAATGTCGATTCCGCTTTGAAATTGATTGACGCTTACAGAGAGCGCGACAATTCCAATTTATATGTGTTTGCCAATCGAACGGAGAGCGATTTGCTTTTGACTTCGTCCAACAAAGGGGTTATAAAAGTTCGGCGCGTCAATGATATCCGGTCTTTGGTGAATAGAATTTTGTACGAGGAAGGCGGACGAATTTTTGCGTCCGCGTCGAATATCGAGCAAAGCGAAAAACGGCGCATATCCGCGGTCATCATCGGGCTTGGGAAATACGGAACAATGATGATGAAATCGCTTCCGTGGTTCTGTCAAATGGACGGCTACGAGGTCGTGATTCATGCGTTCGACCATGATGAAAACGCGGAGGACAGATTCACCGTGCAGTGCCCCGAACTGATGGACAGCCGGTATAACGGGACGCGCATAGACGGGGAAGCCCGGTATGATATCAAAATTCATTCCGGGGTCAATATCGATTCTACGGCGTTTTTGCGGGAGGTTAGCAAGATTCCGCAACCCACATATGTTTTTGTTGCACTCGGAAACGATGAACAGAATATTCAATCCGCCGTTTCTCTCAGGAGCCTGTTCGAACGCTTGCATTGGCACCCGATTATCCAGACGGTCGTGTATAGCACGGCCGAAAAAGAAGCCTTGCGAGATGCCGATAATTTTAAAGGGCAGAAGTACGATATTGAATTTATCGGGGATTTGGACACCTTCTATTCGGAAGAAGTTATCATCAATTCGGAATTGGAAAAAGAGGCATTGAAGCGGCATTTGCGTTGGGGAACCAAAGAAGAATTCTGGAAGTATGAGTACAACTACCGTTCTTCCGTCGCGTCCGCAATTCATAAGAAGATGAAACTCTTTTGCAAAATGCCGGGGATAGAAAAAGAGCCCGACGAGCGAACGGACGAGGAACTGTGGGCGCTTCGGCGTTTGGAGCACCGCCGCTGGAACGCGTATATGCGGTCGGAAGGGTATTGCTATGCGCCGGAGAGAAACGACCTTGCAAAAACGCACCACTGCTTGGTTCCGTTTGACAAGTTGCCCGAAAAAGAACAAAAAAAAGACGATGATTAAATCATAGAGGAGAGAGAACGATGGCAAATCAAACCGTTAAGAAAAACCCTGCAGAGGAAATCGAAGGGTACGTTGACATGCAAACGAAATTTGATGCGTATACCGGCAAGGAACCGTATCTTTTCGTGAGTTATTCTCATAGAGATACGGCGAAGGTGTACCCGATTTTGGATGCGCTGTATGACCGTAAATACAGACTCTGGTATGATGAGTCGTGCGAGACCGGCAATGACTTTAGAGATGAGCTTCGCCACCGCATCGAGGATTGCGAAGCGGTACTCCTATTTGTTTCGGAATCTTCTATGCAATCCCCGTTTTGCGGCATGGAGATTATCGTCGCAAGGGAAAACGGGAAACGTCTTTATCCGATTTATTTAGATAACGTCACGGTTCCTCCCGCGTTCCAGATTCTTTTGGCCAATACCCATCACAGCACCTCCGATAATATGGATAAGCTGGTCAAATTGATGATTCGGGACCTCCCGGCCGTTACCATGGACCGCCTGACAACCGAAGACGGCATTCTGAAAAAATGCGAAGACAACGGGAAATCGATTGACGTGGACGAAGGGATTCGCGAAATTAGCGCGGAAGCGTTTAAAGGGCGCGTCGCGTTACATACCATTCGGTTGCCCGAAAGCCTTGAGTTGATTGGTCTCGAAAGTTTCAGGGGTTGCACGAATCTTGAGGCAATCGAAATTCCGGAAAAAACGTTTCGTATCGGGGAAAGTGCATTCCGCGACTGCACCAATATGAAAAAACTCAAGATTCGAAATAATGTCATTAAAATCGGCGAACGCGCATTTGAAAACTGTGCCGAATTGGAGGACGTCGAACTGCCCGAAGGGCTTACCGAAATTTATGGCGGCGTATTTAACAGTTGCAAGAGTCTGAAGAAGATAAACCTCCCGAATCGGTTGACCATTTTGGGAGAAAGCGCTTTTTCCGATTGTATCGTATTGGAGTCGATTGATATCCCGGCGACGGTCACGAAAATCGATGACCTTGCGTTTAACGGTTGCACGAGCATGACGAAAGTCGAACTCCACGAGGGGCTTAAAAAGATTGGCAAGAGCGCATTTAAGAATTGCAGCTCCTTGACGAAGATTACGTTGCCCTCTACGGTAACGAGTATCAGCAATGCGCCTTTCCGCGGGTGCGAGTCTTTGAAGTCGATTAAGGTCGAAAGCAAAAACAAGAATTACAAGTCGGAACCCAATAAGCGCGAAGGCAACGACCACGTTCTTTTCAATAAGAATAAATCCGTCATCATCGCGTATCCGGCAAGCAGCCGCGAAGTTCAATACGATATTCCGGATAGCGTAACCATTATCAGTGATTGGGCTTTCTGTGAATGCAAAAAACTCAATCGAATCACAATCCCGGATAGTGTGCATGAAATCGGCGAAGGGGCGTTTTGCAATTGTGCGCTTCTTGACGAGGTCGAAATTCCGGATAGCGTGACCGTAATTGATGATTGCGCGTTCAGAGGCTGCACAAATTTGGAAAAGGTTGTGATTCCCAGCACCGTAACAGAACTTGGTTGGGGATTATTTGACGGCTGTGAAAATACCGTTACGGTATACTGTGAAGAGGGCTCGTTGGTTCAGGAATATTGCCGTAGGAACGGAATCCGTGAGGCAAGATTGGCTGAAAAGGGAAATGACTGATGGAGAATGCTGTAGAAACATCATCAATATGGAGTAAATGCCGGGCTTTTGTCAAAAAAAATGCGGTCATGTGCATCGCACTGGTTGCGGCAATCGTTACAAGCATTATCATTCCGATTGATGAGGAATATGTCGGGTATTTTGATTATAAAACCCTGACGTGTTTGTTTTGCGTGCTTGCGGTCGTTTGCGCGTTAAAGAATATCCATTTCTTTTACATGTTGGCAAGAAAAGTTGTACAGCTTTTCAAAACGGCTCGAATGAGCGTTTTGGCCCTTGTGTACATCACGTTCATAGGGTCTATGCTGATTGCAAACGATATGGCGCTCCTTACCTTTTTGCCGTTGGGATATTTTGTCCTGACGACGACCGGCAAACAAAAATACATGGCATTCACCTTTATTATGCAGAACATCGCCGCGAATTTGGGCGGAATGCTTACCCCGTTCGGAAATCCTCAAAACTTGTATTTGTACACCAAATACGAAATTCCGAACCTTGAATTTATGAGAATTATGGCGCCGCCGTTTCTATTGTCCGTCGCCATCATTACGATTTGCTGTATTTTGTTTGTAAAGCCGGAACCCTTGCATCTGTCTGATGAAAAAATTGTTCTCGACCCCAAAAGAACGGTGCTTTACCTGGCGCTTTTCGCCCTGTCTATCGTGATTGTTTTTCGGGGTATCCCGTATTGGATTGGTTTGATTGTCATTCCGGCGGTGCTTCTGATTGTAGACAGGAAAGCATTGAAAATGGTAGATTACGGTTTGCTGTTTACCTTTGTTTTCTTCTTTGTTTTCGCCGGAAATATGGCGCGGATTGACGCGGTAAGGGAACTGTTTTCGACATTGCTGGAAAAGAGTACGCTGCTGTTCAGCGTGGTATCGTGTCAATGTATCAGTAATGTTCCGTCTGCAATCCTGCTGTCGCAATTTACGAATAACTACCCCGACCTGTTGGTCGGCGTGAATATCGGGGGCGTCGGCACGCTTATTTCTTCCCTGGCGAGTCTGATTACGTTCCGGGAATATGTTAAGCACAATCCCGGAAAAACCGGTTACTATATCGGAATGTTTTCTTTGTTCAATTTTGCATTTCTGATTCTTTTGACCGGGTTTATGTTTTTACTGAAACTGCTGTAATGCTATTCTCGCGAGTCTGCATTTCCGCATAAGGAAACCCCTCCGTTGAGGGGGGATTCCACCGGTACCGCAAAGTCGAAAGGTCCGCAACCTTTCGCCGGGGTTTCTAATTCGAATGTTGTTGGGAGGACCTTGCATGAAAAAAATAAAGGAATGGGTAAGCGTACAGCTTGTAAAAAATCCGGGCAAGGTTGTACTTGCGGCAATCCTTTTATTCAATGTCGTATTTTTCTTCCTAGCGGCGGTCGTCATCAGCAATATGTCGCTATCCGGTACGGAGCATATGTCGTTTCTCGAGGCGGCATTTTGCACGGTGACGATGATACTCGACGCCGGCTGTATCCAATTTGTCGTGTCGGACATCGGACAAGCCGGCGTAGCCGTCGTATTGGTGTGCCTCGCCATTATCTTTATCGGAATGATTTCGTTCACCGGCGCTGTAATCGGTTACATCACCAATTACATTTCGCATTTTATTGAGGATTCCAATACGGGAAGCAGGAAACTTCACATTTCGGACCATGTTGTGATTCTGAATTGGAATACAAGGGCATCCGAAATCGTAAATGACTTGCTATATTGCGGCAAAAAGCAAAAAGTCGTCGTTCTTGTGGGCGGTAGAAAAAAGGAAATCGAAAAGGAAATCGAAGAGCGGCTTGCCGACACCGTTTCCAGGGAGAATGCGGAATTCCGCAAAAAGAGCTTTTTGCGAAGGGTTTTCACGGAGAAAAATACACGGTTCCGCAACCGCCTGACGGTCGTCGTTCGGGAAGGCGACGTGTTTTCTTCCAAGCAATTGCATGATATTTCGCTGGAATATGCGAAATCCGTCGTCATATTAGGCAGCGATATCAATAATACAGTCTGCCAATTTGAAACCAGAGAGCGTTTAGAGGAGCAGGAGCGCGGAAATTCGCAAACCGTAAAAACGCTCATGCAGGTGGCGGATATTACCTCCGCGGCAAATTCAAACGACAACCAAAAAATCATCGTCGAGATTATGGACGACTGGACGTACGAGCTTGTCGAAAAAATCATCAAATGCAAAGAAGTCAAAGAGAAATGCAATATCATTCCCGTGCAAATCAATAAAATACTGGGGCAGATTCTTTCCCAATTTTCGTTGATGCCGGAACTGAATATGGTTTACAAGGAACTTTTCTCCAACAAGGGCGCGGCATTCTTTACGGAGCCGTATGAAATCGACCGGGAACGCGATTTTGTCCCCGCCTATTTGGAAAATCATAACCGTGCAATCCCTTTGACGCACATGCTGAGCGACGGCAAGGCGTATCACTATTTTTCCGCGGCTTGCGAAAGAGATGTGCGGGAGGTTTGCAAGGTCAAAGATTCGGCATATTCCGTTGCGTTGAACAGGGATTACTGGATTGAGAATAAGAATGTAATCATATTGGGACACAACAGCAAATGCCGCGATATTATGCGGGGGTTTGCCGCTTTCAAAAGCGAATGGAATCGCGCGGACGGGCAGGAAATTCTCCGGATTATTGTCATAGACGACCAAAAGAATCTTGAGAAAATGAACTATTATAAAGAGTACCCGTTTGTCGTCGATACGGTTGCGGCAAGCATTTATGACAGGGACATAATCTGCCCGACGATTGAACGGTTTGTCGCGTCAAATGAGGAGGATACCAGTATCCTGATTCTCTCGGACGACGCCGCGCGAAATGAGGACATTGACGCGAACGCTTTGGCGAATCTGGTGTACGTGCAGGATATCATCAATGCCAAAAAAAGGAACGACCCCGCATTTGACCCGGAGAGTATCGATGTCATCGTGGAAATCATCGACCCCAAGCACCACGATATCGTCAGCAGTTACAGCGTGAACAACGTCGTAATCAGCAACCGCTATATCAGCAAAATGATTACGCAAATCGGTGAAAAAGAAGCGCTGTTCGACTTTTATACCGATATCCTTACATACGACACGGAAGAAGCCGATACATACGAGAGCAAAGAGATTTACACCAAAAAAGTGAGCAGATTTTTCGACGAGCTCCCGAAAAAATGCACCGCGGAGGAATTTATTCGTGCGGTGTATCGCGCGTCGACCGATTCGAGTTTGCCGAAAAAACAACGGAATCCGACGGTAGCATTGGGGTATGTGAAGCCCGGCGGCAGAATGATTCTGTTTGAGGGAAACCAATCCGAAATTACGGTCGAATTGGAAAAAGAGGATAAGCTGGTTGTGTTCAGCAATCATTGAGCTTTAAAACGGCAGAATTTTCTCATGTAATGGAGACACGGTCATGGTGCAGAAGGACGTTTTTATCAGCTATAAAGCAGAAGAATTTGACGACGCGAATTGGGTAAAAGCGACGTTGGAGCGCAACGGGATTTCGTGCTGGCTGGCGCCGGCGAGTATTCCCGGCGGGTCGAGCTATGCCGTTGAAATCCCGCAAGCAATACGGTCCTGCAAAGTATTTGTTCTCATGCTGTCGGAAAAATCCCAAAAATCCAAGTGGGTCCCGAGGGAATTGGACCAGGCAATCAATGAAGGCAAGACGGTCATGCCCTTTATGCTCGAAAACTGTGCCTTGCAGGACGATTTTAATTTCTACCTCACAAACGTTCAACGCTATGCGGCGTATGAAAGCAAATCAAAAGCAATCGAAAAAATGATTGTCGAAATCAAAGCCATCCTGAAAAGCGAAGAACCGATTGCGGCGCCGGCGGCGGAAGAAAAACCGCAACCGGAGAATACGTCGGGCGCAAAAACGAAGCCGCCCCGCGAAAAAGAACGGAAACCGGCAAAAAGAATTGGCAAGCCCCCGAAAAAAATATGCGGGGATAAGAAAAAAATTGCATTGCTTGCTTTTTTCGCCGGACTTATCGTTGTTGTGCTGGTTGTATGCGGGATTGTCGGATACCGCAATTCGCGCACGATTCGCATTGCGGGGAATTCGTTTAACGCGAAGGACCGCTCGGTTACTTTGAAGGACGCGGTTCTTTCAGACGAAGATATTCGGGCGTTCGGCAAATTTGAAGAATTAACGTCGATTTATATCTCCGGTTGCGAAATAACCGGCGATAATATTGCGCCTCTTTGCCCGAAATCCTTATTCACGCTCTCTCTTACCGATTGCGGATTGACCGACGCGCAACTCAAAAGCATTGATTTTTCCGCGGCGGAGAAACTTATCAATTTAAATGTGAGCGGGAACCCAATCACTTCGCTTGCGGTTTTGCGCGATGTTTCGGATACGATGAACAAATTGAACATCAGTGAGACCGGAATCACGGACATTTCCGTCCTGAACGATTTCAAATTGCTTGACGAATTATACGCGGACCATGACGGAATACAGGATATTTCCGCGTTGAACGCTTGCGTAAAGTTGACGGTTCTGCACCTTGACCGAAACAGAATTTCCGATTTATCGCCGCTCGCAAAGTGCATCAAATTAAGAGAACTTTCTCTCAACGAAAATTTGTTGACATCTCTTGCGGGGCTGGAATCGTGTATCGAACTGGTCGAAATAGAAGCCGGCGGCAACGAAATCGAATCCATCGACGGTCTGTGTAATACGACGGTCCTGTATTCCGTTTTTCTCAACGACAACCGGATTTCCGACATTTCCGTCCTGTCTAAGTCGGCAAAAACGTTATATAGACTGTACGTCAGGAATAATCGCTTGCGCGAGATAGACGCCTTGACCGACACGGTTGCCCTTGCATATCTGAATCTGGACAACAATCAAATCACATCGGTTTCGCCGCTCGAAAACAGCGCCGAACTGATAGGCGTTTCCGCTGTGGGCAATCAAATCGATTCGCTGAATGGGCTGGAGGGGAAAGAGAAACTTTGGTATCTGAATCTTTCAGGCAATCAAATCCGCGTATCGGACGAAGCGGATATCCGCATGGTTGCCGATTCCGCGTCGATTGTAAATGTGGGCGAAAACCCGATTGCGTCCTTCTGCTTTACGGCTCCCGGCGGATTCCGGTACCTGAATTTACACGGTACCGAACTTGAATCCTATGAGCGGGTCTATGCGTGCAGAGGAAACTATTTGTTCCTGGATTACAGCGAAACGATTGATTTCAACGCCTTGCAGGAATCCGCATTTCTTCGGTACTATATCATCGGTTGTCCGTTGGATAAGCAGGTGGCGGTTCGGGACGTTCTTGACTATTCGGTGGAATTCATAGACGCGTCCTCCGTTGACGAATTGACCGAAGCCTATATCGCTGACAGTATTAAAGGGAATCCGGACTTTTATCATTGAGCGCTCGATAGAATGAATCGGACACGTCGCCCGTCGAAAAAATTCGAGGGTATCACGACGAGATAAGGAGAAAGTGAAAGATGTTTTGCCAAAAATGCGGGAAACAGATTCCGGACGGCGCTACGTTCTGCCCTTTTTGCGGGGCGCAACAGGGGCACGTTGCGGATACGCCACCTCAGCCTGAGGCGCAAAGCGAAACGCAAAATCCGCAACAGACGGTTCGTTCCGCTCCGCAAAAGCAGGAAAATGTTCTGCTCGGAATCGTAGGCGCGTTTCTCGGCTCTTTGGTCGGGGTCGTGGTGATGGTGATTCTGGACAGAATCGGATTTGTGGCGTCGATATCCGGCGTCGTCATGACGCTCGGCGCGGTGTGGGGGTATAACCGTTTCGGAAAAGCCCTTAGCACGAAAAGCATGATTATTTGCGTCATCATCGTCGCCGCGATGATATATATTGGGAATATGGTGTGCTGGGCAATCGCGTTGAGCGAGGCGTTCTCTTACGGCTTTATCGACGGTGTACGCGCTATCCCGGCGCACCTTGCGAACGATTCGGCGTTCAGCGAAGGCTATTATGCAACCCTGCTGCAGCAATACCTGTTTGCGGGCGTCAGCGCGGTCGTCGTTATCGTGAAGTTGGTCAGAGAGAATAAAAAAGCAAAATAGGGGCGGAAAGGATAGAAAATGTTCTGTGTAAAGTGCGGAAAGAAACTCCCGGAGAATTCCAGATTTTGTCCGAATTGCGGCACGGACCAATATCAGGTGTGGAACTCGAAAAGCGAACCCGACGATGCCGCGCGGCAGTCCGATGAACCCGACGCCTGGCGGGGAACCGATACGCGTTCGGAACAGGGGAGTGCTACGGGTAATGCCGCGCCGTCCACAAATTCCGGCAGTCCGCAACCGCCGAAAAAGCCGAAAAAAAGAAAAGGCGCCCTGATAGGGATACTTGCCGCAATCGCGTTTATTGCGGTAGTCCTATGGGCGTTCAAACCCGACGCTCCCGCTCCTGCCGTCGAACCGAGTCAAACGGCCGAAAGCGGGAAGATAACGGCGAGCAGTGCGGAATCGACAAGCGTCGCGACGTCCGCATCGATACCGTCCGGGAGCCGGGATATTGAAGATATCATCTTGGGGGACGCTCCAATCATCGTGGACGAAGCGTCTTTGCTCACGACGGATGATGTGAAAGATTTTGAAGAATATAACAGGTTGAAACAGAAATTTGACGATGAACTGAGCGCCGCGATACGCAATCTGGAACCGCGGGTATGCGTGGTATCTGCCGCGCCGGAATTTGTATCCGCGCAGAATTATGATACGCTCGGCGAGCGATACGGGTATCCGTATTTCTGGCTGTTGTCATACGGTACGTCCGGCGGCGGGCATGCCATGTGGAACGGTCATGAAATGCAATGGGTATACTACAACTTTACATACAGTTGCAGCAAGGACGAAATCGCCCGTATGCAGACGGAAATCGACGCCGCGAGGGAGGAATATTTGCGGCTTATCCCCGCCGGCGCCGACGCCTGGGATGCAGCAAAGACCGTTCACGACGAACTGGTGCGCCGGGTCACCTATGACAAGACGCTCAACGGCACGCACTGCCACGACATATACGGCGCGCTGGTGGAAAATTCCGCCGTGTGCCAGGGCTACGCGTACGCGTTCAGTTATGTCATGCGGGAATGGACCATTCGGACGGGTCAGCAGTACTATCAAGGCGCCAACTACTATCCCGTCGTCGTATCGGAGGACCATGCGTGGAACACCATCGGCGCCCTGACCAACGATACGAACATGGACGTCACATGGGACGACCTGGATTTGACCGACGTAAACGGTGAGCCGTATATCCTGTATTCGTTCTTCGGACTGACGACCGATGAAATACGGAAGGTCGACTCCCACGAGGTCGTCGGCAATAACCAAAACGATTCGGGCGGCATACAGAACCCCCAACCGTTCAATTATCATCGGCACGAAGGGTATTGTTTCAGCGGTTTCGATGTGGACGCAATCGTTTCCGCTTTTCGCAAGCAATACCGGGCGGGTTCTAACGTGCTGACGGTTAAATTTGAAAAGCAAGCCGACTACGACCGGGTCAAAACCTGGACGGACGGCAACGAGCAGGAACTATGGGATATGCTGACTCGCTGTGGATATACCGGCGCGTACTACTATTGGACGCAAGACGAACTTCTGACGTTCAGCGTCGGTTTGAATGCCCCGGCAGAGTGACGGTTGTTTTCAATTGTCTACATTGATGTATCCGAGGTCACGGTTCCCGTCTATTTCGCGTATCCAACAGTTTTTGGGATTGCGCTCCTCCTGATACCATTCCGGAGAATAATGAAACCACCGAAGCAGGAACGCCCGCAATGTGGTGCCGTGGGTAAATACGAACAACGTTTCCGTTGCGTGTTTTTCGTAATCCCGATATATGGTCCCCATAAACTGGTGGATGCGGATGGCTACATCAAACGGGCTTTCGCCGAGGGGCAGACGCGCATAAAACTTGCCGTAGTTTTTCCGCTGCCGCTCGTATTCCGCAAACGCATTCGGATAAAGGTTTCCCCATTCCGTTTCCGGAATCGAATCAAAAAGACCGAACTGTTGCTCTATCAGCG
The DNA here is from genome assembly GCA_947626805.1 of uncultured Clostridia bacterium. Taxonomy (GTDB): domain Bacteria; phylum Bacillota; class Clostridia; order Oscillospirales; family CAG-382; genus Coliplasma. The sequence continues at coordinate 30,754 of CANQTR010000011.1, forward strand.
TGATATCCTCGCGAATATCGGGAATCATCAGAGACTTATTGAATTCTTCGCTTGTCTGCCGTGTGCGAAGATATGGGCTCCTCCATATCCTCGCCCTCGACAAATCCATTTCTTTCTCTTTGCAATAGCGGGCGAGCCATGCGCCGTTTTTTCTCGCCTGCTCTTTTCCGGTTTCCGTCAAAGAAACGAGGTGGTCCGGAAGCCGTTTGACATAATTTTCACCCACGTTTGCAATCGATTCGCCGTGCCGTATCAGAAAAATGTGCATCATAATCCTCCAATGAAATTATAGATTCGCCCTGACGGGATACCGTTTGACGCAATGCGCACGCCTTTCGGAGCTGCAAATTTATTATAGCATAGATTTTTGAAAATTTCCACCCCCAAATGCACAAAAAGTCGTAGAAATCGCACCGTTCTTGCCATTTGTAAGATGAAAAAAGAGGAACCGCATACCTGCAGTTCCTCTTTTTGAAGTGACTCGAATTTTCGTATCTGTTAAAGTACGGATTCGAGCTTTTTTGTCAATTCGATAAACCAATCCTTTTGCTTATATTCATCAAAACAACGCCAATCCAACTCCTCTTTAAGTGTTCTCACAATTTGCAGATTATCGGAAGGCGCGTCGGCAATTTTCCAACCGCATAGCAACGGGTGCGTGAGGACATGTTCTTTTACGCCAATCGATTTTACGGCACACGCGACCGCACGGGCGAGATGTTTTCTTACAACCGTTTCATCGTTGCCAAGCGATACTTCGTCTTCCGCAATACAACGGTGAAGAACGCAAAGCTGATTCAGGGATTCATATCCCATATCGTCATTTGGATATGCCGCTTCAAACATACCGACAACTGCCTTGTTTACTTCGTAAACAGAATCGTCGCCGCAACACAGATTGAGCCGTGCCGCCATATGGAAAAGCATATCCAAATACCAATGGTTGACGAAGCAAAACGTTTCGGTAAGCCAATCCTTCTCATCGTGTATCAGCATAAACAGCATTTCCTGACAATGATTTATCCGGAATGCTTTTTGCGCCCAGTCGTTTGCTTTTTGCTTATTTCCGTTCGCGAAATAGGTTTGCGCCACTTCCAGGACGGCTTGCCCCCTGTAATAACTGCCGTCTTTGTCGGTTGCGGCAGAGTTGTATATGTCCGTACCAAGCTCAATGATTTCGTTTTGATAGTTTATTTTGTCCGTATCGAAATAAATGGACATGAGCATTTCTTTGACGCGAATGTCGTTTGGCATTTTTCTGTACGCTTCGAGCCACAGGGGAATGATTTCGGCACGCTTGCCGTCACGAAATAGCTTTTCCGCTTTCAGACTGCATTCCTCAAAATATTTGTCTGCTTCAATTTGTTCGACCTGTAATAATTCATCGACCGTTATTCCGAAATACCGTGCAATATCCGGCAAGAGCAGGATATCCGGGGAAGTGATTCCGTTCTCCCATTTACTCACGGCTTGATACGAAACGCCGAGATATTCCGCAAGTTTTTCTTGGGATACATGCTTTGCTTTTCGCAATTCTTTCAACTTGTTTGCAAGATTCATATCGGTTTTTCCTTTCTGTTTTATTGTAGCTACGCTTTTATTATAGCACATGAATGAAAATAAGCAATAACCTGTATTTCGACATACAAGCGAGAAATGCAACTGAATTTATACTTTGTCAAATAAAAGCGCGCTGTAAGAAGGGGAGGGACAATGCGGGCTGCGTTTTTCCCGCCGGAACAAAAAAAGCCCCCCGAGAAAGAAATCCTTTCTCAGGGGGGCAAACACGGAATTACTTCAGCAGTTTTTCGAGTTTCTCTTCGTCTACATAAATGGAGACCTCGCTGCACTTCGGGCAAACCGCCGCTTTCGGATAAACGGCTTTGCCGGTCAAGCCCTTTTTGCGGACCACGTTGCCGTAGCCGCCGGTAAACTTGAAGTCCTCCACCATTTCCTCGCCGCAACGAATGCACTTTCTCATTTCTGCAACCTCCTGTTTGTCTTTTGCATAAAAAATCGCGATTTTTCGGGCGTTAGATGTGGGGCGTACATTTTTTCGCGGATTACGCCTCCAGAATATACGCACTCCCAAATTCTTTGTATCCAATCGACTTTGCCAGTTCAAATGAAGCGAGATTATCCAAACGGCACTCCCATTGCGGGCAAATTCCCTTTCGGAGCAACCGATGCGTTGCCAGTGCGGCAGTGCGCTTTCCGTACCCTTTTCGACGTTCTTCTTCCAAAGTTGCGATTCCGGTATGTTGAATCTTATCTTCCATGTAGGGCATATCCGGCGCGTCGCAAACCGAAACGAGCCGTCCGTCCCTAAAATATCCGGTCAAAAAGCCTTCCTTTTCCGAAAAATAATCCGACAGCCAACCGGCAGGGTCCGCATTTTTGTGCGTTTCCCGGAAAAAGGATTCGAAAAGAGGGTAATCCTTACCTTCTAACACTTTTGCGTCCCCGTATTCCGTCACTTTTTCTTCTTGAAAG
>CANQTR010000012.1 GCA_947626805.1 uncultured Clostridia bacterium
GACGCGATGATCGCCGTCGCCGCGACCTGGAAGAAGGGCGACAAGTTCCTCTTCACCGGGCTGGACCTCGAAAACGCGGAAGACCTGCCGACCTCGACCCCGGACGTCGATTGGTGGGAGAAGGACGACCAGGGCAACAACCTCTACATCTCGACCGCGACCTACACGAAAGTCAACTAAACCCTCGGATTCGCACCCCTATTTTACGAAAGGAACGTGAGCAAACATGAAAAAAGCAACGATTCTATTGCTCGCCCTCGCGATGCTCTGCACTTGTTTCGCTTTGGCGGCTTGCGGTGACGACGGCGATACTTCGTCCGCCGCGTCCTCGGATTCGTCCGCGACCGGCGAATCGTCGGCGGTTTCTACCGCGTCGTCCACGGCTTCCTCCGCCTCCTCCGCGTCGAGCGCTGCCGCCTCGACTTCGTCGGAAACCTCCTCCGCGACGTCCTCCGAGACCGCGGAGACCAAAGCGAAGGTTTTCTGGCTGACCCATTACGACCTTGACCACGAAGTGGAAGGGGCGGGCATTATCCTCACGGAGACAGACAACACCGGCGACTGGTGCACGCATATCGCGTTCAAGCCGGTCGAAGGCGAAACGGACGTTTGGGAAATCGCGGAAATCTCGCTCGGCATCATGAAGGGCGGCGCCGTCAAACTGGACGTCCCGGAGGGCGGTTTTGTCTACTCCATCAACATCGGCAACGACTGGCCCACGCTTTACAAGGGCGACCCGGCGACGTATGCGGCCCAGAAAGACGAGCCGGACTACACGACGCAGGTCTGCACCAATCTCGGGCGGGACGTCATTCCGACTTGGAAGGTCGGCATGAAGCTGAAAATCGAAGGGCTTGACCTGACGGGCAAGACGATTCCGACCACGACCCCGGATAAGAAATGGTACGACGACAGTTCCGACCCGTACGTCTGTACCGCCACCTACACCATCGTCGACTAACCGGAAAACCGGAACAGAAAGGAAACAACAACATGAAAAAAGTAACGATTTTACTGCTCGCCCTCGCGATGCTCTGCACCTGCTTCGCGCTGGCGGCTTGCGGCGATGACGGCGAGACTTCGTCCGCCGCTTCCTCGGATTCGTCCGCAGCCGACGAATCGTCGGCGGCTTCCACCGCCTCGTCTACGGCTTCCTCCGCGTCGAGCACTGCCGCTTCGACTTCGTCGGAAGCCTCGTCCGCGACCTCTTCGACCGCTCCCGTTCCGCAGGCGAAGGTGTTCTGGGTCACGCATTACAACGACACCCAAGCGGAAGGCGCCGGCGTCATCTTCACGGAATCGGATACGGCGGGCGGCTGGTCCACCCACGTCGCGTTCAAGCCGGTCGAAGGCGAAGAGGGTGTCTGGGAAATCACAGCAATCTCGCTCGGCGTCGGGACCGGTCAGGCAACCACCGTGGAAATCCCGGAAGGCGGCTTTGTCTACGCGCTGAACATCGGTAACGACTGGCCGAAACTGGTCGCGGAGAATCCGGGCACGTACGACGACCACGCCAACGAACCCAACTACACGACCACGATTTGCAACAACCTCGGACAAACCGAGATGCCGAGATGGAAGGTCGGCGACAAGTTCAAGATTGAAGGACTGACCGCCGAGGACATCGCCAACCTGACGGTCCCGACCAGCACGGCGGATACGCCCTGGTACGAGGACGGCTACGTCTGCACCGCCACCTACACGGTCGTTTCGTAATTTTTACGGCAAACAAAAAGGGGCTGTCCGGATTGGACAGTCCCTTCGTCTGTTGAAAAAGGATACATTGGAGGGCGGGCTTCGCCCCCCCGTTCAAGGAACTTTTTGAAAAAGTTCCTTGAAAATCCTCAAAAACTTTTCTGTTTGGGGTCAAAGCGAGACCGTTCGCGCGCTCGGATTGGGTCAGCGCAACACAAAAACGGGGGTCCGTACAAGCAGGGGCTGTCCGGATTGGACAGCCCCTTTTCGTTGTTTTTATTCCGAGTCGTCGGGCGGGGCGGTTTCCGTAGCCGATTCCTCGCTCGGCGCGGCGGTCTCGTCCTTGACCGCGACGGCGGCAGGGTCCGCGTTCCGCGTCTGTGCGTTCTTCGGGCGGGGCGGTTCAAGCACCTTGATGTCGGTCAACGGAAAGACGCGAATCGCGTTCTCTTCGGAAAGTTGAACCTTGCAATTCCCGGTCAGGAAACTGCTTTCCAGCAAGACCCCGCGCCCTTTCGGCGTGGAAACGATACTGTTCGGACGGGGCAGCAAAGCGTTTTCCCGCTCGTAGGTGTCCTGTTCGTACCGCAAGCAGCACATCAGCCGCCCGCAAGACCCGCTGATTTTCGCGGACGCGAGGGACAGGTTCTGCTCCTTCGCCATTTTAATGGACACCTGTGCGAAATCGGACAGGAAACTCTTACAGCAGAACGGTCTGCCGCAAACGCCGAGCCCGCCGAACATTCGCGCCTCGTCCCGCACGCCGATTTGCCGCAATTCAATGCGGGTGCGGAAGAAGGAGGCGAGGTCCTTGACCAATTCGCGGAAGTCCACCCGACCGTCCGCCGTGAAGTAAAAGCAGAGTTTTGTGTTGTCGAACGTGTATTCCACGTCCACCAGCTGCATTTCGAGATGGTTCTTGCGGACCTTTTCCTCGAAAATCGGGCGCGCGTTCTGCTCGCGTTCAAGGTTGGACTGATAGTGCGCGTCGTCCTCCGCCGTCGCCTTGCGAAGGACCGGCTTGAGCGGTTGCACGACCTCGGAGGCGTTCACCATGCGGTTTGCGTTCGCGACTTCGCCGTATTCCATGCCGCGGACGGTTTCCAGCACCGCGTGCTCCCCCTCGGCGAACGTGATTCCGTTCGGGGAGAAGAAGTACACCTTTCCCGCCCCGCGGAAACGGATACCGACCACCTCGAATTGCTCCTCCGGCTCGGCAGGCGCGGGAGTCGGGGCGATTTCCCCTTCCGGCTCGTCGAGCATGAACAGCAATCCGTCGGCGCGAAGTTGCTCGTCGGTGAACTGTTCCTCCGGGGGGCGTTCCTCCGGGTGGGTTTGCAATTCCGCCGCTTCCGCGATTTCGTCGCGCCTGCGCCGGGCGTTGGAAACGCCGCGGTCTTTCGGGGCGGACGACCCGTTCCTATCCGCGCGCGAGCCGCGGGAACGCTTTTCCTGCGCCGGTTTCGCCGCTTTTTGCGGTTCGGCGTCGTCCGGGCGGGCGTCGTCCCGACGGAAGTCGTCGTGCCGCCGGTCGTCCCGTCGTTTTTCTGATTTGCCGCGACCGCGCGAACGCCTGCCCGATTGACCGGACTGCCCTGCTTCCGGCTCGCGGGGATTGACCTCCCGCGTCCCTTCCGCGCGCGCGGGGCGGTTCTGCTCGCCGTCCCGACGGGCGTCGGAACGCCCCCCGTCGTCGCGGGGCTTTCGATTGCGTTCGAACCGGCGCGCTCCGGTTTTCTCCCGCGCGCCCTCCTCGCGTTGCCGCTGTTCCGGCGCTTGCCCTTCCCCCGCCATACGGGTCGGCGGACGTTTCATCGCGGGACGGGGATTCCCCTCTCGTCCGCCCGCCTTTTCGGCGTTTTTCGGAGAAATGCGTTCCTCCATATTTCCGGTCAGGTCCCTGACCTTCTTGACCGGTTCCTTTTGCGAAGTTTCTTTTTCCATTTGGCATTCCGCCTTTCTTTTCACAATACGTCCCGCGACACCGTCCGCCCGGCAATGGCGCACAGTTCCGACGCGAAACAGGACAGCGCCGCCGTCACGTTTCCATTAGATTCCAGCCGCTCCCGGCAAACCAGTGCCTGCCCGCACATGCGCGCAAGCGCGTTTTTCGTCACCCGACGGGAAAGCGAATACGCTTCCCCCTCGCGGAGCAACACCGGCGTCCCGCCGACCCGCGACAGCAACAGGTCGGACAGCAACCGCAAGAACACGTCGAACACCGGCAACAGCCCGTCCCGGTTCGCCTTCCCCGTCGCAATCGACCCAATCAGCCGGTAAACGTCCCCGGACAGGCACGCGTCCAGCCAATCCCGCGCCCGTTCGCACGCTTCCTGCGCGTCCTTTTCAAGGAACGCGGCCGCCTCGCCGAGGCTCCCCTGCGCTACGCGCACGGCAGACGCGAGTTCCGTTTCCGAAGCGCGCGGGTGCGTCAGCCGCAACTGCGCATACAACTGCTCGTCCGTCAGTCCGGGCATGGTGACGGTCAGCCCGCGCGAACGCACCGTCGGGAGAAGCGCCCGTCGGCTCTCGGTCAGCAGGAAAATCGTCACCCCCGGCGGCGGTTCCTCGAACACCTTGAGCAGGGCGTTCTGCGCGCTCGAGAGCATCTTTTCCGCGCGGGACAGCAGGTACACGCTTCGGTCCCCCTCGATGGGGACGAGCCCGGTCTGACGAATCAACTCCCGCACGTCGGCGACGGTCACCGTCGATTCCTCACCGAAAAAGTGCAGGTCCGGGTGGTACCCTTCAAGCACCCGACGGCACCCGTCGCACACCCCGCACGGCTTGTCCCCGCCGGACGTGCAGAGCAACGCCTGCGCGCACCAAAGCGCAAACCGACGTTTTCCGCTCCCGCGCGGTCCTTCGACGATAACCGCGTGCGGCGGCGAACCGCTTTGCAGTTTTCGCGCGAACACGCTTTGGACGGCGGAAAGAGGTTCCTTCCGCCCGATTCCTTCCGACGCCACCGTTCCCGCCTTCCTTTCCCGTTCCTTTCCTTTATTGTATCACATTTTTTCGGGTTTGGGAAGAGCCTTTGCAAAAAATTTTCCGGGAGTTTTCATTTCGCCGTCCATTCGTCAAAAAAATACATTGACTTTTCGGAAAAATGTGGTACAATACAGATATGGAAGGAAAAATCCCTGCAAACAGGCGGGGACGGGAGGTGTTTCCCATGCAGATTATCGTCGGCATCGACGTCGGCGGGAGCACGACCAAAATCGTCGGTTTCGACGGGGAACGACTTCTGCCGCCCCAAATGGTCCGCGCCACGGACCCAATCGCGTCCGTTTACGGCGCGTTCGGCAAGTTCACGAGCGAGCACCGTATCGCCCTCTCCGATATTGCGCGGGTCCATGTGACCGGCGTCGGCGCCGCGTTTCTGGAGGACAGCATCTACGGGCTGGAAACCGTTCGAATCCACGAGTTCGCGGCGAACGCGCGCGGCGGGCTGTACTTAAGCGGGCTATCCCGCGCCATCATCGTCAGCATGGGGACCGGCACGGCTTACGTCTGCGCGGACGGAAAGGACGGGGAATACCTCGGCGGCACGGGCGTCGGCGGCGGCACGCTCATCGGACTTTCCAAGAAACTGTTGGGCGTTTCCGACCCGTCGCAACTCGCGGAATTGGCGAAGGACGGCGACCTTTCCAAAATCGACCTGCGCATCAACGACATTTCCCGCTCCGCCATCAATTCCATTCTGTCCGACAACGCCACCGCCGCAAACTTCGGCAAGGTCAGCGACCTCGCCACGCGGGAGGATATCGCGCTCGGCATCTTCAACATGGTGTACGAGACAATCGGCATGATGGCGGTCTTTGCCGCGCGGCAGAAGCAGTGCGACGACGTCGTGTTGATTGGCAACCTCGCGGGACTTCCGCACGCGCACGTCACGTTTTCGTCGCTGGAAAAAATGTTTGGTCTGCGCTTCCTGATTCCGGAAAACGCAACTTTCGGCACGGTCATCGGCGCCGCCCTGTCTGAAAAGCAATCCAGTGCGCCCCATACAGAAAGGAACCGTACATCATGGCAGAAAACAGCAAATGGAGCAAAAAAGTCTTTGCAATCCTGCTCGACCGGGCAAAAGGAGTCCGTTCCTGGCGACAGTTCGCCTCGGAATGTGACGTGAGCTACGTGCAAATGCGGAAACTCGCGAGTATGTCGCAGGAGAACCCGCCCCGCCCGAAGTTGATTCGGAAGGTGGCGGACAACGCGTTCAACGACGTCGACCTTGAGGACCTGCTGTTCGCGGCGGGAATGAGCAGTTCCGGTCGTCCGCTCTCCCAAAAGCAACAGGAACCTTCGCAGGCGGACCCGTTTCAGGAGCGCCTGCGCGCATTGCCCGCCCGCGACCGTAGGCTCGTCGAGGAATATGTTGCGTTTCTCGCCCAGCGCCGGGGCGCCGAGGCGGAACCGTCAGAACAGGAGCAGTAATCCAATCAGCAGGAACAGCAAATCGTTCCGCTCCTGTCCGCTGTCCGTCAGCAGCAGGAACCCAATCGCCAACAACAGCAAATCGTCCATCTTCAGGTCCCGCAGGAAGGAAAGCGGGGACGACTGCGCCTTATGCGTTTCCGGCGCGCCGACGGGCGGCGGAGGCGGGGGCGGAGGAGGCGGTTCCGGGCGGGGTTCCTCCTCCTGCAACCTGCGTTGCATTTCGTAAAGTTGCCCGTCGCTCCGAATCCCGCCGATGTCGCGGCTGTATGTCGGCACACCCATCGTATCCATCTGAAAGTCTCCTTTCCCGTTTGGTATATCAGTTTTTCAGCCCGCCGAGCAGGGACGCGACGGTCGCGATGCGAATGAGGTCGTCAATGCGCGACCGTTTTTCCTCCGAAGCGAACGGGCGCAGGGCGCGAAGCAGGTCGACCCGCGAGTCATGCCGAAAGGGCGGCGATTGGGACGGCGGAGACAGCGGGGGCGGTTGCGGCGACCCCTGTTGCGCCGACGCCGGTTGCGCGTCCGACGCGCCGGACGGGTTGCCCGCGCCGAGCATTCCCGCGATGGACGCGATTCGCTCCGCCGCTTGCGGGTCGGAAAGCAGAGAACGGATTTTTTCGGTCAGGTTTTCGTCCATGGGTCGACGCTTTACCCCTTTCCGTTCTGCTGTCTGCGCAGGATATCGTAAATTTCCTTGCTTTTTTCCTCGCCCGCCTGGTCGAGCAACTGTTTCGCCTGTTCCGACGTGAGCCCCTGCATTCCGTTCCGCAGGGCGTCCAGATTGCCGAGCAGTTCCTGGGTCTTTCTTCGGTCGGCGCCCGCCGCGGACGCGATTTGCGAGACCAAATCGGCGAGTTGGCGGTCATTGAGCCGTTGCAACAGGGCGGGGTCAAAGTTCATGCGGTCGCGATTCTCCATCGGTCATCTTCCTCTCAAAAATGTTGCGTAAAGGAGCGGTTTTCCATGTATAAGTGCAAACCGGAACGGAACGTCCGGCAGGCCGTTCTCCTGCTTGCCGGCAGTTTCCTCGCAACGGGCGGGACGTTCGCGCTTTCGGTGGTATTTCCGCGGCACGCGGGGGTCATTCGGTTCATCGCGTTCCTGCTTTTGGTCCTCGCGCTTTACGTTATCCTGCGTTTCACGATGACGGAAATGGAGTACACGCTGGACAACGGCACGTTCATCATCACGAAAATCGTCGGGAACAAGCGCACCGTACAGGGCGCGCTGGACCTCGCGGACAGTATCGCGCTGGTCACGCGCGAGGAGTACCGCGCGCAGGGGCTGAACAAGAACCTCTCCACCGTCTGCAACTATTCCCAAAACCTCGGCGGCAAGCATTGGTTTTACGTCTTTTCGTTCTCCGGCAAGCGGGCGGTCGTGGAATTTGAGCCGAACGAGGCGTTCGCCGCCATCTTCCGCGAGGAGATCGAGCGCGCGAAGTCCGGGGGGAACGGTTCCGCCGGCGCGCCGCCCGACGGCGGTATTCTGATTTGACGTTGGATTTCCGACGTCATTTTTTTAAACCCCTCCGGGTTCCCTCCAAAGCATTGGTCTATCCAAAAAATTCAGTTCCCGGCGGAGGCGACGATTCGCTCGTACTCCCGCGTCAGCACGTCCCATGTGAGCGGACCGACGATGCCGTCGGCGTCAAGCCCGTAGTTCTGCTGGAACTGCCGGACGACCCGTTCGGTCTCCGCGCCGAAGATACCGTCGACCGCAAGCGTCGGCAACGAAAGGTCCACGCTCGCGACGGTGTTGAGCATGGTCTGCACCCACGAAACGTCGTCGCCGGTCGAACCCCGCCGCAAAAGCGTGCCGGGATACGGACGCGTCGGGGTGGTTTCCCCGCCGCCGAGCGCGAAATAGGTGGTGACGATGCCGTTCCACGTCGCCTCGTTGACCGTGCCGGTCTGTATCAAACCGTAGTAGTTCTGGAACGCCCGCACCGCGTCGCGCGTCACGTTTCCAAATACGCCGTCGAGCGCCGGCGCGGTATACATCCCCGGCATGGCGTTCGCGATGTACGCGAGGTAGGTCTGGATACGCAAAACCTCGTTGCCCCGGTCGCCCTCCTGCAGGGTGCGCCCGTTGAAGGCGTCCGATTGCGGGAATTCCCCTTCGCTTTCCAGTTCCGCGAGCTTCTTGACCGCCGTGTAGATGTACTGGATACGGTACCACGTTTCCCGGTCGACCACGCCGGTCTCCTCCAGCCGGAACAGCCGTTGAAACGCCCGGACGGCGGTAGCGGTCGCGGCGTCGAACCGCCCGGTCGGCGGCAGGACGAACGGAATGGCGGGGAACGAAATGGCAATACGGTTGAGCCGGTTCTGCAGCGTCGTCACCTCCGGGGAGGCGTCCCCCGCTTGCAGAGCGCCCGGAAAGGAATCCGGCGCGACCTCCGCCGTTTCCGCCTCGCGAATCTCGATGTCCTCGCCGAAGTAATACCGCAAAATCTGCAGCGGAACGTACCCCCGCCGGGCGAGGGAAACCGTCCCCCACTGGCTCAGCCCGTCGCAAGTGGTCGTCGCCCCGTCGCAATATTCCGCGAACAGCGGTTCCAATCGGCGCTCCCGCGCGATGTAGTTCGTGAAGTATCCGTCGACGATGGTGTCGACCGTATCGAAAATGCCCCGCTCGTGGACGTAATACTGGTCGTACGCGGTGGAATTCGTGATGTCAAAGTCGTAGCCCTGTGAAGGGTACCATTCGGTGTAGATTCGGTTGAGCGCGAGCGACACCTGTGCGATGACGTTGGCGATGATGGCGTTCTCCGGCCACGTCGGGTAAATCTCGCTGCACGCGACGTTTTTGATGTAATCGATGAACGGGACCGTGACGACCTCCGCGTTCGCGCCGGGCGGGCCGAGGTGCACGCGAATGGTCTCCGGGACGACGACCTCCCGCCGCGCCTCCTCGATGTTCGCCGTCGTGACCGAACGGCGGGTCTGCCCGCTCTCCGTTTCCGGGACCAGTTCGATATGCGGCGTGTTTTCCGGGGTGCTGAGTTGGTGGGTCGGAATGATGATGACCCGCTCCAATTGCGGCGGGAGCCCGTTGCTCGGCGAAGTCTCCAGCACCCCCATCGTGATGGTCTGCCGGGTGGTTTCGTCGGTGAAAATCTGCTCCCCGACCACGCTGACGGTCACATACCCCGCCTCGATGATGCGCAGGTCCACGGACGAATACGGGCGTTCCCGCGAATTGGGCGTGAGGCTGGTTGCGACGGACGGCGTCAGCACGGAAAAGGTCACGTCCCCGTCGGCGTTACTGATGCCGGTGCTGCTGCCCCGCCCGCCGCCGGTCAGAATGACCGTCGCGCCCTGCAGGACGGTCCCGTCCGCCTTTCGGATATTGACGACGAGGGTTCCTCTGTTTTCTGCCAAAATCGGGTCTCTCCTTTGCGGTTTGGTGCTTTGCCCCCGCTTTGGAGGGCTCTGTTTTCACTATATGCGCCGGAAGTGCGCTTTGTGCAGGCATGCGGACGAAAAAAGCGGAACGCTATCCGTTTGGGCGGAAAGCATTCCGAACGGTATATGGACTTTTTCGTTCGGATGTGCTATCCTGTAGACACGGTCGACCGAATCAACTGACAGAAGGAGAAATTTCCATGAACAACATCGGAGAAAAAATCGCGGAACTTCGCAAGGAACGGAAAATGACGCAGGAGGAACTCGCGGGCGTCATCGGCGTTTCCGCGCAAACGGTCTCAAAATGGGAAAACAACATCACGATGCCGGACATCCTGCTGCTCCCAATCATCGCGGGGATTTTCGAGGTGACGGTCGACGAACTGTTCTCCCTCGCGCCGAAACCCCAAAAACAGCCCGCCCCGGTCGAGGAAACCCCGCTTGCGGTGTACGACGCCGTCCTCGAAACCATGTGGGCGTGGGACATAGAGAGCACAGGTGTGGAGCTGAAGGACAGACTGTCCCAAACCCCCAAACAGCATACCGGCTTTGTCTCCATGGTGCGCGGGGGCGTCTACGCCGACAAGGACATCGCATTGACCTACGTCGCCGACCCGGCGGACGCGTTGTCGCTCCTCGAAAACGAGGAAGCCGCCGCCTTCCTTCGCACGCTCGCGGACCCGGACGTGCGAAAAATCCTTCGCTACCTGCAGGAAAACCGGAGCGTCGCCTGCACGGTTCCCTCCGTCGGCGCAAAATGCGGGCTCCCGGAGGAGAACGCCCGCAATGCCCTCGAAGCATTGGTTCGGTACAACCTGTCGCAAAAGCAGACGATTGACATGGGGACCGGCGAACGAATCGACGTTTACAGCCATTGGGGGACGCATAAATTCCCGCTGCTAATCTATCCGCTGCTGACGCTCGCCGAACGGCTTTCGGATTTCCGGGAAAACTGGTGCGGTTTCCGTTGCTGACGCTCGCCAAGCGGCTTTCGCAAAGCAAGAAAAGAGGCGGTTTCGCGCAAAACCGCCTCTTTTTCGTGCATTTTTCGATTTTTTTACGCCATTTTGGCGAGCATATCCTTCGTGACTTCCGCGAACAGCGGCTGCCCGGCGAGGAACCGCTCCAGTTCCTCGCAAACGTGCCGCCCGATTTTCTTCAGCCCGTTATTCGCAAGCCCGGCGAGGTGCGGGGTCATGATGACGTTCGGCAGACCGCGCAGCGGGTTGTCCGCGGCGGGCGGTTCCGGGTCGTACACGTCGAGGCAGGCGTATTTCAGGTTACCCGCCTGCATGTGCGCGTACAGCGCCGCCTCGTCGATGACCGAGCCGCGCGCGGTGTTGATGAGCACCGCGTCCTTTTTCATCAGCGCGAGCGTTTCCGCGTTGAACATATGGTAGGTTTCCGGAATGGACGGGGCGTGAACGGAAACGATGTCCGACTGCCGCAGGACTTCCTCGAAGTCCGCCTTGCGGGCGCCCCATGCCGCCGCCTGCTCCGCCGAAACGAACGGGTCATACAGAAGGACGTCCACGTCGAACGGGCGCAACAGTTCGATGTAGTGCCGACCCGCCCAGCCGCCGCTGATGACGCCGACGGTCAGGTCGTACAGTTCGCGGATATCCTCCTTGCCTTCCGCCCAGCCGCCCGCGTGCAGATTGGCGTTGAGGTTGAAGAAATTTTTGGACGCGGCGATGGTGAAACCGAGCGCCGTTTCCGAAACGCCCATCGAAAGCATCGGCGCGCTCGACGACACGCGCACGCCCTTCTCCCAAAGCGCGTCGGACACGACCGGCTTGACGCTCCCCGCCGCGTGGACGAGCAGTTTCAGGTCCGGGCAGACCGCAAGCAGGTCCGCGTCCAGCGGCTTGTTGCCCCACGACGTGACGCAAACGGTCGCGCCCGCGAGCAGCGGCTTGACCTCCCCGGCGGACGTTCCGCCCTCGTTCAGCACGACTTCTCCGACCCGGCGCAAGCGGTCAATCGTCTTTTGGTCGATGACCATGTTCCGCGTACCGGGGTCCATCAGCAATACGATTTTTTCCATGTTCAACAGTCCTTTCCCTTATTTGGCAAAATAACGTGCGTATCCGTTCGGCGCGAACAACGTTTTCCCCTGCCGGTAGAACGATTCGTCCAGCGGGAAGACCCCGTTTTGCAGCGGGGCGGGCACCAGTCCGTCCGGCAGAAGTTTTTGCAGTTCCGCCCAATGGGTGTAGTTCTGGTCGCCGTTAATCTCGACGCACCCGACCTTCATGCCCGCAAGCGCGGGAAGCCGGGCGGCGAACTGCTTGTTCCACTCCGCGAGCAACGGGTTGACCGTCAAATCGGCGCACAGGCACTGCCCGCCGGCTTCGCAAATCGCCTCCGCCATGCGAAAGGAAACGGAAACCGTCTTTGCGATGGGCTTGAGCGCCACCGCGCGATACCCGAGCGCCAACCGTTCCCGCACATCCTCGAGCGCGTGCGCCGATTCGTCCGCATTGACGCAAACCGGCAAATCCCCGACAAAGACCTTGTTTTCCGGGTCGAACGGCTCCTCCAGCAGGGCGATACGTTCCAGCGCGCCCATGCGGTCGGCGGCGTCGAGCAACGCCTCCACGCGCGAAAGGCTGTCGTACCGCCCGTTCGCGTCGAGATAGTAAAGCACATGACCGGAACGGGTATACGGCGTTTCGTAGAGCGAGGCGAGTTCATGAACCTGTTTCAAGCGGGCGATATCCCACGCGAGCATCTCCCGCATATCCTCCTCCCGCGTCGAAACGCCGGCGACCGCCTTGCCGATTTTGATTTTCAGCAGGGAGATGCCGCTTTCGAGCATCGAGCGGATTTCGGTTTCCGGCACCGCGTAGGACACCAGCGGGATTTGCGCGAGGGATTCATGCCGGCAGGACAGCGCCCGTTTCGCCGATTCGGGGATAAGCCCGTCGAAGGAAGTGACCCCGTGTTCGAGCGCGTACAGCGTCCAGAGCGCGCAATCCACGCCGACCAGCGCGTTGAGCACGAACGTCGTCGCGACCGGACGCCCGCAAACCTGCTCCGCGTACCGTTTCAACTCCGGCAACAGTCCGTCGATGACCTCCGGCGGGCTTTCGAAGGACGTTCCCTCCAGCATGCGCAACGCGCGGTTTGTCACCAGTAGCATCATCGCCGAGGAAACGGCGGGCGGGTTTTCGCCGAACACGCGCGCGTCCGACCACAGCACGCTCTCCACGCAAGGGGCGACGGCGGTGTGCGTTTCGCCTTCCAGTTTCGCGACCGTCTGCCAAAGTTCGGTCAGACTTCTTCCCTTGAACCCGAACGGCGCGCGCAACAGCTCGCGGACGAACTCCAAATCACAGCGACGAATCCGAATGCCCATACAGATACCTCCCGACGACCTCCGCCGCCGGTGCGGGCAGCGCGCCCTCCAGCGGTTTCCCGTAACGAATCAGTTCCCGCGCAAAGGTCGAACTGATATGCGAAAGTTCCCCGGACGCGGGCAAAACGACCGTGTCGATTCCGCCGAGCTGCCGGTTGATGGCGCAAAGCTGCGTTTCGTAATCGAAATCCACGCCGTTCCGCGCCCCGCGCACCAGCACCGGCGACTCGTACCGCCGCACGAAATCCGCCAACAAGCCCTCCAGCGGGACCACCGAAACCTCCTCCGCCGGGAAACAGGCGCGAATGGCGTCCAAACGAACCTCCTCCGGCAGCAGCGCGCGTTTCTCCGCGTTCCGGCTGACCAGCACGACCGCGCGGTCGAACAGCGCGAGCGCGCGGCGGACGAGGTCCTCGTGTCCGCGCGTGAACGGGTCGAACATTCCGGTCAGAACGGCGGTCCTCACGGCTCCTCCGCCCCCTTTCGGTAGATGGAAACGTGGGTCTTGCCGTAGCGGTGCAGTTTTTGACGGTACCCTTCGCGGGGCAACGGCACGCCGTCCGCGTCGCTTTCGCAAATCAGAATCGCGTCCTCCGCGAGCAGTCCCGCGTTTTCCAGCGCGTCCAGCACCTCGTCCAGCACACCCGGCTGATACGGCGGGTCCAAAAGCACCAAATCGAACGTTTCCCGCCCCTTTTCGCTCCGCACGAACGCCCTCCAGTCCTCCTGCAGAATGCGGCACCGGGGCATGAGCCCGGTGGACTGGGCGTTCTCCTTGATGAGCGCGACCGCCTCGCGGGATTCGTCGCAAATGACCGCCGTCGCCGCCCCGCGGGACAGCGCCTCAAGCGCAAGTTGTCCGGTCCCGCCGAACAAGTCCAGCACCTTGCGGTCGTACAGGTCGAACTGCACCGCCGAGAACATTCCCTCCTTGGCGGCCTCCGTCGTGGGGCGGGTGTCCGTCCCTTCCGGCGCGCGCAATTTCCGCCCGCGTGCCTTGCCCGTGATAATTCGCATCTTAGTGTCTCCTTTTCACTCGTGGAAATGCAGGTAAACGCTGTGCGCCACCTCGGCGTTGACGCCCTTGACCGCCCGGATTTCCTCCTCCGTCGCCTGCTTGAGCCGTTCAAACGTGCCGAAGTGCGCGAGCAACGCCTGCGCCTTCGCGTCACCGATTCCCTTGATTGCGGTCAGGCTGGACTGCTTGACCGTCTTTCGCCGTTTCGCGTCCATGCGGGAAAGCGAATAGCGGTGTACTTCCTCCTGGATTTTGTAGAGGAAAACGAACACGTCCTGCCGACGGTTGAGCGACAACTCGTTTTCCCCGTCGGTTAGCGTGCGGGTCTTGTGGTGCTCGTCCTTGACCATGCCGAACACCGGGATTTGCAATCCCCGTTCCGCGAGGACCGCTTGCGCCGCGTGCACTTGCGCCGCCCCGCCGTCCATCAGAATCAGATCCGGGTATTCCCAGCCCGCCTCCGCGCCGTCGTGTCCGAACCGCCGCCGCAACGCCTCGGTCAGGGAGGCGACGTCGTTCTGCCCCTCCACCTCGCGCATATTGAACGAACGATAGAGCCGCTTGGCGAACCGCCCGTGCTCCAGCACAATCATGCCGCACGAAGTGTGCTCCCCGCCGCTGTTGGAAATATCGTAGGACTCAATGCGGTCCGGCACGACTTCCAGCCGCAAAAATTGCGCGAAGGACAGCAGGAACCCGCCCTGCTTCTCCTCCTCGGCACGCTTGTGCAGCAGAAGTTGTTTGGCGTTCTCGTCGGCGCGGTCGGTCAGCGCGCGGAATTCCCCGCGTTGCGGACGGTACAGCTGCACCTTCCCGCCCGCCCGTTCGGACAGCCAGCCGGTCAGCAGGGCGCTTTCCTCCTCCGGCAATTCCGTCGACAGGCAAATCCGACGCGGGACGAACCCGCGCAACTCGTAAAACCGCTGCAAAAGCCCCTCCAGCGCGGCGGGACCGAGGATTTCGTCCGCCCCGAAAAAGAAACAGTCCCGGTCGGTGATTGCGCCGCCCCGCACGAACAGCAGCGCCACCGCGCTGCCCAAATCGTCCTGATACGTCCCCACGATATCCGCCTCGACGTCCGGTTCCGCCACGATTTGCTGCTTGTCGCCGAGTTTCTTCACCGCCCGCATGCAGTCGCGGTACCGGGCGGCGCGCTCGTATTGCTCGTTCTCGCTCGCCTGCTCCATCTGCTCCTGCAAACGCCGCAACAGCCCGCCGTATTCCCCGCGCAGCAACTGCACCGCGCCGGCGACCCGTTCGCGGTACTCCCCGGGGCTGACCTCCCCGCGAATGCAAAGCCCGCAACACTGCCCGATGTGGTAATTCAGGCACGGGCGACCCTTCCCGATGTCCTTCGGGAAGGATTTCCGGCAGGTCGGAAGCCCGAACGCCCGCGACGCGGCCGAAACGATTTCGTAGGCGACGTGCGAAGAGGAAAACGGCCCGAAATATCGGTCCTTTTCGCTCCCCTCCTCTTTGGAACGGGTGTAGACGACCGAAAGGGCGGGGTACTCCCCGGCGGACAGGCGGATATACGGGTAGACCACGCTGTCCTTGAGTTTGATGTTGTAGTGCGGCTGAAACTGCTTGATGAAAGCGTTCTCCTGCAGGAGCGCCTCCAGTTCGGTCGCCGTGTGGTACACCTCAAAGTCGTAGACCGAGCGAATCATCTTTTCGGTTTTCCCGTAGTGCGGTACCGAGGGGGAAAAGTAGCTCGATACCCGGTTGCGCAAAGCCTTCGATTTGCCGACGTAGATGACCGTTCCCGCCCGGTTCCGCATCAGGTACACCCCCGGCGTGAGCGGGAGCAATTTTGCTTTTTCGAACAGCTCCTCGCGGTTCATCCGTCCGTTTCCCCTTTCATGACAAAAATCCGCCCGGCGGTCCGAACGGATTTCACCCTTCACAGGTTCCTTTCGATTGGCGGGCGAACCCGTTGGCGCTCGAAGAATTGCGCGTTTTCAGTCCTCGAAGCCCTCGATGAGTTCCGAAAGCCCCGCGATAGCCTGCTCCTCGTCGGCGCCGTCCGCAATCAGCGTGACCACGTCGCCCTTGGAAACGGCCAGGGAAAGCACGCCGAGCAGACTCTTCGCGTTTGCCGTACGGTCGCTGTTTTCCACCCAAATGGAACTGCGGTAGGAATTTGCCTTCTGGATAAAGAATGTCGCAGGACGCGCATGAAGCCCCTTTTCATTCCGAATGGTTACATCTTTTCTCGTCATGACACAAACTCTCCTGAGGATTGATTATAGATAGTATAGCAAATTCGCGCGAAAAAATCAATAGCGCCAAACCAGAAAAAACAGCGCCGATTCCCTTGTTTTTTGGTGATTTCCGACGAGGCGGAACGGTTTTACGGTTCCGAAACGCGCACGCTCGTGATTTCCGCGGCGAAAAAGGCATCCGCGGTCGAAAGGTACACCGTTTCCCCCGGTACGAGAATCGTCCCGCTGTTGAGGCAGACGAACCCGTTCGTTTCGTACCCGGTCGCCGTCGCCGTCGCGCTGACCGTTCGCAAACCGTTGCGCACCCGAACCGTCCGCCCGTCCGGCAGTTCCTGTTCGTCGGTCGCGTCGCCGGTCACACAAGCGAGCAGTTCGCCCATGACGGACCCGTTCGACGCATACAGCGTCGCGCCCTCGCGCAAATACGCGGCGGTCTGCTCCTCCACGCCCGCGACCGAAAAACTGTAGGTCACGATGGCGGACCCTTCCTCCCGGAACAGGGAACGGACCCACGTCCGGCCGAGCAACGCGGCAAGGACCGCGAGGACCAGCACCAAAAGCAAAATATCCAGCCCGTTGATACGGGGGGACGTCCGTTTGGCTTTTTCGTCGCTCATGACTGCTCCTCCTCCCGTGTCAGCGTCAGGACCAGCGCCTGCCCGCGATACCCCGGCACCATCGCGTCGAGAAAGACGCCGGACGCGATGCGGTCGTTCCCGACGAAGTACCCGCCGTTCCGCATTTCCGCCGTGATGTGCACGGTCAGCAGGACGTCGCTCTTTTGGTCCGAACGGGCGTATGTATAGGCGTAAAGCCCCGCCGCGTCCGGTTCCGCGTCCTGCGCGTCGAAGTACGCCTCCATCGCGCGGGAAACCGTCACCGTGCGGACCTCGCCGAGCGCGGCGCCGGACGACGCGTAAAGCGTTTCGCCCTCGGCGAACGTACCGCTGTACACGTTATCCACGTCGGAAAAGCGCACCGTGCAAACCAGTTCCGCCGTCGGGGTCTCCCCGCGGTGCGCTATCCAGTACACTCCCGCCGCGACGGCAAGCGCGAGCAGTAACAGCAAAGCGACGTCGAACAGCGGGAAGCGACGTTTCCTTTTTTCGGGTTTCCGATTCAAATCCATTGCGTTTCCCCTGCCTCCCTTTCGAATCCGTATCCGTAAAGCTCTCCGGTCAGCGACGACAACGCGCACAGGCACCAAAAGACGCCGAGCAGCCGCAAATCCGCCCAGACGTTCACAGCCCACGCGGTGAGCAGGAATACCGGCACCGACGCGGCAATCCCGCCAAAGCGCATCGCCCGTTCGCGGTCATTCTCCCGCCGCATACAGGTAAACAACCGTTGCAGGGCGCAAAACGCGCAACCGAAAAAGAGCAACAGCGTCGCCGCGCCGCCGTCCAAAAGCAAGCGCGTATACAGCCCGGCGGCGAACCCGTCCGGGAATATCCCGTTCGCGAGCGCGGCCGCCGCGAGCGCGCTGTCTCCGGCGCCGACGCCGGTCAGAAAATATTTTTTCGCCAAAATCCCCGCCGCCGGGGAAAAGCCGGACACAACGGACCCCAGCCGGTCGCCCAGCAGCAGGACCGCCGCCGGCAGGGAAACGCACCCGGTCAGAGCCGCGCCCACCGGCGCGCCGTGCGCGAATACCGCGTACGCCAACACCGCGAACAGCAAGCCGAGAACCGTCCACGCGGACCGCAACAGCGTCGCGTCCAGCGCGATGAACAACAGCGCGACCGCTCCGCTCCGACACCGCCCCCGCGCAAGCACGACAGGCAACAGCACCGCGAGGTAACAGCCCAGCACCGTCCCGGACAGCCCGACCCGATAAACCGCCGCCGGAAGTCCGAAATTCCACGCCGGGAACACCTCCGAAAGCAGTCCGCCGACATACGGCCAACCCATTCGCAAAGCGGACAGCGCGAGCGTCACGATCCCGCCGTACACCAGCACCGCGTGAAAGGCGCGTCCGAGCGCCTCCGTCGTCAGCATGCAGACCGCGAGCACCCAAATGCAGGCGAACAGCAAAATCCGAACGAACGCGTACCCGTCCCCCGCCGTCACCGCCGAAAGTCCGCAAGCACCGACCAGAAACAGCAACAGAACCTCCGGCAGGCGGACGCGAAACGCCCGCTTGAGCCGCAAGTACTTCTGCAGATACCCGACCAGCGTCAAAAGCGTCAGGCAGCCCGTCCAGCGAAGCGGCGCAAACGGCAACAGGAACACCGCCGCGAGCAACCCACATTCCGGCGTCGCCGGCACGCAAAAGCAGAACAGCAGTACAAGCAGGAACAGCAATACCCGGTGCGGCGCGAACCACACCGTCGCAAGCCCCGCAAGCGTCCCCGCCACGAACGCGATTCCGCCGCGCGCCGTCACGCGCTCCTCCCCCTGCCGCAACCCTTCCGGGTCAAAGCCGAGGGATTCGATGAAGAACCGGCGGAAAAACTGGCTTTCCGAGCAGGAAACATTGATGGGTTTCCCGAAAAACAGCAACGGGACCGACGCGACGAGCGTAAGCGCGGCCGTACAGAGCGACAGCGCGTCCGCCTCCCCAATCTCCGGCAACAGGTAGCGTTTCGCGAGAAAGACCCCGACCGTATACAGCGCGAACACCACCCCGGCGATGCCGAAAAAGCGCACGCGCGTATGCAGGAACGCGCGCCGCAACCGCTCCGCGAGCGCGAACACCCGGCTCTCGCAAGCGCCGGACGCGATTTCCGTGCGCAACGGACCGGAAACCGTTTCGCGGAACCCCACCGCGCGGAACAGCCACGCGACGAACCCCGTGCGGGACGCCTCGTCCACCCGGTCGGCGGAACAGAAAAGCCGGGAAGCGGGACCGTTGCGGAACCAATCGACACAACGAAAAGACGCCCGGCGGGTGCGCGACAAAAGCAGACTGCCCGAAGTCCGTCCCTTACGGGAACGAAGTCCGGCAGACTTTTCGCGGTTCGCCGCCCTCTCCTTCGCCATGCGCCTCTCCTTTTCTCATTCGCTTTCCCCGGCGTCCTTCTTCAGCAGGTCCGGGCGCTTTCGGCGGGTGCGTTCGAGCGACTGCTCCCGTTTCCAGCGCTCCTGCAGAGCGTGATTGCCGTTGATGAGCACCTCCGGCACCTCCAGCCCTTCGAACACCCGCGGTCTGGTATATTGCGGGTATTCCAAAAGCCCGTCCGAAAGGCTTTCCTTTTCATAACATTCCCGATTGGCGAGCACGCCGTCCTGCAAGCGGGCAACACAGTCCACGACGATTGCCGCGGGCAGTTCCCCGCCGGTCAGCACATAATCCCCGACGGACAGCTCCTCGTCCACTTCCAGTTCCAGTATCCGTTCGTCGATTCCTTCGTAATGTCCGCACAGCAGAATCAGCCGGTCGTATGCGCAAAGTTCCCTTGCCTTTTGCTGGGTGAACAGTTCCCCTTGCGGGGACAGGTAGATGGTCCGCGTCCGACCCGCGTCCTCCGCCTTGACGGCGCGGATACAGTCGACGGCGGGTTGACACATCATCACCATGCCGTATCCGCCGCCGTAGGGCGTGTCGTCCACGCGGCGGTGCTTGTCCGCCGTGTAAGCGCGGATATCCGTACAGCGAATGTCCAGAATCCCGGCGCTCCGCGCGCGACCGACGATACTCGACGAAAAAATGGTCTCCATCAGCTCCGGAAACAGGGTCAGCACGTCGAAACGCATCTCAATCCTCCGTTCCCGGCGCGAAACCGTCGATAAGGTTCACGCGAATCTCCTCGCCCGGCTTGACCGAAACGAGGTACGCCGGCGCCGGCGGAAACAGGAACGTTTTCTCCCCGTCCCCGATTTCCCAAAGCACCTGCCCGCCCCGTTCCTCGACGGAAAGCACCCGCCCGACCGTCCGTTCCGCGCGCAAGTCAAAAACCGGCGTCCCAATCAGGTCGTCGTTAAAGTAACTTCCCGGCGGCAACGGGACGTCCTCGCGGTCGAACCAAAGGGTCCGCCCGGTCAGCGAAGAGGCGGACGTGCGGTCCCCGTACCCCTTGAACACGACGGTTCCAAGGCGCGGAATCCACTTTTCCACCTCCAGATACGCTTTCCCTTCCGGGTCCAGATATAACTTTTCGACCCCGGAAAGGAACTCCATGCTGTCGCACCAGCAGGAGAAGCGCACTTCCCCCTTCAGTCCGCGCGGCGCATTCAGCCGCCCCGCCTCAAGGTACCGCCTCATCACAGGATGTCGACGATGACCCGCTTGTTTTCCCGGACCGCTTGCGCGCGCATGACCGTGCGAATACTCCGGGCGATACGACCTTCCCGGCCGATGACACGGCCGACGTCCCGCTTCGCGACGCGAAGTTCCAGCACGACCGTATCCCCGTTGACGCGTTCCGTAACGGAAACCTCTTCCGGATGCTCGACCAGACCCCGGACGAGGTCCAGAAGCATCTGTTTCATTCAATCACTCCGTTTTTCTTGAGCAGGCTGCGCACCGAATCCGTCGGCTGCGCGCCGTTTGCAATCCACGTCTTGACCTTTTCGGCGTCGACCGTCACGGTCGCCGGATTGGTCATCGGGTTGTAGGTCCCGATTTCCTCGATGAACCGTCCGTCACGGGGCGCGCGGGAATCCGCGACGACGATGCGGTAGTAGGGCGCTTTCTTCGCGCCGAGCCTTCTGAGTCTGATTTTCACTGCCATGGTTGTGTTTCCTCCGAATGGATGGGGGAATCCTCCCCCGTATGTTCATTTTTCTTTTTTCGTTTTTCGTGTTTCAGCCGAACAGCCTGCCGAACCCGCCAAAGCCACGACCGCGTTTCTTGCCGCCGCCCATGAACTTCTTCATCATGTCCCGCGTCTGTTCGTACTGCTTGAGCAGGCGGTTGACCTCCTCGACGGACGTCCCGCTGCCGGCGGCGACGCGCTTCTTGCGGGAGGAATTGAGCGCTTGCGGGTGCGTCCGCTCGTAGGGCGTCATGGAACGAATGATTGCCTCCGTGCGGAAAAGCGCCCTTTCGTCGATTTTCGCGTCCTTCAGCGCGCCGGGCTTGATACCGGGCATCATGCCGAGCAACTGCTCCATCGACCCCATGCCGCGCAACTGTTCGAGCTGGTCGAGGAAGTCCTCGAGCGTAAACGACTGCTCCCGCAGCTTGCGTTCCATTTCGGCGGCCTTCTTTTCGTCAATCGCCGCCTCCGCCTTTTCAATCAGCGTCAGCACGTCCCCCATGCCGAGGATACGCGACGCCATGCGATCCGGATAGAACGGCTCCAGCGCGTCCAGCTTTTCGCCGGTGCCGACGAACTTAATCGGTTTGCCGGTCACATACCGCACGGAGAGCGCCGCGCCGCCGCGGGTGTCGCCGTCGAGCTTGGTCAGAATCACGCCGGTGATGTCGAGCAGTTCGTTGAACCGCTCGGCGACGTTGACGGCGTCCTGCCCGGTCATCGCGTCGACGACCAGCAGGATTTCGGTCGGTTCGACCGCGTCCCGCACCTGCTTGAGTTCCTCCATGAGCGCTTCGTCGACGTGCAGGCGGCCCGCCGTATCGATCAGAACGGTATCGTAGCCGTATTTGACCGCGTATTTGACCGCCTCCTGCGCGGTTTTCGGCGGACTTTGCGTCCCGCGCTCGAACACCGGCGCCCCGACCTGCTCCGCGACCACCTGCAATTGCCGGATGGCGGCGGGACGGTAGATGTCGCAAGCGACCAGCAACGGGTTCTTGCCCTGCTTTTTGAGCAGTTTCGCGAGTTTCGCCGTGTGGGTGGTCTTGCCCGAACCCTGCAGTCCGCACATCAGGATAACCGTCGGCGGCTTGGGCGCGACCGCGAGTTTCGCGTTGCTCCCGCCCATGAGGGAAATCAGTTCCTCGTTGACAATCTTTACGATTTGTTGGCCGGGCAACAGGCTCTCGAGCACTTCCGACCCGACCGCACGCTCGGACACCTTGTTCACGAACGCCTTGACGACCTTGAAGTTGACGTCCGCCTCCAGCAGGGCGAGTTTGATTTCCCGCATGCCCGCCTTGACGTCCGCCTCGGTCAGCTTGCCTTTGTTGCGAAGTTTTTTGAACGCGTCGGACAGTTTCTCCGCCAAACTGGAAAACATCCGTGTTTCTCCTTCCTATCTTTCGTCCGTCAGGATAGCGGTCAGTTCCGCCGCGAGCGCACGGTCCTCCGCGCGTTCGCTCCTGGAAAGCCGGTCAGCGACGGCGAACAGTTTTTCGCGTTTCTCCAGAAACCCGAGCGCCGCCTCCCACGCGAACAAATCGCTTTCCCCGCGGCGAATCGCGTCGTGCACCGCCTGCCGCGTGATTCCCGCGTTTTCGGCGATTTCCGCGAGCGAAAGGTCCTCGGCGTAGTAAGCGCTCAGGACGTCCCGGCACCGCGCCGAGAGCGCGCCCCCATAGCAGTCCAGCAGTCTGCAAAGCGTTTCCCGCCGTTCTTCCATCGTCCCGCTCTTCCCTTTCCCCGCCGCGTGCGGATGGCATTCCGCCTTTCGACCGCAAAAAGCGAGCCTGTAAAGGGAAATGCTTTACAGGCTTATTATACACATTTTTTCCCGCTTGTCAAGGGGTCTGACAACTTTTTTGCGAAATTTTCATCTCGTACCGCCCGTTCTCGGCGCAAAGCAACACGTCGCAATCGGTCCCGACGCTCCCGTCGAGGATACCGCCGCTCACCAGTTCCTCCGCCGCGCGTACCGCCTGCCGCCGGACCTCCCGCGCGCCGCCCTGCGACGAAAGCCGCGCCTGCGCGCCGGCAAGCGCCTGCGAAAGGAAACTCTCGTCGAACCGCACGCCGATTCCCTTCTGCCGCAACCGTTCCGCGAAACTACGGACCCCGCTCCGGGCGACCTGTTCGAGCGCGTCGCGCCCGAGCGGACGGAACACCGCGAGCTCGTCGACGCGGTCGACCAGTTCCCGCGAAAGCAACGCCTCCGCCCGCAATCTTGCCGCGTTTCCCACCGCCTCGGACGACGAAAACCCGATGCCGGACGCGCCCTCGCCGAGGTTCGCGGTCAGCACCACCGCCGCGTTGCGGAAACTGACGGTCAGCCCGGCGGAATCGGTCAGTTTGCCCTCGTCGAGAATCTGCAGCAGCAACGCCCGCACCTCCGGGTGCGCCTTTTCCACCTCGTCGAACAGAATCAGCGAATACGGCTTGCGGCGGACGCGCTCGGTCAGGAATCCGCCCTCCCCGTAGCCGCTGTAGCCGGGCGGCGCGCCGATGAGTTTGGAAACGCTGTGCGGCTCGGCGTACTCGGTCATATCCAGCCGCACGAACGAATCCTTGCCGTAGAGCAGTTCGGCGAGCGCTTTGGCGCAAGCGGTCTTTCCCACGCCGGACGGCCCTATCAGCAGGAAACTGCTCGCCGGTTTCTCCGATTCCCGCACGCCGGTCCCCGCGCGCCGCAAGGCGGAACAAATCGCCTCGACCGCGCCGTCCTGTCCGAGAATGCGCTCCTTCAGCCCGCTCTCCAGCCGCCGCAAGCGTTCCGCCTCGCTGTCCTTGAGCGCCGTCAGCGGGATACCGGTCTTTTCCTGCGCCGACGCGGCGATGTCCTCCGCCGTCACCGCCGTCCCGCCCCGCATGCGCTTGCAGGCTGCCGCTTCGTCTATCAAATCGATGGCCTTATCCGGCAGGTAGCGGTCGCTGATATACCGCGCCGACAGCCGCACCGCGCTTTCGAGCGCCTCCGGCAACAGCCGCACCCCGTGAAAGGTTTCGTACTTCTCCCGTAGACCGTACAGGATACGCAAACATTCCTCCTCGGTCGGTTCCTCCACCGACACCCGCCGGAACCGCCGGTCGAGCGCCGCGTCCTTCTCGATACAGCGCTTGTATTCCTTCTGTGTGGTCGCGCCGATGAGTTTGATTTCCCCGCGGGCGAGCGAGGGCTTGAGGATATTCGACGCGTCGATGGCGCCTTCCGCCGCCCCCGCGCCGACGATGGTGTGCAGTTCGTCGATGAACAGTATCACGTCGTCCGCCTCACGCGCTTCGGCGAGGATACTCCGTATCTTCTCCTCGAATTCCCCGCGGTACTTGGTCCCCGCGACGATGGACGCGAGTTCCAGGCTCATGATACGCTTGCCGAGGAGCGCCTCCGGGACCCGCCCCTCCGCGATGCGCGCGGCGACCGATTCGACGATTGCCGTCTTTCCGACCCCCGCCTCCCCGACGAGGCAGGGATTGTTCTTGGTGCGGCGAAGCAGAATACTGATGATTTGCTCCTCCTCCTTTTCCCGCCCGACAACCGGGTCGGTGCGCCCGAACAGCGCCTTTTCGGTCAGGTTGACCGCGTTTTTGTCCAGCGTCGGCGTGCTTTTGCGCACCCGTTCGGCGTCGACGCGGCGGTCCGGTCGTCCGTCCGCGCCCCGCCCGTAGAGTTCCTCGAGAATGTCCAGCAACTCGTTCGCGTCCGCGCCGCACCCCTCCGCAAGCCGCTTGCCGACACATTCCTCCTGCAAAAGCGCCATGAGCAAATGCTCCGCGCCGATGAGCGCGTTCCGCCCGTTCCCGCGCACCAGCAGCGACGCCCGCATGAGGATACGGCGGCAGGTCGGCGTCAAATCCTCGGTCGTGACCGCACTTCGCATTCCGGTGCCGACGATGCCGACGATACGGCGGCGCATTTCCGACTCCGTCACCCCGCGTTCGGTCAGCAGACGCGACGCGGTGCTCTCCCGCTCCGCGACGATTCCGGCGAGCAAATGCTCGCTACCGATATAGGTATGCCCCAGTTCCTTGGCGAGCGAAAGCGCCGCCCCCAGCGCCCGTTTCGCGCTGTCGGAAAATCGTTTGGTCAGGTCACTCAACTTCAAGCAGTCTCCTTTCGCGCGGCACCTACGCCGCCCCGGCGCAAAAGCCGCGATGTTACATCTTATGGAAAAAATTTTGAAAAGGTTCCGTTTACCCCCTTTACTTTCCGGTCGGTTTCCGCTATAATGAAATGCAGAACAGAGGAAAGGGGGAAAACAGCATGCCCGCACCCGGCAATTCCGGCAGACCGGCGCAAAGGAAGCCCGCACCCGGCAAGCCCGCGAAAAACGGTCCCGCGCGCAAACCGAACCGAAAGCGTTCGCTGTCCGCGGGGGAGAGGCGGGGCGCGCAACTCCTGCTCGCCATTCTCACGGTCGCGTTGGTCCTCTACGTCATCGCCGTGTTGATTATCGCCGTCTTTCTCTGGTATTCATTCGGTACGACGCCGAAAAATACCGCCCTTTACGAATTACAGCTCCTCGAAAGCGACGGAAAAACCAAAGTCAAGACCTATTCGGTCAATCAGGCGAACAACCGCTACGGGCTCTATATCCCCTATTCCGTCCTCGCCGGACCCTGCTCGTTCGGCGTCGCGGGGGACGGCGAACAGGTCACGCTGTTCCTGCCCGGCGCGGACGGGGAAACGGGCAGTATCCAGTGCAGTCGGGATTCCTCCCTCGTGCGCGTCAACGGGACCCCGGTCCGGCTCGCGTCGCCGATTCTGTTCGAAGGGGACGACTACCTGCTCCCGGTTTCCCTGCTGGAGAATTACGTCACCGGTCTGACCGTGCAGTACGACAAAGAGGAGAAGGTCTGCACCGTCACCCTGCCGAAAACCCCGGTTTTCGAACTCAAACAGCACCGCCCGACGCCGTCCGCGCCCTGTACGGACGAACAACTCGCCCTCGCCGAGCGCAATGCCGCGCAACCCCCGGACGCCTCGTCCGGCGCGCCGTCCGACACGTCGGGGCAGACCTCCGCCGACGGAAATGCGTAAAAAAAATCCGTTCAGGCTCTTGACAAGACCTTTCGGTTGTGCTATGCTATGGCGTAAAATATCATGCAGGAAAGGATACCGATATGAAATACGTTTGTGAACTTTGCGGTTGGGAATACGACGAGGAGGCCGGGTCCCCGGACAACGGCATCGAACCCGGCACCAGTTTCGAGGATTTGCCGGAGGACTTCGTCTGCCCGCTTTGCGGCGCCGGTAAGGAAGATTTCGAAAAGGCCGAGGGCTGAAAAAAGAAAAAGCGGAGGGGCAAGGCCGTTCGCGCCTTCCCCCTTTTTCTTTCCTGCCTTTTCGGCAAAACCCGACAGGAGGTCCCGGAATGTCCGAAAAACCGTTCTCCGCGAAACGCGAACGGCTGTCGCTCGCGGCCCTGCTTTGCGTCCTGCTCGCCGTCTACGCGCTCGTCGGAACGAAAAAAGCATACCTGCACATGGACGAGGCGTACTCCCTCGGCCTTTGTCAATACGACCGCGTCGACCTGACGGAAAACCCGGATTTCTATGATTCCTGGCACGGCGCGGACTACTACGCCGACTACCTGTCCCTCGGCGAGGAACAGCGCGGCGACCTGCAGGCGGTCTACGTCAATCAGCGCGACGACGTGCACCCCCCGCTCTATTACCTCCTGTTGCGGCTGTTTTTGAACCTGTCGCCCGGACGGGTCGCGTTCTGGCCGGGTGTCCTGCTCAACCTGCTGCTGCAGATACCGACGGTCCTTCTGCTGTACGCGGTCTGCAAGCGGCTGTTCTCCCGCCCGGAGACCGCTTTCCTCTTTACCGCGCTCGCGTCCCTGACCATGGCGGCGTTCTCGTCGGTGGTGCTCCTCCGTATGTACGCCCTGACCGGGGTCTGGGTCCTGCTGACGCTCTGGCTGCACCTCCGCGCCGGCGAACGGGAAACGCTCTATCCGCTCCTGCCCGCCGTCGGGGTCGCCGCGCTGTGCGGATCGCTGACGCATTACTACTACCTGCTCTTTCTCGCGCCGCTCGCCCTGCTGACCGTCGTGCGGCTCGCGCGGGGAAAGCGAACGCGGGAACTGGTTTTCTATCTGCTGACGCTCGTCGCCGCGGGGGGCGCGTCCGTCGCGATTTTTCCGTTCTCGCTCCTGCACCTGTTCGTCGGCTATCGCGGAAAAGAGGCGCTGCAAAGCGTGTTCCGCCCGCTCGAGCGCGTCATCAATATCGGAGCCTCCGTCTATGATTTGGACTGCTATGCGTTCAACCGCACGCTGTTCCTGATGTTCCTCATCGGCGCCGGGTGCGCGATTTACGCCCGCATTCGCCGCAAAAAACGGGAAACGACGGTCTTTCCCCGCGAAAAAGCGTTTCGGACCGTCGCGCTCCCCGTCGCCTTCTATACGGCGGTCGTCGCGTTCGTTTCCCCGTACGGGACGTTGCGGTACTTCCTGCCGGTGTGCGGACTGTTAACCGTTCTGGGGGTTTTCGTCTTTCTCCGCCTGCTCGCCGGCGTCCTGAAACCGCGGACCGTTTGCGTCCTGCTCTCCCTATTGCTGGTGCTGTCCGTCGCGCTCCCCGCCGTCGCCGGGGACGAGCCGAAATCGCTGTACGCCGACCGGCAGGAAGCCGTTTCGCGGGTGCAGGACGCGCACGAACTGCCCGCCGTCTACTGCATCAATTCGTGTTGCGACCGGTTCCTCGACGACGTGTACCTGTTCTCCCTGCTCGACGCCTCCTACGTCACGCGCGACCCCGCCTGCACGGAAGAAACGTTCCGGCAAATCTTCGACGGACAGGACACATCCGGCGGGGTGCTGGTGTTCCAGTTTTGCGGCGAGGACGCCCCCTTCCCGCAAACGGTGCAGTCCGCGTTCGGCTTTTCCGAATGCCGCCTGTTCGCGGATTTTGGGCTCTGCAACGTCTACTACGTTGGAAACGAACCCGAACCGTAAAAAGAAAACCACGGCGCGCGAGCACGCACCGTGGCTTTTTTTGAAAATTTCATTCGTCATGACGATAGCGATTCCGCGACGCGTCCTGCTGTTCCTGCTCCGCTTTCCGACGGCGGACCGAACGGACGATACAGAACACCGCGAGCGCGACGACGCCGACCGTCGCGAACACGACAAAGACGTCCCCCAACGGCACGGTCTTCCCGAACACCGTTTCCATATCGTCGACGACGATGACGACGGGGATTCCGGTCTGCTCGGTGAAGTTTTCGAGGGAACGGTCGACGGTTTCCGCCGTAATGGACAAATCGGTATGGTTGGTCACATGGGACTTCGACGCGTCCGCCCCGGACGACCCGTCGCGGAAGGAGGACTCCAGTCCCAGCGCCGTCACTTCGTTCGTCATGACGTCCATTGCCGCCGCGAGATTGGTGTCGAGCGAATACGCGTAATAGGAATCGTTGACCGCGTTCTGAATCGCACGTCCGAACGCGGTATATTCGTTCCCGAACAGAGCGGAAATGTCGCTTTGAATGTTGTCGCCCACCCACGCAATCGCGTAATAGCCGTCCGCCTCCTCGTTGACGAGGAACGCGATAAGCAGGTTGTTCTCATACGCCGAGGACGAGCCGAATTCCGCGGCGTACTGCTCGTCGGCATACGTCTGGAACGACGCCTCGTCATAGTTGACCTCGCCGCCGCTGAACACGCCGGAAAACGCCGACCCAATCACGCCGGACAGGACGAGCACCAAAACCACCACGAGCAGAATCGGGCCTAAAATCATGCCCGCAAGCCCGCCGAGACAGCCGCCGCCCCCGTAATACGGGCGCGGTCCCCAATAGCGCGGACCGCCGAATCCGCCCGGACGCGGACCGCGGAAACCGCCCGGGCGCGGACCGCGGAAACCACCCGGGCGCGGACCGCCGCCGAATCCCCCTCCGCGAGAGCCTCCGCCGCCCCCGCCGCGCGAACCGCCGCCAAAGCCTCCGCCGCTTCTTCCTCCTCCGGGTCCCGGCATCTCAAAACACCTCCGTATCCGTCAAACGTTTCACAGCGTAATCAATTCGTATTCCCGCGTACCGAAACCGAGCGCGGCCGCCGCCTCAATCGTATGCACCCCGTTCCGGCTCTCGACGCGTTCCAGAAAATGTTTCTGCCCGGGGTCGTCCGTCGCCGCGTAGACCAAATCCAAACACGCCTGGTCGATTGCCACCGGGTCGTCCGACGCGAGGACGCCGACGTCCCGCATACACGGGTCCTCCGCGACTGCACAGCAGTCGCAATCCACCGACAGGTTCTTCATCACGTTGACGTACAGCAGTTTCCCGCCGAAGAACCCGACGACCGAGGACGCCGCGTCCGCCATGGATTCCAGGAACGCGTCGTGGTCCGCCGTCCACATCTCCTCCGGGACGCCCGCCCCGTGGATATACGCCTTGCCGTAGGACGACGCGACGCCGATGGACAGTTGCTTGAGCGCGCCGCCGTAGCCGCCCATCGGGTGCCCCTTGAAATGGGACAGAACCAGCATGGAATCGTAGTTTTGCAGGGTTTTCCCGACGAAATTCTTTTGAATGACCCGCCCGTTCGGAATGGCGAGCTCCAAATCCGGTCCCTCCGCGTCCATCAGGTCGAACGGGAAGTACCGGTCCCAGCCGTGCAGACGAATGGCCTTGCGGTGCTTTTCGGTGGTGTTGCGCTCGCCGTCATAGGCGGTATTGCATTCGACGACCGTCCCGCCGACCGCGTCGACGACCGGTTTCCAGAAGTCCGAGTGCAGGAAGTTCTGGTTGCCGACCTCCCCGGAATGCACCTTGATTGCCACCTTGCCCGGCAGGGTCTTTCCCAGCGCACGGTACAGTTCCAGCACCTTTTCCGGCGTGATTTCCTTTGAAAAATAGACCTTTGCGCGCATACGTCTGTCTCCTTTGCAATTTTTTGTTTCCGTGAATTTCTTACGAATCCAGCATACCACTTCCCGGCGGTTTTGTCAAGAAAAATTTGCCGAACGGATTTGACATTTCCCGCAAAATGGTGTATACTGAACAGGATTTCGGAAACCGAGGTGAATGACCCGGATGAAATTCCTGTATCGCTACCTTCGTCCGTTCGGGAAAGCGATGTTACTGGGGCTGTCCATCAAATGTTTCGGCACGCTTATCGAGCTTGCGCTACCGTATATCCTCAGCCATATCGTCGACGAGGTCGTCCCGCACGACGGGCGGCTGAGCATGATTCTCGTGTGGGGGGCCGCGATGGTGCTGTGCGCCCTGCTCGCGATGCTTGCGAACGTGAAAGCGAACCGCATGGCGTCCCGCGTCGCGCGGGACGGCGCGGAACGGATTCGGCACGACCTGTTTCACCGCACGATGACCCTCTCCGCAAGCCAAATCGACGCGTTCACCGTCCCGTCGCTGGAAGCCCGTATCACCACCGACACCTACAACGTCCACGCCTTCATCGGGCAAATGCAGCGGCTCGGCGTCCGCGCCCCGCTGCTGCTGGTCGGGGGCATTTTCGTCACGCTGGTCATGGACCCGTTCCTGTCGCTCATCATGCTCGCGGTCATGCCGATGATTTTTTGCGCCGTCTACCTGGTTTCCCGTTGCGGGTCGCGGTTGTACGCCGCCGTGCAGCGCTCGGTCGACGGAATGATTCGCGTCGTCCGCGAGGACGCGCAAGGAATTCGGGTCATCAAGGCGCTTTCCCGCGTCGAAAAGGAACACGAACGCTACGACGCGGTCAACCGCCGCCTCGTGAAGGCCGACCGGCGCGCCGCGCTGACGATGGGGTCCGTCAACCCCATCATGAACCTGCTGATGAACCTCGGCATTACCTTCGTCATGCTGCTCGGCGCTTACCGCGTCCTCGACGGGCAGACCGCCCCCGGACGTATCATCGCCTTCACGCAATATTTCACCATGATTTCCAACGCAACGCTTTCCGTCACGCGTATTTTCATGCTCTATACCAAGAGCGCCGCCTCCGCCCGGCGTATCGCCGAGGTGGTCGACGCGCCGAAGGACCTCGCCGTCCTGCCGGAATCCGAGTTTCCGCCCCGCGAAGGCGAGCCGTATCTGGTTTTCGACGACGTTTCCTTCTCCTATCTCCCCGGCAAGCCGCTGATAGACCGCCTGTCCTTTTCCCTGCAAAAAGGGCAAACGCTCGGCATCATCGGCTCGACCGGCAGCGGAAAAACCACCCTGACCCACCTGCTCATGCGGTTCTACGACGTGAACGGCGGCGCCGTCCGTATCGGCGGGAAGGACGTCCGCACGATACCGGAGGAGACCCTGCACACGCTCTTCGGCGTCGCCATGCAGAACGATTTCCTCTACGCGGACACGATTCGCGAAAATATCCGTTTCGGACGGGACCTGCCGGACGAAGCCGTCGTCCGCGCCGCGAAAATCGCGCAAGCCGACCCGTTCATCTCCGCCCTGCCGGACGGCTATGACCACATCCTTGCGCAAAAGGGCGCGAACCTCTCCGGCGGGCAGAAACAACGGCTGCTGATTGCCCGCGCGCTCGCCGCGAATCCGGAAATCCTCATCCTCGACGACTCCTCGTCCGCGCTGGACTACCGCACGGACGCGAATCTCCGCGCCGCCATCGCGAAGGAGGTCACGGGGGTGACGTCGGTCGTCGTCGCGCAACGGGTCAGTTCGGTCAAGCACGCGGACCTGATTCTCGTGCTGGAGGACGGCAGACTCGCCGGCATGGGCAAGCACGAGAAATTGCTCGAAACCTGTGCAATTTACCGGGAAATCAGCGATTCACAGATGGGGGGTGCGATTCTTGACTGAGCCGAAGAAAAAATCCAGAGCGCACCTGCTCCCGCGCCTGTTCGGGTACCTGCTGCAGAATTGGCCGCTCGCCCTGCCGGCTGTCGTCTGCTCCCTGCTCGCGAACTACCTCGCCCTGCTCGGTCCGCAATACCTCGGGCAGGGAATCGACGCCATCAGCCTCGAAAACGGGGTGCAACTGGACGTGGTCTGGGCGAGTTTCTGGCGCATGCTGCTCTGCTACGGCTGTTCGGCGGTGCTCGCCTACCTGCTGACCTTCCTTATGACCAACCTCAGTCAGCGTATCACCTACCGTATGCGCAAGCAGTTGTTCGAAACGCTCACGACCCTGCCGGTCTCCTACTTCGACACCCACCCGACCGGCGACATCGTCAGCCGTATCTCCTACGACATCGA